>NZ_SOAU01000001.1:4445989-4775416 GCF_004364865.1 Ilumatobacter fluminis
TCTCGACCCGCGTGACGCGTCCGGGGAGCAGCGGCGCACGGGCGTCGGTCTCGTCGTGGACGAGGACGCGATCGCCGACCTGCAGGGCGTTCCAGTCGAGCCGGTTCATGCGGCGATCCGATCGGTCGCCGCTCGCCGGACCATCACCCACGGGTAGCCGATGAGTGTGATGGGAGCGGCAGGAGTCGGGGCCGCGGCCGCGGCCCCGACCTCGTCGGGGCCGATGTCGGGACGCCCGGCAGCGACCGGGTCGGTGGACGGAAGGATGGACATGGTGACTCCTCGAACCTTGACGGCTCGGCCGAGGCGTCGGGCCTGCACCGAGCGACTGGCACTGCTGGCCGTCCTGCCCAGACGAGGCGACTCATCCCGAGAAGCAGCACTGTAGCCCCTTTCGACGACGCCGGTTCGTCGAAGGGTGTAGGTTGATGTCAGGCGCCGTGTTCGTGAGCTGGACGGTCGTTCGACCTACGCCCGACGCACCGACTCGACGACGAGATGCGAGGAGCGTGCCATGCCAGAGACCGTCCACCGTGACGTCGTCGTCCCGACCGACCGGATCGACCCGGCCGTCCGTGCGAGCGCCATCGAGCGAGCCGAAAGCGAGGTGTCGTGATGCTCGAGTTCCAGTGGAACGCACTCCGCACCGGTGACCGGGTGGTCGTCCACGACGATGCCGATCCGAGGTTCGGCCTCCACGACGCGACCGTCTCGATGGTCCGGACACGGTTCCCCGGTGCCAGCGAGATCGGCGTTCGGTGCGACGACCGACCGTCCGTCATGACACGACCGTGGCGGCACGCCGTCCACCTCGTTCCCCTGGAGGGCGATCCGGACTGCTGGCGGTGCTCGGCGTCGGCAACCAACGTGTCGCCAACCGCCGTGTCGGTGGCGCCGGCAGGGAGCTGACCGCTCTCCGCACCGCAGCGGCGGGTGATCGGTTGGGCGAATGGCACGTCGACGCCGACGGGTGGCAACATCGGGGTCATGACACGACCGTTCAAGGTGCTCGGGATCCAGCAGATCGCCATCGGTGGGCTCGACAAAGGAGCGCTGACCGGCCTGTGGTCGGGGTTGTTCGGCATCGAGAAGGTCGGCGACTACGTGAGCGAGTCGGAGAACGTCGACGAGGACATCCTGCGGCTCGGCTCGGGCCCGCACGCGGTCGAGATCGACCTGATGCAGCCGCTCGATCCGGAGCGCTCGCCGAAGGTCCACGTGCCGACACTCAACCACGTCGGATTGTGGATCGACGATCTGCCCGCCGCCGTCGAGTGGCTGACCGAGCAGGGCATGCGGTTCACGCCGGGCGGCATCCGCAAGGGTGCGTCGGGCTACGACGTGTGCTTCCTCCACCCGAAGGGCAACGACGAGACACCCCGCAGCGGAGAGGGCGTGCTGATCGAGCTCGTCCAGGCCCCGCCCGAGGTCGTCGCCGAACTCACCTGACCGCCGGCCACCGGTTCGCCGGCACGCCCGCCCCCGACGCCGGCCCGGACGCCCAGTCGATGTAATCGCCTTCGGGTCCACCGGTGGACGCACAGGCGATGTAGTCCACCAGGAGTCCGCATTCCGCTGGTCAGCGGGGGCCGAGGTGGTAGCCGACGGTGTCGCCGAGGATGTGTGACTCCTCGAGGGTGAAGAAGCTGATCTGACCGCCGACGCCGAGCTGCAGCATCGCGGCGTTGGCCCGGACGTCCACCGGTACCTCGACGAAGTTGAGGGTCGAGGCGGTCGGCTGGGCCGGACCGCGTTCCCACGCCGTCAAGTGGCCGGGCCGGCTCCCGATGCCGGCGACGTTCAGCACGACCGACGCGGCGTCGGTCGGAATGGTCCCGACGCCGGCGAACTGCACGTCGATCGAGTCGCCACCGGCGACCTGGCCCTTCGGTCCGGGCACCGGTTCGGACGCTCGCGTGTCGAAGGTGCGCTCGGCCACGATCGGCACGAAGAGGCCGGCCACCGAGGGCTCCGCTTCAGGCCCGGTGATGTAGCCCGTGACGTCGCCGAGTGCGTGTGCACCGTGGGACGAGTAGATCGTGATCGCGCCGTCGTCTCCGATCGGCACGATGGCGAGGTTCGGTGCGGTCGTTCCCGCCGCGTCGAAGTTCACGGTCGAGGTGCCGGGCAGATCGATCCCGGTCGGATAGGCGGTGAGGTGGCCCGGCGCGTCCGACAGCGTTCCCGTCACGTTGATCACGACCGCCGCCACACCAGTGTCGGGCACCGATCCCACGCCGAGCACGGGAACGTCGATCGACCCGCCGGGTGCGATCTTGCCCTTCGGGCCCGGTGCGTCGGTGCCGGGTCGGGTGTCGAAGAACCGCTCGGGGGTGAGTGGGACGAATCGGCCGGCGGCGACCGGAGCGTCGGCGTCGACGTAGTAGCCGACGACGTCGGCCAGGAGGTCGACGGCATCGAGCGAGTAGAGGCTGACCGTGCCGTCGGCGCCGACCGGCACCGTCACGAGATTCGGGCGTGTCTGACCGGCGGCGACGATGTTGATCGATGAAGCCATCGGTCGCTCCTCGCCACCGGGGTAGACGGTGACGTAGCCGGGGCCGGCTGCGTTGGTGGCCGTGACGTTCATGACGACCGCGACCGCATCGTCGGGGACCCCGACCGATCCGGTCACTTGGACGTCGATCGAGGCGTCGGGTCCGACGGCCCCCTTCGGTCCGGCTGCGGTCTCGCCGGGGCGGGTGTCGAAGAGGCGGGCCGGGTCGAGCGGGACGTAGCGGGCAGCGGCGTCGAGTTCGGACTCCGGCGACGTCACCGTCACCACCCCGTCGACGTAGACGATGGCGTAGTCGGGGTCGCTCGCACCCGTGCAGCGCGACACGTAGGAACCGACCGGGCTGGTGTCGGAGCTCGTCGACGAGCAGGTCGGGGCGAGGTCGAGGTCGGCTGCGGCGTCGCCGGGGGCGAACTCCCCGAAGATCGGGCTGACGGCGGGTGGTGCGGTGCCGGCTGAGTGCGACACCGACGATGCCGTGATCTGCAGTGGACGTGGCGTGACGTCGATGGTGACGCTGGCCGTGGCCGGCGCATAGGCGTCGTCGTCGGGCACGAAGGTGGCCGTCAGGGTGTGCGTGCCGGCAGGCAGGGTCGTGCCCGCGTCGGGCACGTAGGTGACGGTGCCGGCAACGGGTGCACCGGCAGCGAGCTGGTCATCGGACAGCGGCGTGCCGTAGACGATGGCGGCGGGTTCGGGCCACGTCAGCGTCGAACCCGACTCGAGGGTCACCGTTGCGATGTTCGACCACTGGTCGCCGTCGAACGCCTGGAAGGTGAACTCGTCGGTCCCGTCGAAGTCGGTGACCGGCCGGTAGGTGCGATCCGGTCCGGCACCTTCGAGGATCCCGTGCTTCGGCCCGTCGACGATCCGATAGGTGACGGGGTCGGTATCGGTGGCCGACAGGGCGATCGGGGTTCCGGTGGGAGCGTTGCCGTAGACCACATGCTGGTCGTCGGCGACGGGGGATGCGTCGATGACCGTCCACACGTGTGGTGTCGCGGTGCCGGTGGTGCCCGCCACAGTCGAGCGGACCTCGAAGCGGTGCGGGCCGTCGGCGAGCTCGTCGACGCTGGTCGGCGACGAACACGGCTCGAAGTCGGCACCGTCGAGACGGCACTCGAATGTTGATCCGGGCTCGGACGAGAACGAGAACGTCGCCGTCCGTTCGGTCGTCGGGTCCTCCGGCGGGGTACCGAACTCGACCTGCGGACCCGACGGCGTCACCGTCCACTCCCAGCTGGCGGGAGTGAGGTCCGCGTACCCCGAGGAGTCCACCGCTGCCACCTCGACGCGATGGTCGCCGCTGCTGAGTCCGTGGACCGTCCAGTGGTCCGGGCACGGCTCCGGGTCGCTGCCGTCCAGACTGCACGTCGCCGCGACGACCTCGTTGCTGCCTGCGAGTTTGTCCAACTCGAACGTCGCGTCGGTCGAGTTCGTCGTTCCGGGCGGACCGCTGACGATCGTCGTGTCGGGGCGTTCGAAGTTCGGGTCGTCCGGATCGAGATCGACGGTCGCCGACTCCGAAACCGTCATCGACCGGCCGGCGAGGTCGCTGGCCCGAACCTGTACCCGGAGCGCCGACCCATCGGCGTCGGGTACGGCCAGTGCGCCGCGCCAGCCGCTTGCATCGACGATCACGTCGGTCCAGTCACCGTCGTCGACCTTGATCTCGACCGAGGCGATGGTCCCGTCGTCGGAGACGTCGCCGTCGAACCTGATGACGTCGCTGCCGAGGCCCCAGGTGTCGTCCGTCGTGATCGGGGACGAGTCGAACGAGACGTCCGGCACCTGGGTGTCGGCGAAGAAGGACACCGGCGTCGCCGTCGCCGTGGCGCCGACCCAGTCCTCGACCGTGAGTTCGAGGGTGTGATGCCCTCCGGCGACGTCGACCGGAATCAGGTCGGCGAAGCTGGTGATCTCCCCATCGGCGAAGTCGCGGCGTTCGACCTCGATGCCGTCGACGGTCACGACCAACGACCGGATCGAAGCGGCGGCGTCGGCGACGACGGCCACGTCGATCGGGCCGTCGGTGGCGACGTGGCGACCCTCGGTCGGGGATGCGATCGCTGCGTTCAGGTCTGCGGCCACGCTGCCGCCGTCGACGACGTCGTCGATGGTGGTGCAGTTGCCGAACACGTCGCACGCCGCCACGTGGACGTCGGTCTGCGGGCCGCGCTCCCATCGGGTGAAGGTGGTCGTCATCTGCTCGAGCAGAGGAAGGTCGGGGAACTCGGCTTGGACCGCTGCGTCGGTGCGATGGACCCGAATCGGTGGTGCGGTCGAGCCGCCGTCGCAGTCGAACGAGTCGGGGTCGAGGAACAGGTCGGTCGCCTCGCAGTCGAAGCGGACCTCGAACCGGGTACCGCCTGTGTGCGTCGACCCGGTGGGTGTCGCGCTGGACACCAGGCGGGGAGCCGTGGTGTCGATGACTCCCCTCCAGACATTCGGGCGTACGGCTCGGTTGCCGAGTGCGTCCGTGGCGCGCACGTCGATCTGGTACGAGTCCTCCAGGTCGTCGCCGATGTCGAAGGTCCACGTCGTCTCGGTGACGCCCGGACCCGACTCAGCCAGGTCGACCGGGGTCCAGGTCGGCGGTTCGGGGAGGTCGTCGACGGTGGCGCCGTCGGGCAGGGCGAGCAGGGTGTCCAGCGGGGTGAACGAGATCTCGACCGTCGTGACACCGGCGCCGTCGGCATCGGTCACCTCACCGGCGAGCTGGAGCACGTCGCCGCCGGCGATCACCCGCCGGGCCGCGTCCCGCTCGCCAACGGCCGCCTCGGGTGCGTTGGCGTCGAGGTGGACGACGGCAGCGGGTTGGTCGTGGAGGGAGACGTTCCCGACGGCGTCGGTGGCGCGCACCCGCACGTCCCACGGGCCGGACACGTCGATCGCCGTGGCGGAGAAGCGGTAGTCGATCTGCCACCGCTCGCCGTCGAATGTCGCCGGCTGCCAGTCGTGCTCGGTCGCGGTGTCGGTCGAGGGTGCGGGCACGAGTTGGACCTCGACGCCGTCGTCGGCGATGCCGGATGCTGCGTCCTCCGCTGAGCCGGTCAGCGAGACGACCGGTGCTCCAGTCGACGGGTCGGTGTCGGGCGCGATCGGCGTGGCCGGCACGGCGTCGAGGGCGACCTCGGGCGCGACGCCGTCGGCGACGACGGTCCGTCGGACGGTGCCCACGTTGCCGACGGCGTCGGTGGCCCGCACGCGGACGACAGACGGTCCGTCGTCCACGGGCAGCGCGTACGACCAGGTGTCGAGTCCCTCGGCGGCGTGGAACGGTCCGTCGTCCACGCTGACCTCGACGCTGACGACGCCGGCACCGATATCGGTCACGCCGCCACTCAGGATGAAGGTGCCGGGAAGGCTCTCGGAGCCACCGGGCACGGTGTCGGGCAGCGGTGCAACCGACACGTCGGGCAGGGCGCCGTCGACTCGGAGTTCGAGCTGTGCCGACGCTCGCAGCAGGGCGACCGGGTCGTGCGGCGTGAGCGTGAGTTCGGCCCATGGGAACCGGTCGGCGTCGCCGGTGTCGACTCCCTCGACGCCGACGAGGATGCAGCGGTCGAGCGGCGTGCGGTTCGTGAGTGCCGCGATCTCGCCGGGCGCGAGCGCCCGATCGAACATGGTGAAGTCGTCGATCAGGACGCCGTCGCCACTGATCCCGAGAGCGGCCGGGTCGGGTGTCCCCATCGCGAATCCGTCGACCCAGGGCTGCCCGTCGACGGTGATCGACCCGGTGCCGGCCTCCGTCCGCGTGACGACGATGTGGTGCCACTCGCCGTCCCACGGTCGGATGCGGTCGATGCTGTTGCCGAACTCGCTCCGGCCGATTCCGCCCGCCTGCCAGGTCACACGGTCGCCGCTGATGTCGAAGAACTGACTCGCCTGCGAGTCACGGATCGTCAGCGTGCGGACGATCGGGTTCGAATCGGGGTCGCTCCGGAACCAGATCGACAGGGTCACGGCTTCTCCGGCCGGGTTCGGCAGTTCGAGACGATCCGGTGTATGGAGGAGTGCCGCGAAGTCGGAGTTCGTCGCAGGGGACGGGGCGAGCCCGGCCGCCGGGAGCGAACCCGATGAGTTCATCGCATGGTTCCCGAGACGCGAGGAGTCGACGAACTCGGTCGCGCCGGGCAGATCGTCGAAGCGCAGATCGACGACCGGCGTCGAGTCGCCCGACGCACAGGCGAGCGAGTGGCCGACCGCGAAGTCGGCGTCGAGCCTGACGAGTTCCCCGGGCGTCGCAGGGCCGGTCGGATTCCCCCGCGGCGACTGCGTCGTGAGGAAGTAGGCGTCGGAGAAACGCCCGACGAGCAGGTCGGCGTTGTCGGGACCGACGTACCGAGTGCCGATCAGCCAGCCACCGGACCCGGGGATCCGTGCGACCACCGGAGTCGCGAGCTCGTTCGCGTTGCCGGCGCCGAGCATGATCACCCGTCGGGTGCCGAGCGCTGCCGAGACCTGGTCGGCGTCGGCCTGGAACCAGGTGGCCCACACACCGTCGAAGTCGTGATGGACGGCGGTCGCCACTCCTGTCTGCGTATCGATGGCGACATCGACCTCGGCGGTCGCGCTCGAGCTCCACGACAACGACTTGACGGTGGTCCAGTTCGCTCCCGACGGCACACTGCCGGCGGTGACGATCACGGGTCGGCGCCCGCGGGCCCAGGCGACGTCGAGGATCGGGATTGGGTCGGACCGGTCCTGGACGAACGGCGCTTCGAGTGTTTGCACGCCGCCGTCCGGTGTGCCGGTGCGGTCATAGCGTTGGCCGAGGAGGTGGACGTCGACCCGACCGTCGGCGCGATCGGTGGTGCTGGTCCACACGACGAAGAATCGGTCGCCGTCACTGGCGATCGCCGGGGCGAGATCGTGCACCGTCGGGCCGACGCCGCGGATGCCGAACTGCGACCGCGAGATGCTCGTCACCCCGTCGGTGATGGCCGCCGCGAGTCGATCCTCCTGACCGTTCACGGCGGCGACGCCGGCCTTCAGTGTGTAGTTGACGACCACTTCGTCGCAGTTGTTGGGGCACCCCGGGAACTCGAACGTCGCGTCGTAGGTACCGGGGCCGTCGACCGACCCGAACGCGAGTTCCAGCAGACCGAGCTGGCCGGAGGGATGCCGGTGCAGGAGCGGCTTGCAGTTGGTCGACTCGGGCGGGTTGCTGTCGCAGTCGACGAGGTCGGCTCGATCCTCACCGTCGGTCTCCACCAAACCCACATACCCGAAGCCGCACAGATCGGTCTGACGGTTGATCGTTGTGGTTGACCCGTCGTTCAGCGACCCTGGACCGTCGGCCACCGAGTGCCAGAGCTGTTCGAACTCGGAGAGGTGGAACCCGGCGGAGGTTCGGTTGAGGTAGACGCCGATCTCGAGGTCGCCGTTCTGGTCGCTCGCGTCGTTCACGGTGATCGAGTTCACGGTGAACGCCATACAGTTCTGGGCCATCGGCCACACCGTCATGCAGTCGGCGTCGTCGGTGCACGCGGTGGTGACGCCGCCGTTCTTGCGCTGGGCCCAGTCGTCGCGCGGAGGGTCCACCGTCGTGTCCGTGTCGCGGTCGAGTTCGAGGGTCGGGTCGAAGCCCGTGCCCGGCACGCGGGGCCACACCGACCCGAATCGTTGCCCGTCGTGGGATTCGTCGACCATGGCGAAGCTGTTCTGGGTGTCGGCGCGCATCGGGGTGACCGCCACCGAGGCATACGGGTGCGATGACTCCATGGCCGTGCGGCTGGTGAGATCGAGGTCGGGCGGGAGCGGGTCCTGGATGAGACGGCCGCTCGCGACGGCTCCGATCTCGATGGTGCCGACGGCATCGGGCCACACATCGAGTTGGTCGGTCCGGACGACGGTCTGGCTGGTATCGAAGGTGTCGGGGTCGAAATCGACGAGGACGGGCAGCGGATCGTCGACGGGCGTGTCGATGTCGAGCACGCTCGGGCCGAGCGGCACGCCGGCTTCGACGGCGGTCTCGAACTCGACGGATGTTCCGGGACGGACGAAGCCGCCGGGAGCGTCCGAGGTGATCGACACGGACATGGGTGGCACGTTCGAGGATCGGGGATGGAAGGCCCGGTCGTTCTCGTCGAGCTGTCCGTCGTCGGCGAGGAACCGTTCGGCTTCGTCGTCGATGCCGTCGAGGTCGGTGTCGGGGGCCAGCGGGTCGGACGTCACCGGCACCGTTCGTCCGGTCCGGTCGAGGGTGATCTCCCACCCCTCGATCTCCTCGGCGTCGGACAGCCCGTCACGGTCGGAGTCGACGACGGCAGGGTCGGTCCCGTACCGGAGTTCGTCGGCGTCGGACAGCCCGTCACCGTCGGTGTCGCCACTCGTCGGTGAGATGGCCACGCCGCGCTCGCGCTGCGCGAGCTCGTAGTCGTCGCTCAGTCCGTCCCCGTCGGTGTCCCAGGCGGTGTCGTCGGGGTCGAGTCCGCCACTGGCGGCGGAGCGCAGGCCGTCACCGTCGAAGTCGGTCATCGTCGCGAACGCCGGGTCCCATGCGAAGCGATGTCCGCTGTCGGTCGCGGTGGTGGCGAGGAACTCGTCGATCGTCGCCGGGAAGACGTCGAAGTGGACGGGGTCGAACGAGCTGACGTTCGAACCGGTGAAGGGCTCGATGTCGCAGTTCTCGATCGAGATGTACGGGATCCAGCACTCGAGCGTCGGAACGGCGTAGGCCATGTTCAGGTGGTACTGGAACGGTCGGCCGACGCCGGCGTCGGCGAAGGTGATCGCGCCGGGTGCCCGGACGCGTCGGGTCGCCGACGTCTTCTGGAGGGTCGCCCAGAAGTACCCGTCGTCGAACGAGGACGGCGTTTCCCACTCGGCCCGCATGTCGCCGAGGCTCGCGGACAGCGTGTCGGTGTCCGGGTCCGGCGACGTCACCGAGTACTCGAACGACGCCGACGTGAGATTGTGGGCGGAGAGGTAGCGCGGCTTCACGGCGAAGACGTTGTCCGGTCGGACGTGTCGGATGTTGGACGTCACGTCGAGCGCGACGTCCAACCGGTTGCCGACGACGTAGCCCCGACTGGGGTCACTGAGGCGGAACAGCGGCTCGTCGTCGGGCACCGTGACCGAGACGAGGTCGTCTCGGTCGAGGTCGACCAGCGGCCGGTAGGTGTACAGGAAGTCGGCGACGACCCCGATGATGCTGCCGCCGATGGTGAAGCACTGGTCGTCGACGGTCAACCGGTCACGATCGTCGTCCGAGCCGACCTCGCAGATCAGGCTGAGGATGCCGTCGATCGCCGAGACGACCGCCACGAGCAAGGCGCCGGCGACGGTCACGGTGAGGACGGCGAGCAGCACGATGAAGATCGACGTCGCCAACACGGTGCTGAGCGCAGCGTTGAACGCCGGGGTTCCGGCCACGATCCCGTTGCCGACCATCTCGGCGATGAAGAACCCCCAGGTGACACCCAGCACGAGCACCGTGCCGATGGCGGTCGCCGCGGTGGTGATCCCCAGCACCTTCGAGCTGGACGTCGCCAGCCCCACCATGGTCTGTCCGAGCGGGAGCGCGGCCCGTGCCACGTTGGCGAACGGGACGAAGACGGTGAGCGAGGCGACCGTGCCGGCGACCGACGCCGCCACACCGAGCGCGATCTGCGCGTCGGGGTCGCCGTCGAGCGCGAAGGCGACGGCGACACCGACGGCGACGGCGCCGGCCACCACCGCACCGGCGAGGAGGTCGTTCCGAACGGCGCGCCGCAGCGTCGAGAGGGTCCCCCGGTCACCCATCAGTCGGTAGACCTTGGCGGCGGCATGCGCCTTGGTCGACAGCGACCGCTTCAGGTACGGGAGTGTGTTCTCGAGGTACTTGAAGTGCACCATCTGTGCGGCGGTCTTGGCTGCGCGGACACCCCCGTTCACGCGAGCCCGAAGGTCTTCGTCGCTCTCGGGCTCGTAGGGGGCGATGTTGGTCGTGGTTCCGCCCGCGTCGGTCAGGGACAGGACCGTGCTGATGCCGTTGGCGACCCCGAGGTAGTAGCCCATCATCACGACGTCCTGCCCCAGCGCGATGTCGGGATCGAGCGGACCGTCGACCGAAGGGTCGTGGAGCTGCGTCGGGTCGTCCGGGTCGACGTTGATGTCGGCGTACTGCGTTTGGAGCCGGTCGCCGACCTGCTCGATCGAACAGCGTGACCAGACCGGAGAGGCCGCGCTGCCACCGCAGTACGAGCTCCAGGTGATTCCTCCGATTCGGGCGCGCTCGACCCCTGGGACCAGATCGACGCGCAGGTCGTGTCCGGACCATCCGACCCGACCGTCCCCGACGCTCACCTCGTCGATGCTGACCGTCCGCGTGTCCGAGGTGTACGCCGTCATCACCAACGGCATCGGTGAGGTGGTGGGGTTCCACGCGTCGGGGGAGCCGTAGCGCGGCAGCACCCGGTCGTAGATGTCCTCGGTGACGGCACGCATGGCCTCGTCGAACGTCGCGTGGGTTCGCTCCTCGACCGAGAACACATCGGGCAGTCCGTAGCGACCGTCGAGCGTCGTCGCCGACGCGTGGTCGAATCGGGTCGCCAGCCCGTCGACCTCCAACACGTAGACGTCCTCGCCGCCGGAGTCGGGCACGGCGGTGAGCAGGCGCTCGCTGAGCACGTCGGCCAGCGCCCAGGTCGGTCCGTTCTCGTAGACGTCGTCGTCGACCGCGGGGTCCTCGTGGATCAGCGCGGTCTGTGCGCCGTGTTCCTCGCTGACCTGGAGCCCGGTGAGGTTCCAATCGCCGGCGTAGGTGTGCACCACCTGGGGCTGGTCGTAGCGGTAGCCGTCGGCACCGCACACCGAGTCGGTCGGCACGTCGGGGTCGGCCGGGAGCGGGTCGGGATCCTCCGGCGTGCAGGTGATGTCGTTGTCGACGCGCACGGTCCACACGAGGCGGACGTCATGGGCATCACCCCAGGGCCAGCCGGCCTCGGGCGTCCGATACGGCATGCGGCCGCCGAACGCGACCCGCTCACCCGTTCGCTCGTCGGTGATCAAGCTCAGAGGCACGTAGGCACGCTCGGGGTCGTCCGGGTCGTCGAGCCGCACCGAATAGGGCCTGAGTGCATCCTCGTCGGGTACGACGGAGGCACCGGTGGGGAAGCCGATCTCGAGCATCGGCACCAAGCTGAGGTCGTCACGGCCGTGGTTGACGTCGCGGATCTGTCCCAGCGCGTCGTTCGGCCAGTCGAGCGGCCGGAGCGCGGCGCGGAGGTGGTCGGGGTTCGCCGGGCGGAGCTGGAACTCGACGAACATCGTCAGACCACCGGGGGTCAGGCCGTCGAGCGTGAGTGCCAGTGGATGCTCGTCGTCGAACGTGGGAGTCGCCGCCGTGAACGGCGACAGGTCGCGGTGGTCCGGGACACCGTCGCCGTCGTTGTCGGTGTCGAACAGGTCGGGGACGCCGTCACCGTCGGTGTCGGCCGGTGAGCCGCTCTCGGTGACGTCCCACTCGATCGAGTCGGGGATCCCGTCGTCGTTGCTGTCGGCCTTGTTGGGATCCGGGTACCAGACCGTGGCTCCTCCCGGCAGCGCGAACCCCTCGACCTCGGCCAGATCGAGGTGACCGTCGCCGTCGGTGTCGTCGCGGAGCGGATCGGTGCCGATCTGGATCTCCTCGTCGTCGTCGAGGCCGTCACCGTCGGTGTCCTGCTCCAGCGGATCGGTCCCGAGTTCCTGCTCCTCGTCGTCGGGTACCCCGTCTCCGTCGGAGTCGACCCCGCCGGCTTGCGACGGCCGATCGACGCCCGCCATCCGGTCGAGGTGTGGGTCGACGGCGAGGACGCCGTCGAGTTGGACCTGGCGGGCGAGTTCGGCGATCCCGGCGTCGTCGGTAGTCGGCGTCGAATCGTCGGCACCGCCGCTCGCAGGGGTGTCGCCGGCGGCCGTCGACGTGGGCGCGAGCGGATCGGTGAGCAACAGACCGACGACCACCGCGACGGCCACCGCCGATCGCGTCCGGTCGGGATGGCGTCGGCAGAACACGAGCATCCCGGCGGCGAGCAGCACGACGGGGACGAGAGACGCTCCGGTCGTCAGCGGCTGCACCACGAGTCGATCGGCGATCGCCGGCGGCGTCGACTCGGCGTACCCGAACCGCGAGAAGTCGGTGCGGAGGACGGCGGTCACGACCGAGTCGTCCACCGGCGGGAACCGAACCGACAGCTCGGTGCGGATGGGCAGACCGGTCGAGTTGTCGACCAACAGCTCCCCCGAGCCGGTCATGTCTCGGTAGTGCGCCGGGATCGCCACTGCCATGCCTGCCGACGCGCCACCGTGGTCCTGCAACGACGACGAGAGCTCGTGGGCCATGGAGGCGGCGAAGGCCGCGCCGTCGAGATCGAAGGCGTAGCGGCGTGCGTCGACACCGGGTGCGAGTCCGAGATCGACGACGTTCGTCGCACCGTGCAGGAAGCCGAGCTGGTCGCCCTCTGGTGCGAAACCGGGTGCCGCCGTCGACGACTTCTCCCACGATCCGGTACCGGTCCGCTGGTACGTCGCGCCGTCCGTCAGACGGAACCCGACCGAAGCGTCGTCGGGGTACGCGCCCGACGAGTTCGCCCACAACGCGAACTCCGACTCGGAACGATCGAGATCGGTCGTCCCCTCGAGGTGGAGATAGTCGGTGTGACTCGACGTACCCGCCGTCAGGGCCGAGGGCACCGGCGCCGTGACGGCCTCGACATCGCTGGTGAACGCATAGGAGCCCGAATCGCGGGCTCGTTCGAAAGCAGCGGCGACGCCGTCGGGCGGCGACTGCGAATCGGCGCGCAGGGCCGGGGTGAGGAGCAGGACGCCCGACACGGCCACCATGGCCGTGACACCCCATCGGCCCACTCGCCGCGACCGGCTGCGGGTCGTCGACCTGTTCGTCGCGTCCGCCCGACGTCGCGCCCACCCATTCCTCGACATAGGCGCTCGACGGTACGAATCGTGGCTCATCGGCGCGTTATCGCCGAACGGAGTGATGCACGCGGACCCGGCGATCAGTCGTTGATGAGCGACCTCCGGTAGGAGTCGGCAATGGCAGATCGGTCGACGTTCATCGTCCATCTCACGTCCGACGAGACCGTGTGGGTCGAGGTGGTGGCGACCGGTGAGGTCATCAGCGTCGCCGATCTCGACCTGGTGGGTGCGACGATCGAGCGCTGTCGATCAGAGGGGGCCGCCGTCGAGGATTTTCCCGCGAAGCGCTGAGGTGGCGGCGCTGGGCTCGACGCCGAGGTCTTCCAGCAGCATCCGTCGGCACACGAGGAACTGGCGCAAGGCCTGTCCGCGCCGACCGCTCCGGGCCAGTGCCGCCATGAGGAGCCGGTGGGAGCGTTCGTCGTACGGATCGATGTCGACGAGCTCGCGCGCGATGCGGATCGCGGCTGCGTGGTCGTCGCGATCGCTGTGCACACCGACGAGTGCGACGAGGACGTCGACGCATCGGTCGACGAGACGCGCCCGCCAACTGGCCGCCCAATCCGAGTAGCGCTCCTCGGGCAACGGCTCGCCTCCCCAGAGCGAGTGGGCATGCTCGAGCAGGCGCAGCGACGGTGTCGTGGCGTCGAGCGCGGCGGCGGCCGCTCGCTCGAACTGTTGCCAGTCGAGGACGTCGCCCTCGCTGAGTCGCAGCCGGTACGTGTCGGGGCCGGCGTCGATGATGCTCGGCGACGGGCCCGGGTCGTCGAGCAGCTTGCGGACCCGCGACGCCGACACCTGCAGGCTGCGTCGGGCCCCTTGGCTGTCGAGGTCGGGCCACAGAGCGTCGAAGAGCAGATCGGTGGGCACCGGTGTCTCGCCGTGAACGAGCAGGAAGCGAACCAGCCGGGCATCGGCGGGCCGAGTCCACGATCCGTCGTCGGTGCTCCAACCGCCACGCCGGATCCGGAACCCGCCGAGCGATTCGAACCGGCGCGGAGGCGGCGACATCGCGACGAGTGCGACGGCGTCGGCGGCCGAACGGGCCACCGTCGGGTCGGCGTCGTCGACGGCGTGCGTGACGACCGCACGAGCGGTGGGGTTGCCCGACGCGAGGGCGGGACGGAACGCCGAGCGACGGACGGCGGCGACGGGGTGTGAGGCCAGCTCGACGAGCGCGGCGCCGTCGGGGAAGGCGGTCCAGAGGCACTCGATCGTGGCAGCGGGCGACAGCGTGCCGTTCTCGAGCGCGGTGGAGACCGCCGGTCCGATCTCGCCCCATTCCAACCGGACGATGTCGGGGGCCGTCTCTCCTGCGTTGCGCAGGCCGTCGGCGACGAGCTCGGACGCCTGATCGATGTCGCCGCCGGCGATGGCCAGCGCCGCCCGGCGGATCGTGGTCCGGGCCACGAGGTGGCGACCCGTCGCACCGGGGTAGCAGTCGTCGACGAGCGCAGCGGCGGCGTCGAGCACCGTTGCTGCCCGCTCGTGGGCACCGACGGTGACGAGCGCCGGCACGACCTCGATCAGCGTCGACCATCGGTAGAGCGGTGGGCCGACCGACGCGGCGGCGATGGCGTGCTGTGCCGCAGCGATCGTCGAGGCTCGGTCGCCGTCGGCGGCTGCGAGGAGTGCCCGAGCGACGTACGCCGACTGATCGGCCCACGTCCCGGTGGGGTCGCGGAGGGCCAGGAGGTTCTCGGCGTCGGACGAGCGCCCCGACTGCGCGAGCAACATCGCCTGCAACCCCCGGATCGTGTCGACCCGAGCGACCAGCAGCGCCCGCTCGGCCTGCACCCGTTGACGCTCCCACCACTCGAACGCCTGATCTCGGTGACCCTGCTCACCGAGCACCGTGGCGTGTGCTGCCATCAAATTGAGCCGCATGCTCAGGGGGTCGTCGTGTTCCACCTGGCGGTAGGCGGCGAGCGTTCGGTCCGCGGCCTCGGCGAGCCTCCCGGCCGGGACGTCGATGTACGCGCGAAGCAGCGCATCGATCGGTGCGACCCTGTCCGCCTCGGGCAGGTCGTTCACCCGCGCGGCCAGATCGAGTGCGTCGGCCGGCCGACCGGCCGATGCGATGCCGTGTGCGGCGTACAACGCTGCCGCCGCGGCGATCGGGCCGGCCGCTCGGACGTCGGGTCGGTCGAAGCCGTCGACGACGGGCACCCCGTCGTCGGGCCGGCCGATCATGCCGAGACAGTCGACGAGTCGGAAGCGAGCCCACCATTCGATCTGACGGTCGACGTCGGCTGCGGGACCGGCGGCGAGGCCTGCTCGGAGGTGCTCGATGGCGACGTCGAAGCGGCCGTCGGCCCAGGCGAGGTGGCCCAGCATCAGATCGACTCGGGCGTCGGCACGGTGACTGTCGGGGAGCTGGTCGAGCCATCCGCGCACGAGCGCCGTCGACATCGAGGCCGACGCACCCGTCTCGGCGACGATCGCGTCGATGGCGCTCGACCACTCCTGTGCGGCGAGCCGGTGCTCGATCGCTTCGACGGGGTCGTGCGCTGCGACGGCGGGAGCGACGCGCCGGTGGACGTCACGGATCTCGGCGTCGGTGAGGTCGGCGCTCAGCTGGTCGAGCAGCGCTTCGCGGAACAGCGGGTGATAGGCGTAGGACCATCCGTCCGCGTTCGATCCGCCGGCGAGACGTTGGAGGAACAGCCCGCGGGTGCCGGCTCCGGCGAGATGGTCGTCGGGGAGGTCGAGCGCAACAGCGACCGCCGGCGTCAGGCGGCGCGGGACGGCCGAGCAGAGCAGCGTCGTTCGCAACGGTTCTGCGAGCGGTGCGAGCACCTCCTCCCGGAGATACTCCCGAAGCGCGTTCGGCGAGCGGAACGGCCGCTCGATTCCTACGGTGCCGTCGCCGGGGTCTCCGCCGCTCACCAGGGTGGCGATCCCCATCGGCCAGCCCTCGGTCGCCGTCAACAGCCCGTCGACCTCGTCGGTCGACACGTTTCGCCCGGCGGCGCGGGCGACGAGATCGCTGCACTCCGATGCATCGAACGCCAGGTCGCCGATGCCGAGCTCGACGAGACGCCCGGAGTGCCTCGGCTTGGCCAGACGGAGCGGGAGCGCCCGCCGCGACAAGAGGGCGACGCCCACCATCGATCCGGTGTCGCGGACCAGTTCGTCGACGATGGCACACGCTCCCTCCGACTCGGTCAGGTTCTCCGCGTCGTCGATCACGATGACGATCGGGTCGACGAGCAAGCGGTCGCACTCGGCCAAGAGCGCCCGCACGCCGTCGCCCGGATCCGGCGCCGGCTGCCCGCCGTCACGGGCGTCTGCGATCACCTCCGACGAGCCGGGAACCGCGTCGTCGACCGCACGGACGATCGAGCTCAGGAGTCGGTCGGCGTGCCGGTCGGCCGGTGTGCAGCGAACCCAGGCCGCTCGACGGTGCGTCGTCGCCAGCGCCTCTTCGACGAGTGTCGTCTTGCCGTACCCGGCCGGGGCGACGATGACGATCGCTTGGCCGGACATGGCGCGGCCGACGCGTTCGGTGAGTCGTGGACGAGGGATCCGGACGAGCGGGGCGGCGACCGGCGCGCGGGGCGAGCCGACGTCGCTGTTCCTCGATCCCTGTTCGCTCGACATCCGCCATGTCACCCCTGCGGCCGGGCAGCTTAGGCCGCCCAGAGGTGACGATGTCGCCCGAGCCGTCGCCCCGAGCCCCGCCACCCCGGACGCCCAGTCGATTAAATCCACCACGTGTCCACCGGTGGACGCCAAGTCGATTAAATCCACCAGGAGTCCGCAGCCACCCGAACCGCCGGCCCGGACGCCCCGGAGCCCCACCACCCCGGACGCACAGTCGATTAAATCCACCAGGAGTCCACCGGTGGACGCCAAGTCGATTCAATCGCCCAGGAGTCCGCAGGGCGGGCGGGCGGGGGCGGGACCGGGTCGGAAAATGGCGACAGCCCCGGCCGGGGTGAGCGGGCGGGGCTGTTCGGGTGGAGACGATGGGAATCGAACCCACGACCCCCTGCTTGCAAAGCAGGTGCTCTGCCAACTGAGCTACGTCCCCGAGTTGGGGCGGCTCAGGATAGCGGCGCTCGGCCCGACCCGTTGCCTGCGTTACCGAGCGTTCAACCAGGCGGCGGCGCCGTCGCCGGCGGTGCGGCCGGTGCTGAAGCAGGCTTGGAGGAGGTAGCCGCCGGTCGGGGCTTCCCAGTCGATCATCTCGCCGCTGACGAACGTGCCGGGTCGGCGCCGCAGCATGAGGTGCTCGTCGAGTTCGCTCCAGCGCACCCCGCCGGCCGACGAGATCGCCCGGTCGATCGACGCCGTGCCGCTCACGCGCAGCGGCACCGCTTTGATGAGGGCGGCCAGTTGCTCGTGGTCGGTCGGCAGCTCGTTGCTGGTCGCTTCACGCAGCACGTTGACGGCGACGGCGTGGAGGCCGGCCCGCTTCAGGCGGGTGGAGGTGGAGTCGCGTTCGCGTCGGCCGAGACGCTCGTCGAGTTGGGCGGCGGTGAGGTCGGGCGCCAGGTCGATCGTGAGCGTGGCGGTGCCGTGTTCGTCGAGCTCGTCGCGGATCAGGTCGCCGAGGGCGTACACCGGGCCGCCTTCCAGCCCGTGTTCGGTCACCACGGGTTCGCCCCGAACCGTCCGCTCGCCCACGGTGAGAGCGACGTTCTTGAGCGGCTCGCCGGCGAACTGGCGCACGAACCAGCTGGTCCACCCGACGAGCACGCGCACGTTGGCAGCGCGCAGTGGGGCGACGTCGATGCCGGCTCGGAGGAAGGTGTCGACCCAGCCGCCGTCGGAGCCGACCCGCGGCCAACTCGCGCCGCCGAGCGCGAGCACGGTCGCTCCGGGATGTTCAGTTCGGTCACCGTCGGCCGTGCCGAGCCGCACGCCGCCGTCGTCGGTCCAGCCCAGCCAGCGGGTGCGCGGGTTGAGCCGGACGCCTGCGTCGGTGAGGCGGGCGAGCCAGGCTCGCAGGAGCGGCGTCGCCCGGAACGCCTCGGGGAACACGCGGCCGCTGCTGCCGGCGAAGGTGGGCTGGCCCAGGTCGTCACACCACTCGCGGAGCGAGGCTGGCGGGAACGCCTCGAGCGACGGTCGGAGGTGGTCGGCGGCGTCGCCGTACCGCGTGACGAACTGTTCGAACGGTTCGGCGTGGGTGATGTTGAGCCCGCCACGTCCGGCGAGGAGAAATTTGCGGCCGACCGACGGGGCATGGTCATACACGGTCACCTCGGCGCCGGAGGCCGCGAGGCGTTCTGCCGCGATCAGACCGGCCGGTCCCCCGCCGATCACTGCCGCCGTCGCTGCCATGCACCGAGCATGCCAGCCCGTGCGCGAAACCGAGAGGGTCGGATGTCAGTTGTCGGATGGCGGGCGCCGGATGTCAGTCGTCGGTGTCGGGGGCGACCTCGGCCCCGGTGTCGTCGATCTCGTCCTCGAGTTCGTCGGTGGTGCCCGCCGGCGTGCTCTGCACGTCCGAGTCGAGGTCACGCGCCGACGGCAAGTTCGGCGTGTCGTCGTTGGTGTCGCTCGTCATGCCGATGGATACCCGTCGGCGTTCCCTCCCAACCCGTCGCTCCAGTGCACCAACCGAAGCCCCCAACGATCTCGGCGGCTCACGTCCGGAAACCCGCACCACAACCACCGAGAACCCACGCAACGCCGGGCACCCCAAGTTCTCGGCGGCTCACGTCCCGAAACCCGCACCACAACCACCGAGAACCCACGCAACGCCGGGCACCCCAAGTTCTCGGCGGCTCACGTCCGGAATCCCGCAACACGGCCACCGAGAAACCAAGCCGCCGCCCTCCCCTTCCAGCGCGAACACCGGCACCACCCACCAATCGAAGTCCCGGCGGTCAGGTGCCCGAGTTGAATCGGCTCGGGATCCGCTGATCGACCGAGCGGCCCGGGAGGTGTCGTTCACGCCCCCTGGGGTCAGGTCTGTTCTTCGGCGGCGATGCCGGCGATGACGATGTCGAGTCCTCGCTCGAAGTGGGCCCGGAGTTCGTTCGCCCGTTCGTCGGCGCGGTCGAGTCCGCCGCTGAGGGCCGAACCGTGGACGAAGTCGACGACGAGATAGACCGCCGCCGTGGCCGTCTCGGGGTCGAGGCCGCTGCGGCGCACGGCGTGGGTGAGCGGTTCGGCGGCCGGGATGCCGCCGGAGGCGATCGCCGGATCGACGAGCGACGCTGCGACGAGTTCGCGATTGCGGACGACGATCTGCCACCAGGCGATCGCCCACCGCCGCACCTCGTCGGCCCACGGCACGTCGGGGTCGGTGTCGGGGAGATCGACGGTCGTTTGCTGGAGCACCCGGGCGAGCAGCTGTTGCTTGTTGCCGACGTGGTGGTAGAGGGCCATCGGGTCGACGCCGAGGCGGGCGCCGAGCCGACGCATCGACAGCTTCGACAGACCCTCCTCGGCGATCAGGTCGGACGCCGCGTCGACGATCTGGTCGCTGGACAGCGTTCCGCGTGGTGTCGCCATTTCTACAGTGTAGAGTTCCGATCTCCTCTACAGCGTAGAAACGACAGGAATCGACATGCACGAACGTCCCGACGACCTCACGGCACTGCAACGGCTGATCGACGCGAGCTACGCAGGTGCCGGACCGCACCTGCGGGAGATTCACGCCCCCGAACGGCGGCTCGACGCCGCTGCGCTCGCGACCCGGCTCGACGGGATGTGCCTCCTCACGTTGGCCACCACGACGCGCGACGGCCGGCCGATCACCGGACCGGTCGACGGGATCTTCTTCCGTGGTTCGTTCCACTTCGGCTCGTCGCCCACGTCGCTCCGGTTCCGCCACATCGGTGAGCGGTCGGCGGTGAGTGCGACCCATCTGCCAGGTGAGCACTTCGCGGTGTCAGTGCACGGGACCGCACAGCGAATCGACGTCGAGGCCGCCGAGCACGCCCAGTTCCGTCAGACGCTGCTCGACATTTACCTCCCCCGCTACGGCGACGCCTGGCTCGAGGTGATGGACGGTGCCGCCTTCGCCCGCATCGACGCCCACCGCCTCTTCGCCTTCCACTTCGACGACGCAACCCACTGACCCCACCCGGCGGGTCCGCTCCCGAATGGGGTCGGATACGTTTCGTCGCTCGGACGGTCGGTCGAGGGATGGTCGCCGACGAAACGTATCCGACCCCGTTCGTGCTGGGGCGGTCAGGGTTCGGGGCGGTCGGCGGGCAGAATGGGGGCATGGTCTTCCCCCGGATCAATACGTGCGAGCACCCGGAGCTGCGCTCCGGCGACCGGATCGAACTCGTCCGGGAGTGACCACCAACGATCCCGAGGGGCGAGCCGTCGACGCTCGCCCCCGTCCACCCGCAGCGGTGCTGTGGGACATGGACGGCACCTTGGTCGACACCGAGCCGTACTGGTTCTCGTCGGAACGTGACCTCGTCGACGAGTTCGGTCGTGGCGACTGGCCCGACGAGATGGCCGAGAAGATGGTCGGGTTCGATCTGCGTGACGCCGCCGGGTTCCTGCAGGCCAACGGCGGCGTCGACCTCCCCAAGGACGAGATCGTCGAACGCCTCCTCGACGGCGTCATCGCTCGCCTCCACCGTGAGATCCCCTGGCGTCCCGGTGCCCGCGAACTGCTGGCCGATCTGAACGAGGCCGGGGTGCCGTGTGCGCTCGTCACGATGTCGTGGCGGCGGTTCGTCGACCCGGTCATGGCGGCACTGCCGCCGGGTTCGTTCGTCGCCACGATCACCGGCGACGAGGTGCCCGAGGGCGAGGGCAAGCCGCATCCGACGCCGTACCTGTTGGGTGCCGAGGCGTGCGGTGCCGACCCCCGTGACTGTGTCGCGATCGAGGACTCACCGACCGGCGCCCGTTCCGCCCTGGCCGCGGGCTGCCGTGTGCTGGCGGTGCCGAACGTGAAGTCGCCCGAGCCGGCGCCCGGTCTCACCCACGTCGACTCGCTCGAGCCGATCCGCATCGACGACCTCGGCGCCCTGCTCGACGCACCGCTGGAACAGCCGAAGCCGAGTCGCCGTGGGGCCGGCCGCGCCCGGGCGACGGCCGGCGGCGAGCGCAGCGGCGGGTTCGAGATCAATCGGTCGCTGCTGCTGATCGTGCTCGGCGTGATCACCGCAGCGGTCGTTGCCGGCGCCTGGTGGGTCTCCGACAACCCGCCCGAACGGCCCGAGCCGCCGCCGGGAGCGATCGCAACCGACGTGTGGGTGCCGTACTGGACGCTCGACGACGTCACCACCGACGGGATCGACCGGCTGCAGGTCGTCCGGGAGCTCTCACCGTTCTGGTACGAGACGGTCGGCGTCGACGACATCCGGGTCGACGAGCAGGCCCAGGAGGACGAGATCGGCGTGTTCCTCGAGGCCGTCGACGGTGCGTACATCGTCCCGTCGATCCGCGATCACATGCCGGCCGGTGGGATGGCGGCGATCATCGCCGATCCGGCCACCCGCACCGAGCACGTCGAGACGATCCTCGCCTTCGCCGACGAGCACGAGGCGGTCGGGATCGACATCGACTACGAGCAGTTCGCGTTCGCCGACGGTTCCGACACGTGGGAGACGACCCGGCCGAACTGGGTCGCCTTCGTCGAGGAACTCGCCGACGCGCTGCACGACACCGACCGCACCCTCACCGTCAGCATCCCCGGCATCTGGGCGCGGACGGAGACGAGCGTCGAGGGCTACTGGGTGTACGACCACGCAGCGATCGCCCCGTTCGTCGACGCGATCCGGATCATGGCGTACGACTACTCGGTGGCCGAGCCGGGTCCGATCGCTCCGCTGTGGTGGGTGGAGGACGTGGTGGCGTCGCTGTCGGAGGAGGTGCCCGAGGAGTACCACTCGAAGCTGGTGCTCGGGGTGCCGAGCTACGGCGTGAACTGGGTGACGAGCGAGGTCGGCGAATGCCCCGATGACGCGACCGGCCGCACGGGCGTGACCGCTCGCGGTGCGCTCGACCTGGCCGATCGGCGCGGCGGTGTACCGGAGTACAACGACGTCGACGGCGAGTGGCGCTTCACGTACGCGTTGAACGTCGGTGAAGGCGACACGGCCTGCGTCCAGAACCGCCAGGTGCGCTGGGTCGACAGCGAAGGCGTCGACGCCCGTGTGCTGATCGCCCGCGAAGCCGGCTGGGGCGGCGCCGCCCTCTGGGCGTTGGGCTACGACGACCCCGAGGTCTGGGCAGCCTTCACCGACGCCGCCCGCCGAGACCTCTCGACGACCACCACGACGGAGTAGCCCGAACCGACCTCATTGCTCGCCTGGGATAACAGGTGTGCTGCGGAAATGGTGCGTATGCAGGGGATTCGCGGTGCACGGGGGTACACCGCCAGGATGGGTTCATCGCTGTACGGTGCAGCACTTCGCGAGCTGGCGGGAGGCCTTCTTGAACAAGTCATCACGGCGCGTGTGTGCGCTGCTCGGAGCTGCCGCGGCACTCGTCGTCGGATCGATCGTGCCGGCCGCGGGAGCGTCGGCGACCGGCGAGTCGAACCACTTCACCGATGCGCCGGCGGTCGCCGACCCGTCGGGCGAGGTCGAGTCGATCACGACGAATGCGGTCCGTAGCCGGACGGTGCACATCGACGTCGACGGACTCCTCGCCGACCTGGCGACCGGGTCGGTCACGTTCGACCTGTTCGACGACACGAGCGTCTCGTTCACCGGTGTCGGGCGTGGCGCGGGCGTCGACGGCGGTTCGACGTGGTCGGCGACCGGCGAGTCGTCCACGTTCTCGCTCACGATCGACGACGGCGTGCGCGGCACGTGGATGTCGGGCGCCACCGTCTATTCGGTCCGACCCGCCGGTGACGGGGCGCACCTCGTCGCCGAGCACTCGAACGAGAGCGCCGGCCGGGTCGAGCACCAAGAGCCCGATCCCGACGACCGTCCCGTTGCCCTGAGCGACGAGCGGATCGCCGAAGCACTGGCGCAGCGTCCGAGCGGCGAGCAGTCGCCGCGGTCGGCACAGGCCGACGGCTCTGCGGTCGTCCGCGTGCTCACGGTGTACACGACCTCGGCCCGCACCTGGTACGGCGGCGCAGCAAACGCCGAGGCGGCGATCGCCGCGATGGTGAACGACACCAACACGATCCTGTCGAACTCCGGCGTCGACGTGCAGGTCGAGTCGGCCGGCATCCAGCACGTCGCCCACAACGATCTGGCGACGACGTCCGCCGACCTCCAGGCCCTCACCTTCGCCGACACCGAAGCACTCGACGACGTCCACTTCGAGCGGTTCATCACCGACGCCGACGTCGTGATGATGGTGCGCAGCCCGGCCGGGTTCGTCTGTGGTTCGGCCTGGGCCCTCCAACTGGCCCAGAGCGGCTGGGACGACGACTACGCGTTCGGCGTGATCGACTCCGTGTGCGCGCCGGCACCCGAGTACGGCTACGCCCACGAGTTCGGGCACCTGTTCGGTGCCGATCACGGGTACGGCGACGGCGTCGGAGTCTTCTCGTACAGCACCGGCTACCGCGCCCCGGTCGGCAACCCCGGCGGTCGCTACCGCACGGTGATGGCGTACGAGGACGGGCCCGATTGCGAGTGCCCGGTCATCCCGTACTTCTCCTCGCCGCGCTCGATCGACGGGATCGGCTCGATCGGTTCGGCATCGCAGGACAACACCCGGACGATGAACAACACGGCCGCCCGCGTGGCCGCCTACCGACCGTTGCCGTACCTGACGTTCGGTCCGGATCGTCTGCTCGAGACACGGTCGGGCCCCGACAACCTGACCGCCGACGGCGAGTTCCAAGGTCAGGGCGTTCGCGCCGCCGGCTCGACCCTGCAGCTTCAGGTGTCGGGGCGCAGCCTCGTCATCGACAGCGACGAAGCGGTGTTGTTGAACGTGACGGCGATCAACCCGTCGGCGGCCGGCCACATCACGGTGTGGCCGTGCAACGAGCAGCAACCGACCGCTTCGAACCTGAACTACACACCCGGCGGCGTGGTCGCCAACACGGTGCTGGCGAAGCTCGACAATCGGGGCCGAGTGTGCATCTACACCCACGCCCAGGTCCACCTCGTCGTCGACGTGAGTGCCGCCGTGCCGAACGATTCGAGCCTGCGCCCGGTGGTGCCGGCCCGGCTGCTCGAGACCCGGTCGGGTCCGGCGTTCCGCACCAGCGACGGACAGAACCAGGGCGGCGGCGTGCGATCAGCCGGGAGCGTCACCAAGATCGAGGTCGCCGGTCGTGGCGGGGTTCCGCCGACGGCCACGGCGGCGATGCTCAACGTAACGGCGGTGAACCCGTCGGCGGCCGGCCACATCACGGTCTGGCCGTGCGATCAGAGTCAGCCGACGGCGTCGAGCCTCAACGCCGGACCGGGTCAGGTCGTGCCGAACGCGGTACTCGCCAAACTCGACCCGCAGGGCAACATCTGCATCTACACCCACGCGAGCATGCACCTGCTGCTCGACGTCGCCGGTGCGGTCACGAACGGTTCGCCGCTCGTGTCGATCCAGCCGGCCCGCGTCCTCGAGACGCGTTCGGGCGCCGGCAACACGACGGTCGACGGGTACTACCGCAACACCGGCCCGATCGGGCCCTACCAGTGGGCGCGCCTCGCCCTCATCCACGAGGTCGGCGATCAGTACGTCGGGCGTGGCGGGGTCGACACGGGTGCCCGGTCGGCGATCGTCAACATCACGGCGGTCAACCCGGAGAGCGCCGGCCACATCACGGCCTACGACTGCGCCTTCGAGATCCCGAACGCGTCGAACCTCAACTACGCGCCGGGTCAGGTCGTGGCGAACATGGCGATCGTGACGCTGAGCTACGACGACATCGAGGTCGACGAGGGCTTCTGTATCGCCAGCCGCGGCCGAACCCACCTCCTCGTCGACGTCGTCGCCTGGCTCTGACCCACCGAGCATTGGTCGGGTCGAGTGCCGGAGGCCAGCCGACCGGGGCACGCTCACGAGCAGGCCGGGCTTCGTCGGGTCAGGTGCCAAAGGTGACGGCGAGGAACGAGCCGTTACCGGCGGTCACCTGACCCGGGTTGGGTGCGCGGTCGACCGGTCAGCGGCGGCGGGTGGCGAGGATGGCGGCGGCGCCGAACAGGACGAAGCCGAACGCGAGCAGCGCCATGCTGGCGTTGCGTTGACTCGAACCCGTGGCGGGCAGGGTGCCGGCCCCGGCATCGAACGCCGTCGTCGTGGTCTGCAATCCCGCCGTGGTCGTCGGCCCGACCGTCGTCGTCGAGTCGGCGATCGTCGTCGTGGTCGTTGTCGTCGTCGGCTGATCGTCGCTGGCAATCGTGATGTCGACCTGGGTGAGGATGTCGAGATCGAACGTGGCGTCTTCGTCCGGCAACGCCTCGACGGGGAACGTCTCGGTCGTCACGGTGCGCGAAACGGTGCTGTCGTAGCCGTCGGGCCCGACCTCGCCGACGGTGTACTGACCGATCGGGAACGTGTCCGACAGGCACGTGCCGTCGGCGGCGCAGGCGACCGAGGTGACCATGGCCCCCTCGTCGTCGAACAGCTCCACCGTCCAGTCGTCGGGCGTCGCGGTGCCGCCGTCGTCGTTGGTGACGGTCTTGAACACGTCGAGCTGCGACTCGACGTAGATGTTGCCGATCGAGCACCCGGCGAAGTAGCTGAACACGTCGTCGGTGACCGGGGTGACCGTGACCTCGGCGTCGGTGCTGTCGATGCGTTCGGGAGGAGGATCGATGATGATCGGGCCGCCGTCGTCCGACCCGAAGTAGTCGGACGCGCAGTCGACCAGCAGCGGGAAGTAGCCGTACTCGGCTTCCTCGCCGACCACGTATGTGCCCGGGTCGACCTCGACGTAGCCGCACAGGGTGTCGATGTCGGCCACCTCTTCGCACACGTCGGGCGACGGGTCGGTGTCGGAACCGACGGCTTCACCGCCGGCGCTCGGGAACACTTCGAGGGTGAAGTCGGTCTCGGCGAGCGGACCGGTCTCAGAGCCGGGAAGGATCTTGTCGAGCACGATCGTCGGGGCGATCACGGCGGCGACGCAGAAGTAGCCGCCTTCGATGGTGGTCGTCGGGTCGACGGTCAGGTCGATCGTGGCATCGCCCGACGGCTGGCAGAGACGGGCGACCTCGAACGGGGTCGGCGGATCGGGGAGCACGAGCTCGTAGCTCGACCCGGCCGCCAGTGCGCACGTGTACTCGATCGACGAGCTGAACCCGTTGTCGACGGGACCGTCGGGTGTGCACGACGGGGTGATCGTCACGCCGCCGTCGACGATGAACGACGGCGGGTATGCGGCGACGTTCGACGCCTGCGAACCCGCGGCGTTCACGATGACCCGCACGGGTGCCACCGGTGTACCGATCCCGGCATCGGCCGTCGTCGACAGTCCGATCGACCCCGCTGCGACCGCAATCGCGCCGACGATGGTGAGTACTCGCTTCATGTCCAGCCGCCTTTCCGCTGTATCCCCGCCGAACACCGTAGACGAGAAGCGAACGCCCCTCGGACGAAATCGCCGAGCGCCGATTCTGGCTGGCCGGGAACCGTCGGCGGGGTGGGGACCGTCAGAGATGCATGGGGAGTGTGCGTGAACATCGAGGGTCGTCGATCGCGGTAGCGGTGGCGGCAGCAGCAATTGCCACCGCGGGGTGTGCACCGGACGGTCCGGCACCACCGACGGCGAGCGGCCCGGACGGCACGACTCGCACCGCCGAGTCGACCCGCACGGGCACCGCAACCGGACGTGGCACCAGCCCGTCAGACGGCACCGAGGCCGGGGGCGGCAGCGGCACGTTGGTGCGCGCGATGGCGCCGTTCGGCGACTGCGATGCGTTCCTATACCATGTGAAGACCGAGGCGGCGGAGCGGGTCGGCCCGTACGGCCTGCATCCGGGCGGCGCGTACTGGGGATACGACGAGCCCGCCGACGAGGGCGACGACGGTGACGCGATGGACGACAGCGCCGCCGAAGAGCCGGCGTCGGCGCCGGCCACCGACGCGGCCGGAGACGGAGGCGGCGGCGACGGGGAGATCGCCGGGACGAACGTGCAGGAGCTCGGCGTCGACGAGGCCGACATCGTGAAGACCGACGGCGAACGGCTGATCGCGATCGACGGCAACACGCTGCGACACGTCGACATCGCCGACGTCGATCCGATCGTCACCGACGCGATGTCGCTCGGTGAGGGGTGGGACTACGAGCTGTTCCTCCACGACGGTCGGGCCTTGGTGCTCGGCAACGGCGGCTCGTTCGAACACACGCCGGTCGACGAGACCTTCGACGCCGAGGCCGACTTCGCCGGCGACACGTCGATGCCGATCGGGAGCCAGTGGTTGCCGGCGGCCGAGCTGATCGAGATCGACCTGAGCGATCCGAGCGATCTGCGCGTCGTAGCGACCCTGCAGATCGAGGGGTCGTACCTGAGCGCTCGCCAGGTCGGCGACACGGTGCGGCTCGCCCTGTCGACGAGCCCGCAGGAACTGCCGTGGGTCGCTCCCCAGTCGCGAGCGGGCGAGGAACTGGCGACCGAGACGAACCGTGAGGTGATCGCTCGCTCGACCTACGCCGACTGGACGCCGAGCTTCCGCCTAACGACCGACGACGGTTCGACCTCGGGCGATCTGATCCGCTGCGACCGCATCAACCATCCGGCCGACTTCTCCGGGTTCGACGTCGTCTCGGTCGTCGACGTCGACCTCGCCGAGGGACTCGCTGCGTTCGTCAGCGACGACACCGTCGGTGTGTTGGCGTCGGGCGATTCGATCTACTCGTCACTCGACCGCTTCTACGTCGCGACGTCGCGCTGGCTGGCACCCGAACGGTTCACCGACGACATGGCCGTGGTGGGTTTCGACGAGAGCTTCACCTCACTCCACGCGTTCGAGTTCGTCGCCGACGAGCCGGCCCGCTACCTGGCGAGCGGCACGGTACAGGGTCAGCTGCTCAACCAGTTCTCCCTCGACGAACACCGAGGTTTCCTCCGGGTGTTGACGACGCACGGGGAAAACTGGGACACCGGCGAGCCGAGCGAGACGGTGCTGACGGTGCTCGAGGAGCAGGGCGACCGTCTCGTCGCCGTCGGCGAGGTCGGCGGGCTCGGTCGGGGCGAGCAGTTGTACAGCGCCCGCCTGCTCGGCGACGTCGGGTTCGCCGTCACGTTCCGTCAGGTCGATCCGTTCTACGTGCTCGACCTGTCCGACCCGACGGCGCCGGCGGTGACCGGCGAGTTGAAGATCCCGGGCTTCTCGACCTATCTGCACCCGCTCGACGAGAACCGGGTGCTCGGTGTCGGACAGTCGGCGACCGATCAGGGGCAGACGACGGGGCTGAAGGTGTCGATCTTCGACGTGAGCGACCCGGCCCGGCCGCTGGAGACGGCGCAGTGGACGATGCCGTACGGGTGGTCGCCCGCCGAGTACGACCATCATGCGTTCCAGATCGTCGGGTCGACGGTGCTGCTGCCCGTGTACGACGGTGAGTTCGGTCGATACGGGGCGGTGGCGCTCGACGTGTCCGACGGCGTCCGCGAGATCGGTTGGATCGAGCACGACGCCGAGGTCGGTTCGGCCATGCCGGCCGAGTGTCGCACGATCGAGGCGTCGGTCTGGCCGGAGGATTCCGAGCCGTTCTGGATCGCGCAGGAGATGCCGGTGCACCTCTGCTCGTCCGACGCGATCGTGCCGGGCGACTGCGAGCGCTACCCGGCCGAGGAGATGGTGTTCTGGGGTGAGGAGACGGCGATGCGCGAGGCGCTCGATCGGATCGACGCGTCGGAGTCGGACATCATCAGTTGGTGCTACCCGCGGTACGACGACGGTGAGGAGATCGTCCGCATCGTCGTCGTCGACGGTGTCATCTACTCCGTCTCCCGTCGCACGATCCAGGCCACGAGCCTCGACACCCTGACGCCGCTCGCCGCCACGGCGCTCTAGTACCCACCGACGCTGGGGGTGTGCGCATTTCGAGCGGGGTCGGGTGGACCGACCCCGCTCGACCGCGTGGCACCATCCGAGTCGGCGCGCCCCCGTCTAGGCGGCGTCGGACTCGAGCAGGCGGCGGCGGTTGAAGACCCGCTGCGGCCGATGGCGCCGCGGAGCAAGGTCGGTGACTGGCGCTGCGGCCGCGAAGGCCGGCCCGAGATCGAGCGTCATCGCTGCGGCGAGTCGCGGATCGTCGAGCAGGTTGCGGATGCGCAGGTCGTCACGTGTGGTCGTGACGGGGTTGGTGGACGTGGCCGGTTCGTCGGTGACGGTGCTGTTCCAGTGGAACTTCAGCATGACGATCCCTCCTGGGGGGTGACGGTGCCGCCGGCGTCGACGACGTGGTATTCGCTGACCGAGCGCAGGAAGCCACCCTCGACGAGGGTCTGTTCGTAGCGGTCGTCCTCGTGGATGCCGGGCGTGGGGTCGATGGTGTCGTTGCCGGTCTGGGCCTCGTAGGCACCGACGGCGACGTCGAGTTGGCGACGGTCGGCGTCGCAACCGGTGTCGGCGGCTTCGGTGGTGACACCGCCGACGGCGAGGATCGCGGCGCCGAGCAGCACACCGAGGATGAGGACGACCATGAGCAGCTCGATCAGCGTGTAGCCACCGTCGGTGGCCGCATCGCTGGTGTCGAGTCGGTCGGCGTGCCACGCGGTGTGGTCGTTCGATCGTGTCGGCATGGTGGTCCTTCCCTGGTGCGCTCCGCCGGAGCGCCGTTTCCTTGACTCCTACTTTGCACAACCCAGACGAACTTGTGGGTCAAGAGGTCCAGAAGGTCGCACCGATGCGTCGACCCCCCGTCAAGCCCCCACCACGCGCCGTGAGGCCCCTTGAAGAAACGTTGAAGAAACCGGCGCTCGCCGGGTCAATCGGGTCAGGTGTCGAAGGTGACGGCGACGGAGAAGCAATCGGGTCGGGTGTCGGAGGGAACGGCGACGGAGTCGACGTTTCCGGAGATCACCCGACTCCGGTGACGAGGGTGTGCGTGACCGCCGGGTCGGGTGATCTCCCGAAACGCCTCGGCTGCGCCTCGTCGTTCCGTACGACACCCGACCCGGTCAGGGCTGCGCCTCGTCGTTCCGTACGACACCCGACCCGGGGAGGTCAGCGGCGGTAGGTGGTGGCGAAGTCGGATTCGGCTTCGTCGGTGCCGACGAGGATGAGCTCTCCGCCGGCGGGGAGGGGCGCACGGGCATCGGGGTTGGCGTCGATGCGACCGTCGTGGTCGACGGCGACGACGTTGCAACCGGTCGTGCGGAACACGTGGGCGTCGGCGAGCGAGCGTCCGGCCAGCGCGTCGGGCATCGGTGATCGGAACACGTGCAGGCCTTGCGCGATGAGGAGGGTCTCGTCGCCGCGGAACTGGTTCCAGATCGCGGCCGATCCGGTGCCGGCGTACGACAGCACGGCGTCGGCACCGGCCCGGTACAGGGTGGTCACGTTCCGGTCGAGGCGGGAGCGCGACACGATCCGCACGTCCGGTCGCAGCCCACGGCAGTACCGGGTGAGGTACACGTTGACGTCGTCGTCGTGGGTGGTGATCAGAATCGCGGTCGCCCGGTCGAGACCGGCCCGTTCGAGCACGGCCCGGTCGGCGGCGTCGCCGACCACGTACGGCACCCCGGCCCGTTCACGGTCGGCCAGCTTCTCGATGATGGTGAACGAGTGGCCCTGCGCATCGAAGTTGGCGCCGATCGCCCGGCCGACGCGTCCGCCGCCGATGATGACGGCGTGCTGTTCGTCGGCGGTCGGCACGGCGTATTCGTCGTCGAACGTGGCGAGCTGGTCGTCGGTGGCGGCGAGCAGCAGGATCATCGGTTCGACGAGTTCGGTGTCGGGGTCGGCGATCGAGAACTCGCCGCGGTCCCACACGCCGATGATCCCGACACCGAGCCGTGATCGCAGCGCCAGTTCCTTCAGCGTGCGCCCTTCCATCGCGGTGCCGACGACGCCCGCCTCGGCGATGCGGAGCCCGGCGAAATCGCCGATCACGTGGCTCTTGCCGCCGATCCCGAGCGCTCTCGCCGCCATGGCCGAGCCGAGGATCTCCCCGAGTTGGAGGACGTGGTCGGCACCGGCGATCTCGAGGATGTCGACCGATTCGGGTGCGTTGGCGGTCGCGAGGATGCGCACATCGGGGGCGATCTCGCGGACGGTGAAGGCGATGTTGGTGTTGGTCGGGTCGTTGCGAGTGGCGACGACCATGGCCGCTTCGTCGATGCGGGCCTTGCGGTAGGTGTCGGGGTCGTCGAGTTCGCCGACCATGACGCGTCTGCCGCCGTCGTGGATGTTGCCGGCGAGGTCGAGGTCGTCGACGAGGATCACGTACGGCACACCGGCCTGTTCGGCGCGGTCGGCGAGGGCCAGTTCGACGGGGCCGGGCTCGGTGAGGATGAGGTGCCGCCGGATCTGTTCGGGCACCGTCGTGGGTGCACGGCGACGGTCGCGTTCGTTCATCCATGGCACGAACACGAACTGGATGAACACGAACGGCAGCATCACCAGGAGGAAGGTGGAGCCGGCGAGCAGCACGACGACGGAGAAGATGCGGCCGGCGTCGGACTCGAAGGTGATGTCGCCGAAGCCGAGTGTGGTCATCGTGGTGAGCGTCCAGTAGACGCTGGTCGGCCACGAGTAGGAGCGGCCTTCGCGGGCCATGAGCTCGTGGAACATCGTCGAGAAGATGGCGACCATCCCGACGAAGGTGGCGACGAGCCAGAACACGGTGCGCATCCGTCGCTTGCGTTCGGCCGCCTGCACAGCGGCTTCGGGTGACTCGTAGTCGCGCCCCGCCCGTGCCACGTCCGGGTTCTTCCGCAACCGATCGGTGACCTGAGCGATCGTCACCCCCAACGACTTCAACATGCGCCCCCATGTTGCCAGGAACCCAGTCGGTTCATGTCAGACATCAACCGACCGAACACGAACTGGACACGTGCGAAACCTGGTCGGTTGATGTCTGACATGAACCGACCATCACCGGGAATAGTGGACAGAGCGAGGGGTGTTTCTCTCGGCCATGCGACCACGCACCTGGATGGCCACAGCACTCGGTGCCGCGCTGCTGCTCACGGCATGCGGTTCCGACGACGACGGAGGGGGCGGTTCAGCGGCCGACCCCGGCGTCACCCTGCCCGCTCCGGCGGAGGGCGATCCGCCCGACCTCCCGGTGGCCGAGGCGTCGCAAGCCGGTCCCCTACCCGAGGTCGCCGTTCGTCAGGTGAACGGTGACGGCGGGTGGGTGCAGTTCCGCAACGAGATCCCGTCCGAACAGCCACTCCTGGTCTGGTTCTGGGCACCGCATTGACCCGCCTGTCGCCGGGAAGGCCCGGCGGTCGAGCAGTTTGCTCGTGAACACGCAGACGAAGTTCGGGTGGTCGGTCTCGGCACCCAGGACAGCGCCGAGGAGGCGGTCGAGTTCGTCGAGATGACGGGCACCACCTCGTTCCCCATGTACTGGGACGAGACGTTCCAGACCTGGACGGCGTTCGGGATCAGCGCCCAGCCGGCGGTGGCCCTGCTGTCGCCGGACGGCGAACCGATCGCCGGCTGGCTCGGCGGCTTCCCCGAAGACGAGATCCTCGACGCCATCCGCACCGGATGACAACGCCCGAAAACGACGCTGGTCGGTTGATGTCAGACATCAACCGACCAGTCTGCGTCATCGTGGTGACGTGCGATGTCGGTTGATGTCTGACATCGACCGACAGGGTGGGGTCCGTCAGCTGACGACGGCTTCTTCGACGACGACGTCGGATTCGCCGCCTTCCTTGCGACCCATCTTCACGAGGATGAGTTCCTTCTGCTGACGGCCGGCCTCGGTGCCGAGCAGGTAGCCGGTGGCTCCGGCGGCGGCGAGCAGTACGAACAACACGAACATCTTCATTGGGGTGCCTCCTTGCAGGCGGATGGTGACGTGCCCGACCATACCCCGCTTGTGTTTCGGCCATGCTCGCGATTCGTGCGGGACGCGATCACCCGTTCAGGGGTGTGGCGTCGCGGTGGTGGAAGTGGTCGGCGCGTCGTTCGGTCGTCTGCCGGTTCGAGACCGGGTTGACGATCAGGGAGAAGATCCGGCGTGGCCACGGCGACATGTTCGGCGGTGACGCGTGCACGACTGCGTCGCCGAACAGCAGCACGGTGCCGGCCGGCCCCTTCGGGCTGATGAGTCCACCGCGTTCGGCGAGTGGGCCGACGACGTCGGCGTCGACGGTCCAGAGGTCGAAGCTGGTCGTCTCGGTGTCGAGGCTGGTCGGTGCGGGCCCGTCGCGGTGCGAGCCTCGGACGAACATGAGCGGCCCGTTGAACTCGGTGACATCGTCGAGGAAGATGTGCACGTTGAGGGCGAGCGGTTCGGGCACACCGTCTTCGTGGTGGTGGGTGGCGAAGTCGTAGTGCCACTGCCACTGCTCGCCGGTGAAGGCGGCTTTGGCGTTGACCTTGACCTGTTGTGCGTACACCGGGACGTCGCCGAGCACCTGCAGTGCCGGGTCGAGCAGGCGCGGGTCGCGGACCAGCCGGGCGAACCGTTCGTGGCGGCGGTGCAGCCCCATGGCGGTGCGCACGACACCGCTCGACTTCTCACGGATGTTCTCCGGCACGTCCTCGTCCATCAGCTCGTCGAGCGCTGCGTTGATCTCGTCGACCTCACCCTGCGTGAACCGCTCGGGCAGCACGACCACGCCGTCCCGCTCGAACGTCGCGAGCTCGTCCGCCGACAGGAGGGTCCTCATGCGACACCTCGCACGAAGTGGACGTCGGGGAAGCGGCGGCGCATGGCGCTGGAGGCTCCCGACACGTCGTCGCCGGCGAGGGCGCCGGTGATGAGGCCAGCGAGTTCGGGCATGTCGTCGGGGCGCATGCCGATGCGGGTCGCTTCGGGTGTGCCGAGCCGGAGTCCGGCACCGGGTTCGAGCCCGGGCAGCCCGATCGCACACGCCAGCAGGTTGCCCTCGCGCAGCCGGAGGGCGGCGGGGTGGCCGCCTCCCCAGCTGGTGGCGTCGACGGCGAGTTGGTGCGAGCGGGTGTGGCCGCCGTCGGTCGTCCACACCGGCAGCCCGCGTTCGGCGAGCTCGGCAGCGAGGGCGACGGCGTTGTCGCGCATCGTCGTCGCGTAGTCGCTGCCGCACTCGAGCCAGTCGAGGAGGGTGATGCCGAGGGCGGCGGTCTTGGCGACGTCGAAGTTGGCGGTGAGGCCGGGGTAGGCGATGGCGTCGATCCGTGCGGCGAGTGCGTCGTCGTTGGTGAGCACCAAACCGCCGGCCGGGCCGCCGAGGCTCTTGTAGGTGCTCATCGTCATGAGGTGGGCGCCCTCGTCGAGCGGGTTCGGCCACACGCCGCCGGCGATCATGCCGCAGGCGTGGGCGGCGTCGAACAGGACGAGCGCGCCGTGGCGGTCGGCGATCTCGCGGATCTCGCGCACGGGGTGCGGCAACAGGTTGAGCGACGTGCCGATCGTGATGAGGGCCGGCTTCACGCTGCCCGCCAACTCGTCGAGCGCGTCGAGGTCGAGTGTGAACGCGCCGGCGTCGACCGGGCAGTGGTGGGTGTCGAGCCCGTAGAGGCCGGCGGCGCCGGCGGTGTGGTGGGTGACGTGCCCGCCGATGCTGGGCGGCGGAGTGATGATCGTCGCGCCCGGGTCGCACGTCGCCATGAACGCGTACAAGTTGGCGAGCGCGCCCGAGCCGACCCGCACTTCGGCGTGGCGGGCACCGAACAGCTCCCGTGCCGCTGCGGCGGCGACGACCTCGATCTCCTCGATCGCCTCCAGCCCTGTCTCGTACTTGTCGCCCGGGTGCCCGAGCGACGCCCGGGTGGTGAGCCCGGTGGCGAGCAACGCTTCGGCCCGTGGGTTCATGACGTTCGATGCCGGGTTCAGGTTGATGCACTCCCGGTCGTGGATCTCGCTGTTGCGGTCGACGAGGTCGTGGATGCGGCGGTCGACGGTACCCCGGTCGGTCAGGTCGAGCCGATCGAGGATCTCCCGTTCCCGGGCGACCGCCGGGGCGCTAAGCCAGCCCCGGTCGCCGGGTGAGGTATCGGTCGGGCTGGCGGCGGCGCTGGTGGTGACGGACATGGGTGTGATCGTCGCACCGCGGGCCGCCAGTGAACAGCGATGATCCGCGATGCTGGCAGTAAGTTCAACTGATGGCACTCGAACCGGCGCCGACCACGTTCGAACGACTGCGCGTGCTGGCGGCGATCGCAGCGACCGGCACGATCGCGGGCGCGGCTCGAATGCTCGACTACACGCCGTCGGCGGTGTCGCAGCATCTGGCGGCGCTCGAGCGCGAGGCGGGCACCGCCCTGGCGGAGCGGTCGAACCGTGGTGTCGAGTTGACGGCGCCGGGACGTCGGTTGGCAGCGAGCGGCACCGACCTGCTCGACGAGGTCCGCTCCGCCTTCGACCAGGTCGCAGAGGCGCCGTCGACCACGGCGCTTCGGATCGCGGCGTTCCCGACGGCGATCAGCGCGCTGCTGTTGCCGGCGCGTGAGCGGTTGGAGCCAACGGTGCGCTTGACGATCGTCCACGCCGAGCCGGGCGACGCGCTCCGTGCGCTGGTCGCCCGTGAGGTCGACGCGGCGATCACCGATGGCCTGATCGACGTCGAGCACGGCCTCCACCGAGCCCTGCTGGCGGTCGAGCCGATCCAGCTGGTCGTGTCGTCGTCGCGTCGGGTGCGGCGGCTGGAGGATTGTGCCGAGGCCCGGTGGGTGCTCGGCGGTGCGACGAGCCGGACCGGTCAGGCCGCCCGCCAGCGGTGCCAGGCCGCCGGTTTCGAGCCCGATGTGATCGCCGAGACCGAGGACCATCACGTCACGTTCGACCTCATCCGGGCGGCCGACGCCGTCTCGGTCCTCCCGGCACTCGCCCTCACCGATGTGCCCGACGGCATCCGCGCCGTCACCGCCCTCGACTTGAACCTCCACCGCCGCATCGAACTCGTCACCCGCCCGAGGCTCGCATCCACCCCCGCCATCCAAACCCTCGAACAAACCCTCCGGCCGTAGGACGACTTCCGGGTCAGGTGCCAGAGGTGACGACGAGGAACGAGCCGTCACCGGCGGTCACCTGACCCGGGATCGGTGCGCGGCGCGGCCGGCCGAAGCAGCCCACCGAGCCTCAGCCAGGCGTCACGACCTCGCACGCAATGCCGGGCGCACGCGCAAGCCGTTCGTCGAGCGTCACCAGGCGACCGCCGATCAACTCGGCCGTCGCGACGTACGCGGCGTCGCACGCGGTCAGGTTGTCGCGCAACTCCCACACCCGTGCGGCGACCGACTCGTACGGCGCCAGTTCCACGGCGAGCCGGCCGATGTCGGCGATAGCGAGCGATCCGGCCGTGTCGTCGAGCGCACCGCGCAGTACGAGGCGCCGCACGATGTTCGCGACCTCGAACGGCATCAGGTGCGGAGCGTAGAGGGGGCCTGCCTGGAGTGCCTGCTCGCACCATCGTCCGGTCGGCGAGTCGTCGACCAGAGCAGCGACGACGGCGGATGCGTCGACGACCTGGATCACCGGCGGTCAGCGTCTCGGGCGTCGAGGATCGCGTCCCGATCCACGTGACGGCCGTTGATCCGTTTGCGTCGCCCGACGTCGATCATCAGGTCGGACACGCTCGGCCGGCCGGCGAGCGCCGTGAGTTCGTCGTACAGATACTCCTGCAACGACTTGCCGGCACGCGCGGCACGAGCAGCAAGCTCGTCGCGCACGTCGGACGGAAGATCGCGGACCGTGACCGAAGGCATGCCTTCAGAGTACTGCGACAAGCAGCAAAATGCTGCACAGCGGGTCAGGTGCCAAAGGTGACGGCGAGGAACGAGCCGTTACCGGCGGTCACCTGACCCGGGACGGCTGCGCAACTACCGGACCCCGAACACGGAGACCGCCGGAGTGTCGACCGCCGACACGCGGTACAGCCATTGGGAGGAGCCGTCGCCGCTGGCCGCATAGGCCGACCGGACGTACGGCTCCCCGTCCACCGCCGTCCAACCGACGACGACCTGACCGGCCATGGCGACCGGCGGGTTGCCGGTGACGGGCCCTCCGTCCGTGCGGGCGATCAGTTCGTCGATGGTCGTGCGCGCGTCGAGCAGGTCGGTGTCGAGGTTGGGCATGCCCTCCCCGAGCGTGGCGGTCGGGTCGGCGAGGCCGAGCACGGTCAACCAGGCCTCGGCGGCGGCCGGATCGGCCGCCCGGTACGCCTCCACGTCGACCACGTACGCCTCGCCGGCGATCGGGCTGCCGTCGGCGCCGGTCAGGCCGACCGAGGTGGTTCGTGCGTGGGGCGCGGCCGACTCGGGCAGCAGCACCGACGGCGACACGGCCGAGACGAACAGGGCGTCGGGTCCGGCGGCGAGGCTGGCGTCGCTGCGGCCGGTGCGGGTGGCGATGCCGGCGGCGACGTCGTAGCGGGCGACGTCGGTGGTGCCCGACTCGGCGGCGTCGCGCAGATCGCCGCCCGAGACGGTGGCGATGAGGTACGTGTCGGTCGACAGGTCGGTGGCGACGTGGTGGACGACCGGGTCGGCCACCGACCCGAGGTCGTAGCGCAGCACGCTCGCCTCGATCGTGTTCGGCAGCCCTGCTGTCGCGACGGAGGCGGGTTCGTCGGCGGCCGGTTCGGCCCCGTTCAGGTCGTCGACGGCGGCTTGTGCGTCGTCGACGGCGCCGAGCAGTCCGCCGGCCGAGCCGGTGGCGACGTCGTTCAGGATGTCCATGCCGGCGATCACCTCGGCCTGTTCACCGACGGGTGAGAGCGCCGCCGGATCGTCACCGGCCAGCTCGTCGAGTGCGCCGGTCGCTCCCCCGTCGCTGTCGGTGGCGACCTGTTCGTCGGCGTCGCGGGCGTCTTGTTCGTCCTGGAAGGCCTGGTATGCGAAGTAGCCGGCGACCACCACGATGCCGCAGAAGACGACGAGGGTGAGGCGGGCGACGTTGCGGTTGCGGCGACGCTTCTTGTTCGCCTGCGCCCGCAGCTGTTCGACGGCCTCTCTCGACTCGGCGGTGGCGGTCGGCATGTCGCCGTAGGCGGGGTTGGCGTTGACCTTGATCTTCTGCGACTCGACCATCGCCTGCGCGTCGAACTCGGGCTCGGGCGCCGGCTCGGCGACGGGTTTGGGTGCCTCCGGCAGGTACGGCACCGCCGCCCCGTCGGGGGTGGTCGGGGGTGCCGGTGCCGGGTCGGGAAGTCTCGGAGCGTCCGGCAGCCGGGGCGCGTCAGGAGAGTCGGGCCCGACCCCGCCCAGGTCGCCGCCAGTGGCACTCATGACGCCCCCATGCTGCCACAGCAAGCACCCGTCGGCTCAGGTGCCGCAGAGAACGCCGACGAACCCACCGGGTCGGGTGTCGCAGGGAACGGCGACGAAGTCGACGCTTCCGAAGATCACCCGACCCGGGAGAGCAGGTCAGGTGCGAGTGTCGACGACCCGCTCCGGCGAACCGTCAGCGTTCGCCGACGTGAACACCTCCGCGTCAATGGTGCCGAGGTGATCGGCGACGACATGCACCGTCGTGTGCTCAGAGTTGACGTAGCACACGAGGCCGTCGGCTCCGATGGGTGCGATCGCCACGTTCGGGTCGGTGGTCCCCACGTTGTAGTTGACGTTCGATGCGAGCGGTGCGACGTTCAAGTCGGACGACACGAGCTGACCGTTGCCTTCACCGTCGGCGAGGATCGGCGTGATGTTCACGATGGCAGCATCGCCCGGGTCGCCGGCCACCTCGAAGCAAGCCCCCGCGTTCGGCTGGATCTTGCCAGTCGGGCTGAATCGAGTGTCGAGGCGCCGCACCGGATACCCATACTCATTCGCCAGAGTGAAGACCTCTTCGTCGACGGTGCCGAGGTGATCGAGCACGAAGTCGACATGGGCGTGCTCGGAGTTCTGCAGGCATACGTAGGATCCGAACCTTCCCCCCGGAAAGTCGGGGCCGAAGTCGATCTTCTCGAACGGAACGATGCCGAGGTTCGGGTCGACGGAACCCGGTCCGAAGTTCACGTTCGAGGCGAACAGCTCCACATCGATCTCCGTCTTTGCGAGCAGTGCGTGTCCGTTCGCAGAGGCGTTGACCGGAGTGATGTTGAAGATGCCCGCACCTTCCGTGCGAGAGTCCAGGAAGCAGCCTCCGTCGCGAGGCTCGAAGAGCGGAGGCTCCCCTGGGAAGCGGCTGTCGAACCACCGCTCGGGCTCGCCGGTTGGCAATGCCGGCTCATAGACGTCGCCGGCGATGGTGCCCAGGTGGTCGGCGACGAGGTGGACGCTCGCGTGGTTCGAGTTCACGAAACAGACCTCGCCATCAGCACCGATCGGAGCGATCGCCACGTTCGGGTCCGCGGTGCCGGGCTGGAAGTTGACGTTCGAACTCTCCGACGGATTCGACACGTCGGACGAGATCAGCTTGCCGTTCCCCGCACCCTCGGCCTGCACCGGCGTCAAGTTGACCACAGCCGCATCACCGGGTTCCCCCTCCACGGCGAAGCAGCGACGCTCCCCGGGACCGATCTTGGCGTCAGCCGAGACCGACGCAGTGGAAATGACAGGAAGAGTCGCCGTGACGATCAGTGCCGCCCCAGCCACATAACGTGACTTCATGCGCCGGATCATCCACGAACGCCCTCACCCCGAATAGTGCCCACCGCGACGTGTACCCGAAGCCCACCGGCAGTTATCCAACCAGCAATATCCAGCAGCAGTCACACAGCACCACGTGCCGGGAGAGCAGGTCAGCCCGCGAGCGTCGACCCGAGGCTCCGACTCGCCACGGTCGCGCTCGTCGGCGACTCAACGGCGTGGCGGCAGATGTCGGTGAAGGTCGTAGTTGGCGACGGTGTCTGCGTGATCGTAGGCACTGATCCCGGCCCGGTTCTGGTGATGCGGGTCGGCACCGGCGTCGAGGAGCATGCGGATGATCGATCCGTCCCCGTCACGCACATTGAACATCGCGACGAGGAGGGGTGTTCGCCCGGTCCGATCGGCAGCGTCGACCGGTGCACCGGCGGCGATCAGCGCGCGACCGATGTCGGCGTGAAGTGACTGCGCGGCGAAATGGAGCGGCGTCCAGCCCTGCCGGTCGGCCAGAGCCGGGTCGGCGCCCGACTCGAGCAACCGCATCACATCAGCCACTCTCCCTTCGAGCGCTGCATAGTGCAGATCGCTCCGGCCGGCGCGGTCGAGGTCGCCCATGGTCGGAGTCTCGCAGGTCGCCGCAGGCGGCCGTGAGCGACCTGGCCGCTCAGTCGAGGGTCAGTTCGGCTGCCAGCACCCCGAGCAGGGCCTCGTTCTCGCCGGCCGCGATGGCCGCCATCGCCTCGTCGGCTCGTGAGGCGTCGAGCGGGAAGAATCCGCTCATCGACCGGTACGTGTCACCGACCGGCAGGGGTCGTCCGACGAAGTACTGGTCGGGTTCGATCCGTTCGTCGAGTTGCACACCGGCGACGACGACGATCTCGTCGGTCGCCACGTTCCGCAACCGCAGCTCGCCGCCGACCCGTGAGCCCCGTGTCGATTCGACGGCGTACACGGCACGCGGCACGTCTCGCCACACGGCGGCGAGCTCGCGTTCGTCGTCGGGGAGCAGCTGCCCGCGCTGCTCGAGGAACTGGTTCCACTCCTCGTACTCGTCCAGCACCAGATCCATCGTGAACGGCAGGTCGATCAGGCTCTCGTAGAGGTCGTCGGCGTGCTCCGACAGTCCGGCGGCGACGAACTCGAGCATGTCGGGTGCTTCGCCACGCACGAAGCGGCACGCCTTTTCGTAGAGCCACGGCGCCCGTTCGTCGAGGGCGAGCGCCTCCTTGCCGAGGTGGCACTGCTTGTACTTGCGACCCGATCCGCAGGGGCACGGGTCGTTGCGCTTCACGTCGGTGCGGGCACGGCGGCCGGTGAACGGCTGGATCTCATCGAGCAGTCGCAACGCTTCCTCGGGCAGCATCGACTCGTCGTCGGCCCGCGTCACCCCGGCTCGGGTGAGCAGCTGCTGGGCCTTGGCCGCCTCCGAGCGGTCGGCGGCGTTGAACGCGGCTTCGACGAGGAGCAGCGAGTGCGTCGTCGATTCGTCGACGTGCGTCTCGACGATGCGGATGGCGTCGTCCCATTCGCCGGCGATCGCGTGGCACAGCGACCGGAGCCACACGACGCCGCTCACGTCGACACCGGTGCCGCCGACCCCGGCGAGGATCGACTCGGTGAAGGTCTGGATGGCGTGGAAGTTCAGCCCACGCTCCTGAGTCTCCTGGAGGAAGGCGCCGGTGATGCTCGAGTCGGCGAGCAGCCCGGCGAACAGGATGCGGGCGCCGGCTCGTTCGTCGTCGGTACCCCCGAACGCCGCGTCGCCGATCTCGGCCACGAGTTCGCAGGCGCCGACCATCATCATGAGCCCGTCGAGCTGATCGTCGGAGAGGCCGTAGGCGGCGCTGAGCCGGTTGCGGTTCTGCCAAGCACCGAGCCCGTCCCAGTCGAAGCCGGTCTCGGCGACGAGGCCGTCGTTCAGTTCGAGTCCGGCTGCGGCGAGCAGTTCCGGCACCGGCGCGATCGGTGCCTTCCGGAACGCGTCGCCGTTGCGTGCAAGCGCTTCGAGGAGCACCGAGACGACGACCGTGAACTGTGGCCGCTGTGACACGTCGCCGAATCCGCTGGCGTCGTGTTCGGTCGCGACCTCGTCGTACGCGGCGCGCACCGCGGCGACCTGATCGGGGTCGGGTGCCGGTGCCTGATCCAGCGGTTCGACCCGGATGCCGTCGGTGGTGACGTGGAACGCTGCGATCGGGCCGACACCCTCGAGCCAGTCGGCGCTGCCGTAGATGACGTCGGCGTCGTGGTCGTCGACCCAGATGCCGACGTCGCGCAACCGATCGATCTCGTTGCCGTCGGCGTCGAGGCGCGGCACCGGATTGGTGACCAGCCACCACGCCAGCGTGATGAGGTGTGGTTCGGCACGCACGAAGCCGCCGGGAATCTCGTGCGGCGTTCCGTCGGAACGGGTGCCGTCGCTGCTCTCACCGCTGGCGTCGTCGGGGTCGATCGGCACGGTCCAGACCGTCCCGTCGTGCAGCGCCGGTGAATAGGCGAGCGACTCGCCGATCACGGCGAAGCGGCCGTCCATCTGCACGGCCCGCCGGATGTCCATCTCCGACACCTCGGCCCGCTCGGCCAGTTCGGCGAGCGGCACCGCCCCGTTCCCGATCAGTTCGACCAGACGCTCCACCAGTTCGGTACTCACACCCCCAGTCTGCCGGGAAGTGCCCGGGTCAGGTGTCGGGGTGAGCGGTGACGCAATCGGTGATTCGGGGTATCACTCACCCTGGCTCAGCGGTTGACTCTCACGTGTCGATGACTCGCACGGGCTCCCACCTCGTACTCAGGCAGACGTGGAGTCCATCGCTTCCGAACGGTACGCGTACGTGCCACCGCGGCGACCGGCTTGGTTGAGTACCACGCCGGCCGTCGGCGCCCCTGCCTGCCCGAGCCGTGCGAGCGCTTCGGCTGCGTCGCCGCTCGACGTCGAGCGGGCTTCGATGACGAACAACACGGCATCGACGTGTCGTGAGAGTGCCACCGCGTCGGCGACGGGAAGGACGGGCGGCGAGTCGACGATGACGAAGTCGTATCGAGCGGTGAGAGCTTGCAGCACGTCGGCGCAGCGGTCGCGGAGGAACAGCTCACCGGGGTTCGATAGGACGGCACCCGCCGGCAGCACGTCGAGTGTCGCTCCGTCGCCGACCCTGATCGTGTGGGGTGTGACGTCGTCGGCCCCCATCATCTGATCGGTGAACCCTGGCGACCTGGACACGGAGAAGGTGTTGTGCAGCTGTGGGCGGCGGAGGTCGCAGTCGACGATCACGACCGATCGGCCAGCCTGTGCGAACACGCAGGCGAGGTTCGCAGCCGTCGTGGTCTTTCCTTCTCCGGCTACGGCGCTCGTCACCTGGATCAGCCCGACGTGCTGTTCGAGCCCGAGGAAGATCAGGTTGTTGCGAAGGCCGCGGAACATCTCGACGGCGACGTCGTTCGGCGACGAGATCGAGACCGGCCGCGGATCGGGTGGCGGATCCATCGGCACGACGGCGAGCGTCGGACTGGTGGTGATCTTGGCAACGTCCTGCTCGGTGCGGACCGAGTCGTCGAGTCGTTCGGCCAGTAGCACCACGATCACGCCGAGCACGGCGCCGATGAACGCAGCGATCGCTGCCGAGCGCAGCGGCGTCGGTTCGACGGGGTCGACGGGCAGCTCGGCGATCTGCACGACAGCAGCGCCACCGGTCTTCAGGCCGGCGTCGACCTGGAGCTGGCCGAGAGTCTCCTGGAATGCCGCCTGTTGTGCGAGCAGCGAGCTGCGCAGCGGGTCGTCACTCGCCAGTTCGTCGATGCTGACCTGGAGTTCGGCGAGCTTCTCTTGGATCTGTTCGCCGGCCGCAAGGAGCTCTTCGACGGCCTGGTCGCGCCGTTCCTCGATGTACTCCTCGACGTATGCGTTCGCGAGATCGCGTGCCTGCTCGGGGTCGTTGCTTCGAACGGTGACGACGATGACGTCGGTGACCCCGACCGCTCGCGCCTCGGCTTCGGCTGGGTCGTCGATCTCGAGGCGTCGCTCGACGCGGGTGCGGACGCGTTCACCCTCGATCACCTCGATCTCGGTTTGGATTGCCCTGGTCGCGTCGGCGCCTCGGAGTTCGGAGTCATCGGCGAACAGCGAGTCGCCGCCACCGGTCTCGACCAGGAGGCGCGCTTCGGCTTCGTACACCTGGTCTTGGGCGAGCGAGGTCGCGAGCGACAGCACGACGGCCACGCCGACGAACGCGGCGATCACCCACCAGCGACGACGCAGCACGCCGGCGTAGTCCCGCACCGTCATCTCGTCGTTCGGCAACTCCATAGGGTCGGAGCGAGGGTACTCGCTCGCCGTGGTCGCCGCCCGATGATCGGGTGTACGTCGCGACACGTCAGTTCGTCCTTTCGAGCGGTGCGCCACTCCGTGAAGCCGGTGCGATCACCGGCACGTGCTGCTGCGCGCCTGTCGGTTGCGACCTCGCCGCCGACCGGCGCCGACTCGCCACACCAGCGACGACGAGCAGTGGGACGCCCCAACGGATGAGTCGTGCGATCGACTGTTCCTCGAGCCCCGTGCGCATCGCCATGACGACCAGCGCCCCGGTGACACCGGCGGCCAGGCCCCGGCCGGCGATCGCCGAGGCGCTCGCCCGATCGAGCAGGAACAGCGCTACCCCGGAGAGCATCCCACCGACGAAGACTCCCGACCACCCGAGATAGAGGAACCATTCGCCCGGTCCGCCGAGTGGCCAGCCGTTGCTGGCACGGGTGACGTACTGGAGCTTGAAGCGGAGGTTGACGTTGGCAGCGTCATCGCCGGACAGCGGCCCGGCGATCGACTGGGTCCACTTGTCGACGAGCGATCCCAGCCCATCGGACGGGTAGACCTCGCCGCTGTCTCGGACGGCCAGCAACGTCGCGTCGTACCACTGCTGGTTGGCAGCCAACGACAGATTCGACACCACGTTCTCGGACGAGATCGAGTCGGTCGCCGACGCGTCCACCACGGCATAGCGGGCGAGGCGGAGCCCGTAGAGACCCATGGTGAGTAGCAGCACGGCGACGGCGATCGTCAGCGCTCGCTTCCCGGTGTCTCGCGTCCTGTGGCCTGCGCCGAACCAGGTCGCAACGAACAGGCTCAGCGTCAGGACAGCGAACATGCCGACCACACCCCGGGTCCCCCACAGGAAGACCGACACGCTGGCGAGGGCTCCGGCCCCGAGGTACCGGGCGAGTCGGAGTGGCCAGTGGCGACCGAGCAACGCCAGGTAGGCGTAGAGCGAGGTTGCGACGATCGCCGGCAGACGAAGGGCGTTCTCGACGCCGATGGTCCTCGCGCGTCGCGCCGCTCCGATCGCGCCGCCGATTCCCCCGTAACGGACGAGCAGCCAGGCGGCGCTGACCGCTGCGAGGGCGAGCGCCCACGACGCCGCCTGGCGCAGACCCGAGAGTTCGGCGAGTGATTCGTCTGCGCTCGGCACCGTCGTGGCGGAGCCTGGAGCGAGGGCGCCGGAGGTGACAGCGAGCACGATGAAGAAGCCGCCGATCACGACGTTGCCCGCTGCGTAGGCCGCATCGTCGGCCGTCGGCGCGTACTGGGCCGGAAACGGTGGGACGAGGTCGAGGTAGATCAGAACGGCTCGGAACGCATAGAAGTGGATCGCGGAGCCGAGGAGAACGAGTGCCGCCACCGGGTAGTAGGTGCGGAGCCGCCACAGTGCCCCGAGACCGCCGAAGAGCACGAGGAGCGATGCGGTCGCAGCCACGCTCAGTTCCGCCTGACGGTGTCGAGGATCCCGACGAATGCGTCGATCATCGCCGCCGAGGCGAAGTGTTCGGCCACGTGTGTTCGCCCCTCCACTCCCATCTTCGCTGCGAGCTCGGGGTCGGCGAGCAGACGTGCGATGCGGTCACCGGCGGCGACGTGATCGCCCGGCTCGACGACGAATCCGGTCACCGCATCGGTGACGACACTGGCGGTTGCTCCGACGTCGGATGCGATGATCGGAATCGCAGCAGCGGATCCCTCGATCAGGGCACGGGGCGTTCCCTCCGCATGGGCAAGGTGGACGACGACAGCCGCACGCTCCAGTTCGGCGGCGACGTCGTCGGTCCAGCCGGCGAACTCGACGTCGACCTCATCGAGAGCGGCGGCGGCCGCGACCCGCTCGCGCTCCTCGCGCTCGTCGGGTGTGTTGACTCCGCCCACGATGCGCAGACGAAGTCGACGTTCGAGGATGCGCTGCGCCGCGGCGACGGCGTGCACGTTGTCGACCAGACCCTTTCGTGGGAAGAAGCCGCCGACCGACAGCACCAGGTCGGGTTCAGCGCCGGCTCGGTCGAGGGTCGTGAACGGGTCGAGCTCGAGCCCGATCGGGACGACGTCGTCGAGACCGGCCGATGTCGAGGCGACGGCTTCCGACAAGCCGACCCGCCTGGTCGCGCATCGCGCTGCGAGCCTCGACAGGCGGCCGAAGTCCTGTTGGATCTGGACGTACCAGATCACCGGGGCGACGATCCGGTTCGTCGCACCGAGGAGCAGGACGGAGCGGATCGAGTTGGCGAGCACGGCGTCGACCTCGAGCTCGCGGCATCGTCGAGCGACTCGCCAGTTCGTCGCCAGCGCAGCCGCCGCGCTGCGCAGCTTGCCGATGACCCCGTCGTGCAGGATCGTGCGGTCGTAGCGCCGCAGCGACGGCGGTTGCCTCACGATCGACGTCTCGAAGCCGATCGCCTCGGCGCGCTGCAGGAAGGGCCCGTCGTCGACGCTGATCACCACGGCGTCGTTCCCGGCCTCACGGAGACCGTCGAGGAGTGCCAACGACGTCAGTTTGGCCCCATAGATCCCGTGGGGTCGGTCGTCGAACAGGGCAACGCGCATCAGCCGACCACCTCGGTGCGACAGGCCTCGAGCGAAGCGTGCCACGAAGCCGGGATCGGCCACACCGTTGCCAAGGTCTCCAGGTCGCGAACCCATCGGTCGACGGCTTCGCCCGGAACGGCGTCGGCGGCCGGAGGGCCGGCGGGGCGACCGACGACGGCGTTGCGAAGTCGCTGCTTCGCTGTGGTCGGTAGCCGGTCGATCGCCGAGGCGACAACGGGAGCACGGGACGCTCGAAGCGCTGCCTTGCCGACGGCGCCGAACCGGACTCGGCCCGAACGATTGACCGCACCGACATCGTGCCAGTCGTGACGGTCGAGGCCGACGAAGCGGCCGATCGTGTCGAGGGTCTCGGTCCGCCGGTCGGTGAGTTCGTCGAAGTCGATGATCAGGACGTCGTCGATCGTGTCGCCCGCCGCGGCGAGGAAGGGCATGACCTGTCCGGCGTAGCAGCTCATCGAGACGTACTGCCACAGGTGATGCCAGCCGCTGCGGCGACCGGTGAGTTCGTCGTCGATGGCCGTCGAGAAGTCGACGGACTCCAGGCCGCGTCCCTGCTGGTAGCGGTGCGCTGATCGCGCACGTCGGAGCGGGTCGCGGAGCACGATGATCACCTTTGGAGCAACCGGGCAGGTCGCCTCGATGGACGCCAGCGCCTCGGCCGGATAGAACGCCGTCGAGATCGACGCGTCGATGCGCACCCGAGCGCTCGTCATGGCCTCGGTCTCGAACAACTCGCCGTAGCGGTCGGCGGTGGTGAGTGCACGACTGTTGATGAGGCGGTCATCTTCGGGCCCGCTGAAGTCGAGCGTTCGACCTCGGAACGCGAGATAGTGGGTTTCCTTCGGCTCGGTCACGGCGACGTGCGGATGGGTCGCAAGGGTCTGCGCGAGCAGACTGGTGCCGGCTCGGCCCACGCCGGCCACGAGGAGGTTCGGTCCGGCTGCCACTACGACCAGCCTGCCAGCTCCAGGCCGGTGAGGCGCCGCAAGCGGTCGTTCGGTTCTCGGAAGCGTGCGCGCAGGTCGGCGATCACGGCGGGGTCGGGCGGCGGTGCGGCGGTCGACGAGCGGTTCAGCTTCCGCGCCGTCGCCGTCACCCTCGCCCGGGCCCCGCTCGGCAGGCGGCGTGTGATGGCCCGGACGGGCCGCGATCGTCCGACGGATTCGAGGGCAGGAAGACGGTTCACGGCAGCTTCGTTGACGACCGCAGTTGCAGCGACCGACATCGGTTCGAGCCCGAGGAACGTGATCACACCGTTCAGTGTGGCGTCGGGGTCCGAACGGAGGTCGTCCATCGTGACAACGTGGACTCGGTCGACGCCGACCAGATCGTGGAGTCGGGTCAGCTGGTCGGCATACAGGCCGCGTCCGACGTAGGCGTTGTGTTGGTATCGGTTGAAGTCGTCGGCGAGTCGTTCTGGTTCGAGGGCGAGTGCATCGGCGAACGTAAGCGAGCGAGATTCTCGTCCGACGGACTGCTGGAACAGGTACGCCGAGTAGGCGCGAGCTGACGGCTCGCGCAAGGAGACGACCAGCCTGACCTCCGGGTGATCGGTGACGAGGCGTTCGGCAGCGTCGGGCAGCCACATGACACCAACGCTCTTCGCGAGCACGGTCGTCCCTGCTGGAACGGTGCCGAACGCATCGTCGTAGGCCCGCTCGAAGTCGACTCGGCCAGGCTCGACGAAGTAGGCGAACTCGCGTTGCGGGTGAGTCGTGATCGAGGGATGGCGGCCGAGTGTCTGGGCCAACATCGTGGTGCCGGCCTTCTGGGCGCCGGCGATCATCACATCGATTCGTTGCGGCGTCATCCGACCGGTTCTCGCATCGCGGACGCGACACGGTTCGGTTCGAGTGCCGTCCGGTACGCCCGGACGACGGCGTCGGCGACCACGGCCGGACGACAATGAATGACGCGTCGAGGTCCGGCGACCGACTCTCGTGTGAGCAGGTCGGGACGGTCGAGCCGCTCGCCGACTGCACCGAGTAGGGCGTCGACGTCGAACTGGTCGACGACGGCGCCGGCGGGCGGCATGCCCCGCTCGGTGAGAAGGTGTCGCATCGACGGGAGGTCGAACGAGACGACCGGGATCCCGGATGCCAGCAGTTCGACCACAGCGATGGATCGACCTTCCCAGCGCGAAGGCGCCACCGCGAGCGATGCCCGGGCGATCCACGCCCTCGGGTCCTGCATCGGTTCGACGCGTACGTTCGGCGACAGTTGTCCGGATGCCTCCCCGCCGAGCAGCACGAGCGTGGCGGCCGACCCGATCGCCTCTTCCCATCGGGGCACGATCAGATCCTGGCCCTTCTGCCGAGCGATACGTCCGACACAGAGGACGACCGGCCGGTCCGGGGATCGTGGGGCGGTGACCGGGACGAAGCGTGCGACGTCGTACGGGACGCCGACCGTCGTCGACGGTGTGGTGATCGAGTGCTCGGTGGCGACGTCGGCTTCGCTCTCGTCGGCGTACAGCACGATGTCGGTGCGTCGGGCGAGCGACCGCTCGGCCGCCATGCCGATGAGGTCGCCGCGTCCGCCGGCTCGACTGCCGACCCAGCAGTGCGGCTGGTGAGCGACGAGTGCGTCGCCGAGATCGAGACGACGTGTCAGCCCCCCGAAAAACGAGTGGGTGTGGACGACGTCGGGTCGGAACTCTTGGACGGTCCGGCGGACGGCACGCAGTGCTGCCGTAAACCGGTCGGGACGCCGCCAACTCGTCGCGAACCGGGGGTCATGGCTCTCTGGACCACCGAACTGGCGCACCTCGTGCCCCATCGCTCGTTGTGCACCGGAGACCAGGCGCACCCATTCGGGGACGCCGCCGATGCCGGGTTCGAGCACATGGAGAATCCGGAGCGGTCGCGGCTCGGGCTCGGCCCGAGGTGGGGCCGGCTCGACGCTCGGGGCGACGAGCGTCGTGCCGACGCCAGATCTCGGAGGGCTCATGATCGGTGCACGGTAGATCTGGTCGACCCGTCAGGCCGGGATGATCTCGATGGCGTTGATCGAGGGCTGGTTGGCGGAGGCGTTGAGGTCGATGTCGAGGTTGCCGTCGGTGACCGTGACGGTGAACTGCTCGATGTCGGCGGCCATGGCGCCGACCTCACCGAAGATGGAGTAGTTCGCCTTCTCCGGGGCGCCGCCCTCGAGGTTGATCGAGAAGACGCGTGCGCCGGCGCTGCCCGCGCCGCCTCCGGTGGCCCCGAAGTAGACCTCGGCGAAGTGGAGCCGAACGGTGTAGGTGCCGTTCGGGACCGCCACGTCGTAGCCGAAGTTCGACGAGTTGTCGCTGCGGGTCGTGAAGTACAGGACGTCGTCGGTGGTGTTCGCGATCTGGGTGACCGCGGCGTTCGAGTACGAACGTCCACCGCTGGTGTCTGCTGCCCACACCAGCCCACCGGTCGTCACCTGCGGACCACCGGCGTTGATGCGGATGGTCGGCAGGGCCTGTTCGGGCGTGTCGACCTCGACGGCGTTGCTCGGAACGGACTCGTTGAGCGAGGCGTCGACGGCGATCACACGGTAGGCCGACGTGCCGCCGAGCGGGGCCGGGTCGGTGTAGGCCGACGTCGTGATCGGCTGACCGACGATGCGGGTCCAGGGGCCGGCGGTGGTCGAGGCACGCTCGACGTAGTAGCCGGCCACGTCGGCCGCGCCGTCGTCCCAGTCGAGGTCGACGGCCGGGTCGTCGAGGGTGCCGACGAGGTTGGCCGGCGCCGCCGGGGCGGTGTCGTCGTTCGAGTCGACGGGGACGATGTTGGTGACGAGGTAGACGTTGTCCTGGAAGTCGCAGTTGGTGGCGCCGGTGCCGCACTGGCTCGGCGAGCCGATGTAGTCGTGTCCGACGATCCACGAGCCGGGGACGATCTGTCCGTCACCGTCGATGACCGGCCACAGCTTGACGGCCATATAGGCGGTCTGGGTGGTCGACTGCCCCGACACGGTGATGCCGAAGTTGCCCGACGGGTTCGTGTTGATGAACACCGGCGTGCCGTTCGACTTGATCGGGTAGATCGCCTGCCCGTAGGCGCCGGCGTGGGTCTGCGACGCCCCGTTGATGTTGATCGTCTCGGTCTGACCGCAGCAGCCGTGGAAGGCCGCGATCTGGCGGGCGTTCACCGGCTTCGACGGATCGAGCCGCTTCCACTGGTACGAACGAACCTCGTCGCCGTTGAGCGGCGAGCCCGGGTTCTCCGAGCCGTTGCCGATCGACATGCCACTGTTCGAACCGACCGAGGTCGTCCAGCCGAACAGATCGATGATCTGGTAGAGGGCGAGCTCGTTGTTGCCCTCGGGCGACGTCATGTAGCCGCCGCGGAGGTTGATCACCGTGGTGGGGCTGGTCGGGTCGCTCGAGACGATCTCGAGGTTCGCAGTGCGCACACCCTTGCTACCCGAGTTGGCGACGAACTGGACCGTGAGGGTCGTGTCGTTGCCGGGCGTGATGGTGAGCGGGAGCGTCGGCGGGGTCACCAGCGTGAACTGGGCCGCCTGGCCACCGGTGATGTCGAGGTCGGAGATGACCAGGTCCTCGGTGCCGGTGTTGCTCACCGTCAGGGTGGCGGTGTCGTTGAACTCGAGGTTCTCCCACGAGGCGCTCGAACCGAGGCTGTTCAGGCGGTGCATCACGACGATCTCGTCCGAGAAGCCCGGGATGGGCTCACCGTTGAGTCGCGACACCTGGTCGTTGACGACGTCGATGCGAGCGAGGCTCGGCGGGACGATGTCGAACGTGATCTGCTCGGTCGCCTCGTTGCCGGCCGCGTCGGTGGCGGTGATGTCGACGGTGTGGCTGCCGAGACCGTCGACCTCGAACGGGGTCGTGTAGGCCTGCACGGTGCCGCCGTCGACGGCGTAGTTGAGGAACTCGACCTGCGAGCCGAAGTCGGACGCCGTGATGGTCACGGTGACCGGGCCGGCGAACGTGTCGGTGCCGGCGGGCACACCGTCGAGGGCGACGTCGATCGTCGGCGGGGTCTCGTCCTCACCGGCAGCGACGAACGAGATCGAGTTCACCTTGGTGTTCGATCCACCGAAGCCCGACGTCATCGTGAGCTTGCCGTCGGAGACGGTGACGAGGCCGCTGGAGGTCTCGAAGTCGCCGAGGCCGCTCGGCACGTACTCGCCGACGATGTTGACGCCTTCGACGGCGATCGAGTGGGTGGAGTCGGCGTAGTCGTTGTCGCCGACCGACACCTGCACGAAGTACTCACCGTTCGGCACGTCGTACTCCCACGTGCCGTTGGTGAGCGACTCGACGACGTCGTTCTGGATGATGTTGAAGCCCTGCAGGACCGGCTGGCCGGCCGGGCCGGTGCGGTAGCGGGCGGCGTTCGACCGGTCGGTCGGCGTGGAGCCGACCAGCCAGCCGTAGCCACGACCCGAGTCGTAGGCGAGGCCCGTGTCCGACACCCAACCGGCCGGGGTGGACGCCGCGTTGGAGGTGAAGTTCACCTGCACGCCGCCCTCCGGCGGGTCGACGACGGCCGGGGTGATCTCGACGTAGTCGAACTTCGAGTTCTCGCCGCCGTCGGCGTCGAGGGTGAGTCGCCCGTCGGTCACGGTGACCGTGACAGTCGCCGTGGCGTGCTGGCCGGCGGCGCCGTCGACACCGATCGGCTCGTGCCGGTCGATGGCAGTGACGCCCTCGACATTGATCGAGTGAAACTCGGGGTCGTTGTCGTAGTTGTTCACGGCGGCGTCACCGGCGGCGACGGTCACCGAGTAGGTGCCGTTCGCCACGACGATCTCCCAGTAGGAGTTCGTCGCGTTGCCGTTGAAGGTGCCGCTGACGTCTTCGGGCTGGACGTGCATCAGCGTGTCGAGACGCTGATCGGTGTTCAGGCCGCGGTCACGCCCGTTGGGTGTGATGTCGACCGGGGTGTCGTCGTCCTCGTCGAGCCAGCCGTAGGTGAGGCCGGTGCCCTGGTCGGCGCCGGTGCGGGCGCCGAAGGGCTGACCGAAGTCACGGACGTAGCCGGCGGGCACCGGGGCGGTCTCGCTCTGGAAGTTGACCCGGATGGTGTCGCCCGTGGGGGGCGGCGGGTCGATCGGGCCGCTGGCCGGTTCGACGTTGCGCACCAGGAAGACGTAGTCCTGGTAGTCGCCGTTGGAGGCGTCCTCGAAGGCGACGATGAAGGCGTCGTTGATGCGGCTGCCCGTCCGGGTGGTGGCCGGGTAGATGCGGGCACGGCGGATGCCGCCCGAGTCGTTCAACTCGTCCTCGGTGTAACCGATGCGGTTGAACGTGGCGCTGTCGTAGAACAGGCCGAACTCGGCGGTGCCGGGGTCGAACGAGACCCCGCCGGAGCCGACGGTCGGGAGCAGCGTCTGGTGCTGGCCGACCGAGATGGCGCCGACCACGTTGCGGTTCGCCGCGCTGCCGTCACCGGTGTACCAGCCGTACGGGATGGCCTCGTTGGGGGCGTACATCGCCACCGGGGTCATCGTGACCGAACCCGAGTTGGCCTTCACGAACAGCGGCTCGTAGGTCTCGTCGCCGCGCTCGGTGCCCGGCATGCCGCCGGCAAGCCCGGTCCAGCCGGTGTCCGCCGGGTGGCCGAGCGTGGCGAGCACGTTCGTGAGGGTCGGTTCGTTGCCACCTTCGAGCGCCGGGGCCGCGAGGCCGTACAGCGGGATGTCCGTGGTGGTCTCACCGTCGGACACCTCGAGCACCGCGTTGCGGATGCCGACGACCGACGGGTCGAACGTGACCGTGAGGGTCGTGCTCGCTCCACCGGCCAGCGTCTGGCCGTCACCGGTCGAGGCGTAGTCGACAGCGGCGCCGCCGCTGATCGACACGTCGAGGGTGATCGACGAGTCGCCGACGTTGGTGATCTCGACCGTCTGGGTGTCGGTCAGGAACTGCGGGTACTGCGACGGCGACGACAGGGCACCGGAGAAGACGAGCTCGTCCTCGTCGGCGGTGATGCCGGCCGCTTCCTGACCTTCGGGCACCCGCAGCAGGTAGAGACGCTGCTGGCTGCCGCCACGGTCGTACTGGTTGACGTAGAGGTTGCCGGTGTTCGGGTCCTCGATGATCTCGAGCGGGTCGGCGAAGTTGCCGACACCACCGATGGTCGAGTTCGCCACCCCGGTGACGCCCTCCTGGGTCTGCGCCCCGAGGATCTCACCGGTCTCGGAGTCGGCCTGGAGGAAGACGATGTCGTTGTTGTTCGAGAAGCGGATCACCAGGATCCGGCCCTCGAGCTGGCCACCGAACGTGCGGCTCTGGTACTCGATGACACCGTTCGGCGACTTGTTGAAGCCGAAGTTGTAGGCAATGCCGTCGTAGTTGGAATCGGGCTGCACGCCGACCGGATAGTTGGAGCCACCGGTCCGCTCGTTCGGGTCCTGACCGGAAGTCGGGTTGCCCGAGTGGAGCACCCACTCACAACGCTCGGGATTGGGGTGGCCGTAGTACTTACCTTCCTGCACGTCGTACAGGTGATCTTCCTGCGTGGCGTGGTTCGAGTAGGCGGGCACGTCGCCACCGGCGTACGGCTGACCGTCGATGCGGTGGTTGAGGCACGCATCGGTGTAGTCGCCGGGCACCCGGCCGGTGCGGGCGAACGAGGTCGCCTGACCGACGTCGGGGGTGACGTTCACACCGGGGCTGTTGCCGCCACCGGCGGTGCCGTTGGTGGGCACGTAGATGTGGCCGTTCGAGTGATACACGAAGTCGTAGGCGTTGCGGATACCGGTCGCGTAGATCGTGAGCGGGGCATTCACGGCGTACGGGTCGTACGGGCTCGAGACGTCGGCGGTCTGCACGTCGACGGCCGGCCCGCTCCCGATCGCCGACTGGACGGCCGGATGGTCGGGGTCGAAGCGGAGCATGGCCGCGGTGAGCAGCGTCTCGCCGCGGTCGCCCCACGAGCTGTCGGTGTCGCCGGCGGCCTGGTTGGAGCCCTGCAGGAAGTACAGGTCACCGTCGGGGCCATACCCGAGCGAGTTCGACAGGTGGTCGGTGCGTGAACGAGGCAGGTTCGTGAACACGTCCTCGTAGTTCGACAGGGTCGGGCCGGAGATGTACGACACGGCGCTGCCCCACTCGGCGGTCTCGCCGCCGATGTTGCCGGAGGCGTGGGTGACCCAGGCCGACAGGTTGCCGGCCGTGGCGCTCTCGTCGAAGACGATGCCGATGACGGCACGGCCCAGCAGCTGGGTCGGGCCGACCGCGGTGCGGTTCGACAGGGTGCCGTCGGCCGCCACGTCGTAGCGGTAGAGGCCCTGGCCGATCGTGGTCGTGTAGAGCTTGCCGTCCGGGCCGAACACCATCGAGGCGATGTAGTCGCCGGCCGCAAGAGTCTGCTCGACCTTCTGGAACGACACGCCGGTCATCGGCTCGAACTCGTCGGGCTGGACGACGACGCCGTCGCCGGTGGTGAACACACTCGTGAACGGCACGAACGGGTCGCCGGTGATCGACAGCACGTCGGAGGTCACGACGAAGCGGTACTGCCGGTCGGGCAGCAGGGTGTCGTCGGGGTCGAGTGCGATGACGTCGTTGCCGCCGGACGAGCCGACGGTGCTCGGCACCTCGGTGCCGGTGACGACGTCGTACAGGTGCACGTTGCCCGCCAGGGTGGTCGGGTCGACGCCCACGCCGACGCCGGGCACGCTGATGTCGGCAGCGACGCCGTCGGTCGGGTCGGCGTCGGCCGAACGGTTGAGCGGGCGCACCGCCGTGACGAACGGTGCGTTCGCCACCTCGACGATGTTGACGTAGTTGAGCTTGGTGTTGAAGCCGCCGATCGCGTCGATCGACAGGCGTCCGTCCTGGACGCCGACCGTGACGGTCACCTCTTCGTATTCGTCGGAGGCCGTGGCCTGGAACGACTCGATGGCGACCATGCCCTCGACGTTGACCGCGTGCTGCGAGTCGTACGCCGTCGAGCCCTGCTGGTCGCCGACCGACACGGTCACCTCGTAGACGCCGTTGGGCACGGCGACTTCCCAGCGTCCGGGAGCGGTGTTGCCGTTGGTGCCGTTGCCACCGTCGACGTCGCCGTACTGCATGTGGATGACCGTGTCGAGCAGCTGGTCGATGCCCGTGCGGTCGCGGTCGCGACCGTTGGTCGACAGGTTGAGCGGCGTGGTGCCGCCCTGCGCGAGCCAGCCGTACTCGAGGCTGCCGTCGCCCTGGTTCGCCAGGGTGCGGGTATTGAACGACTGTCCGAAGTCACGCACGTAGCCGGCCGGGACAGGGGCCGTCTCCGACTGGAAGTTGACGTCGAGTTCGAACGGCGGGGCGCCCTCGACGACGTCGAAGGTGACGGGGATCTCGATCGGGTCGTAGCCGTCGGCGTCGACCGTGACCGTCGCCGTGTACTGGCCGACGGCCAGCCCGGTGGCGTTACCGAGCAGCTGGATCTCGCTCGGCGTCGTCAGGTTCGGGGCGTTGAAGGTCAGCCAGGCCGCGCCGTCGGTGGTGACGGTGAGCGGCACGTCGAGGCCGCCGGTCTCGACCACGTCGATGAGGGCGCTGTCGCCCTCGTCGACCTCGGCCGACAGGCTCACCGAGGTGGGCGAGGCGGCCAGCAGGCCGGGCTCACCGAAGTCGGCGGTGACGCTGAAGTCGAGGAACTCGGGGTCGATGCCCGGGGTGTTGCTGCCGTTGCGGTTGGTGGCGAAGATGCCGGCGAACGACACGGGGCCGCTCTCGCCGTCGGGCAGGATGGCGCCGTCGGTGAACGACGCCGGGATGTCGAGGTGGTCGATCGATGCCTCGACCACCGGCGTCAGTGCGCCGGAGCCGAGTGCGTAGTTGGCGCTCACCTGATCGCCGGCGATGACCATCTGGAGCGTCACCGGCTCGGTGTCGGCGACGTTGAGCACGTCGAGACCGTCGGCGGTGTCGCCCGGGTTCGTGACGCCACCGATCTCACGGAGGAGCTGGATGTCGCTCACGCCGGCGGCGGTGTCCTCGGCCAAGACGAGCTTGACGTAGTTGTCCTCGTCGAGACCGAACCAGATGCCGGCCTGGGCCGAGTTGCCCTCGTTGCGCCAGGCAGCGGGATCCATGGTGGCGGTGATGACGACCTCGTCGGCGGCGCCGACGTCGACGCCGACACCGAGCGCGTTGAGCAGCGTGTTATTGTTGCTGCTCGCCGGCGGGTCGAGGTACTGGATGCCCTTGGTCGCATCGATGGTCAGGCTGCCCGCCGTCGCGTCGAGGTCGAGCAGGCCGGGCTCGTAGCCGGGCACGTTCGGGTTCGACACGGCCGGGTCACCGGTGAGGCGAGGCTCACTCGGGTCGTCGACCATCGTGAAGCCGATCGACTCGTCGTCACCGTCGACGAGACCGCCTTCGGTGCCGTCGAACGTGAGGGTGAACGGGAGCGCCACTTCGACGTCGGAGCAGTCGAGGGTCGAAATCGGCGAGCACGGCACGGCCGGCGCCTCGGTCACGTCGAGCGACACGCCGACGGTGAGGTCGGTGTAGTCGGGTGCCGTGAACTCGACGTCGCCCGACACCTCGCCGACGGCGAGACCGATGGTGTCGACGTCGAAGGTGAACGAACCGGGGGTGTCTTCGGTGACGGTGAGCCACGACAGCGACTCGGTCGCCGTCAGGGTCGGGGCCGCACCGTCGCCGGTGACGGTCACGGTCGTCGAGTCGGTCTCACCTTCGACCACGCTGAACTCGACCGGGTCGGGTGAAGCGGTCAGAGTGCCGAGTGGCGCCGACACCGTGAGGGTGACCGGGACGATCAGGTCTTCGTACGACGGATCGCTGAACGTGATCTCCGCCGTGTACGTGCCGGGCGCGAGCCCGGCCGAGTTGACGAGAACGGCGATCGTATTGTTTGCGCCGGCGAGCGTCGACAGCCAGTCGGCGTCATCGACGATGGTGAGCGACGGCGTCTCACCGTCGCCGGTGATGACGGTGCTCGCCACACCCACCGGGTCGTCACCCGGATCGAACGAGAACGACAGCGACGCAGGGTCGGCGGTCATGATGCCGAGGTCGGGCCGGATAGTGAGCGTCACCGGCACGACGAGGTCGTCGTAACCAGGCGACGAGAACGTCACCGAGGCGTTGTACGTGCCGGGAGCGAGTCCCACGGCGTTGACCGCGAAACCGGCGACGTCGTCGCCTCCGACGAGCACGCTCAGCCACGGGGTGTCCTCGACGACCGAGAGCGTCAGGGGTCCTTCGTCGCCGGTGATCGCCACGTCGGTGATCGAGATGCCGTCTTGGTCGAGCACGAACTCGACGGTCGACGGGTCGGCCGTCATCGTCGCGGGCTGTGGCTCGCTCGATGCGACGGCGGTCGCCGAGGGCGACCACGGACCCCAGTCGGTGCCGTCCCAGGCCCGGATGCGGAGCTGATACGACGAGCCGGGGTTGAGGTCGGTCACGAGTTGCGACGTGGCGTCACCGTCGCGAACGGTTGCTCCCCACTGCCACGGGCCTCCTTCGATCTTCTTCTGGATGCGGTATTCCTGCACCTCGGGTCCGATGAGGGTCGTCGGGGCCTCCCAGGTGAGCAGGATGCTGCCGACCAGCGCGCCCGACGTTGCGGTCGGCTCGGCGATCCCGAGCGGCACGCCGAGATCGGCAGGGGTGGGAGCCGTCGCGGTGGCGGCGTCGGAGTAGGGACCCCACGTCGAGCCGCTACGTGCTCGCACTCGGAACTGGTACTCGGTGCCGGGAACGAGGTTCTCGACGAGCTTGGAGGTGGCGCCGGCGTCGCGAACCGTCGCTCCCCAGGTCCAGTTCGAGCCATCGAGCGACTTCTGAATGCGGTACTCGTCGACCGGGCCGGTCGGCAGTGTCCAGGTCACCAGCACGATGCCCTCGACCGTGCCTGCCTCGGCGTCGACGTCGTTCACCGCGAGCGGGTCGCCCGGGGTGGGGGTGGCCGAGGCGACGGCCTCGGCCGAGTAGGGGCCCCACTCACCGCCGTCCCAGGCACGGATGCGGAACGTGTACTCGGCGCCCGGCTCGAGGTTCAGGATGAGCTTCTCGTCCGAGGCACCGTCTCGTTCGGTCGCACCCCAGGTCCAGTTGGCACCACCGTCGATCGACTTCTGGATGCGGTACTGCACGATGGGCGGGCCGTTGAGCACGGGCGGGATGGTCCACGACGTCAGGACGGTGCCGGGCTCGGTTCCGGGCACGGCGTCGAAGGTCGGGAAGGCGAGCGGTTCGCCGCCGGGGATCGTCGCTGCGGCGGAAGCCGACTGGGCCGACAGGTTACCGGAGGCGTCTTCCGCGGCGACGGTGAAGCCGTACTCGACGCCGGGCGTCAGGCCGGTGACGAGCAGGCTCGTCTCGGTGATCGGGGTCGTCGTGCGCTCGACGCCGAGGACGTACACGCGGTAGCCCTCGAGATCGAGGTCGCCAACGGCCTCCCAACTGACGAGGATGTCGTCACCGTCGACGGTCGCAGTGACATTGGCCGGCACGGCCGGCGGTGTCGTGTCGGCCGGCTCGGCCGGCGTGGCGTTCGCTTCGGCGCTGATGCCCGACTCGTTGCCGGTGCCGTCGATCGCCGTGACGGCGTAGTGGTAGGTGGTGCCGTTCGTGACGGCGTTGTCGGTATAGATCTCCGCACCGACGACCTGCGCGAGCGGGGCTGCGCCGAGATCGACCGGGCTCGTCTCCGAGCGGTACACGTTGTAGCCCGCGAGGTCGCCGTCGACGACCTCGTCCCACGTCAGGTCGACCTGGGCGTCGCCGCCCGTGGCGGCCACGTTGGCGGGAGCGACGGGAGCGACGACGTCGTAGAGCGCCTCGACGCCGAAGCTGTCGAACGGAACGACGATGGGAGCGTCGGGGACGGCACGGCGCTGGGTCGTGAACACGCCGGCGTAGGGCGCGGTGCCGTCGGCGGTGACGAAGCTCGCCGGGATGGCGAGGCTCGAGTCGGTGCTGTTCGTGACGGCGACCGGGGTGCCGCCGTCGACGGCGTAGGTGCCGGTCACGACGGGCGTGCCCTCATTGGTGTCGACCGTGAGGACGAGGGTCACCTCGGAGCCGGCTGCGAAGTTCGCCGAGTTGATCTCGAGCGGGCCGGAGTTCGCGTCGAGGATCGAACCTCCGGCGACCTCGGCCTGGAGCTGCACCTTGACGTTGGAGCCGTCGACCTTGGCGACGACCAGCTTGGCGAAGTTGTCCTCGTCGAGGCCATACCAGATGCCGCCCTGCTGGCTGTTGTTGCCGGCCGATGCTGCAAAGTCGATCGGATCGATGGTGGCGGTGATCACGGCGCCGCCGGCGGGGTCGACGCCGACACCGAGCATGTTGAGCTGCGAGTTGGTGTCGCTGCTGCCTTCGGGTCGGTAGTAGTTGATGCCCTTCGACGAGGTGATCTCGAGCTGGCCGTCGGTCGTGTCGACGACGAGCTGCGCCGGGTCGGAGGGAGCGGGCGACGGGCCGGGCTCGTAGCCGGGCACGCCCGGGTCGAACGGGTCACCGTCGCTCGCGAGACGAGCGGAGGGGGCGGCGGCCATCGTGAAGCCGGTGCCGACGCCGACGCTGTCGACGAGGGCGCCCTCATCCGACGACCAGTCGAGCGAGAACGGAAGCGCAACGGGGATCTCGCCACAGGTGAGCAGCGAGATGTCGCCGCACTGGGCGTTGGTGATGAGTGCGGTGGCGGGGCCGGCGGCGGGCGAGACGCCGTCGAGGTTGCGGGCCACGACGGTGTAGTCGTACGAGCCGACGACGCCGGGTGCGTCGCTGAGCGTGGTCGCGGCGGTCACGCCGACCGAGGCGCCGTCGCGGAAGACTTCGTAGTCGTCGGCGGTCGGCGAGGCGGTCCAGCTGACGTCGATCGAGCCGAAGGTGGCACCGGGCACGGCGGTGACGTCGGCGGGGGCGACGGGGCCGGGCGCCTGGACGATGTCGATGTAGGCGATCTTGGTGTTGGTGCCGGCGGCGGCGCTGACGGTGAGCTCGCCGTCGGTGACGGTGACGTCACCGGTGAACACCTGCACGCGCTCGATCGAGGCCGCCCCGGTCGGGACGTAAGCGTCGACGATGCGGACACCTTCGATGTCGAGGGTGTGCGTCTCGGGGTCGTTCCCCGGGTTCGGCTCGCCAACGGCCACCTCGATGGCGTAGTTGCCGTCGGGCACGGCGATCTCCCACGTGGCATTCGTCGACAGGCTGCCCGAGCAGCCCGGAGTGCCGCTGCAGGTGACACCGTTGCTCACGTCGCCGGACCCCATGTGGATGATCGAGTCCCGCTTCCAGTCGGAGGCGTCACGGTTACGGTTGCGTCCCATGCCCCGGATGTCGACCGGCGTGACGCCGTCGGACTCGAGGACCCAGCCGTAGGTCAGGTCGCCCTGCTCGGCGTACGGTGCGCCGACGTCGCTGACGTACGGCGACGGGGGGAACGGGCTCGGGTAGCCGCTCGGGATCGAGGTCTGGTTGTGGAAGTTCACGTACGCCTCGAACGGCACCGTGGCTTCCTGCGCCTGAGCTGCGCCGGCCGGCGTGAGCGCCAGGCCGGCCATGACGACCATCATGGCCGTGAGTACGTGAGCGACGATGCTGCGCATGCGTCGCGTGGTGTGGGGGGACGACCCCCCTGTGAGGGGTCGAGAGTTCCTCGCCATGTTCCCGCCGGTTCCTTCCCGTCGTCCACGGCAGGACCCTCGAGTGTGGCGGCATCGAGGGGTGGCCCGCCGTGTTTCTTCCGCCGGGCAGGGTGGTCGCCCGACTGGAAAGTCACGGTAATCACAACGTGATCCACACTGCAAGTGGCCGATTTGACCCTCAACACACAGTTGAGACCACTATGCGTGGTAGCGAGACCGTGCAGTGTCGAAAATCAACTCGAGCACATCCGTCGCCGGCCAGGCCGTGATTCGATCGTTTCAACGCATCGCCCCTGCTCAGCGATGCTGCCGCGCACTCGAGTGGCACGACCGGATGTTGATCGAGTCCAGAAAACCTGCACAGTCGCCAGAAGGGGGATGTACCCCGGCACATGTCACACCCGTTATCGCGCAGGCGCGCCGTTCGTTCACGTCTCGTTCACCTGCGCGTGCCAACCCTCGACCATCGGTCGAGTCAACCGAACGGGTCACTCACGTCAGCTGTCGCCGAGACTGGTGAGCGCCGACGCGTTGTCCCGGGTGCCCGACCGCGGCGCCCCGATTCCTACCGCAAGCGGAACCGGGCAACGATGATCGAAGCATCGTCGAGCGAGATCACCAGCACGAAGCAACCGGTCTCCTTCGGTGACTTCCAGTTGAGGTGGAAGGCACCGTCGTCGGTGAGCCGGAGGCTCTGGGTCAGCGTCGTCGATTCACCGCCCAGATCGTTCGTCGCGGGCGAGTCACAGTCGACGGAACGGTAGGCGATCACCGACTCGACGGCATCGAGATCGGCCACGAGTCCACCATCGGCTCCGTACAGCTCCCACTCCATCGGGTACGTGCGGCCGCGGCGACCGGAGTTGGTGACTTGATCATCTGGATCCCACGCGACCACCGGCCCCCCGGTGAACACGCCGTCGGCACGGTTGTAACGCACCTCGTATGTCGCCGATGCGCCGCCCTCGTTGCCGGCGGTGTCGACCGCACCGACGCACGACGCGGTGAACGTGCCGACGCCGTGTTCGTTGCCGCCCGTCACGACGAGGCTGGCGTCGGTGGCCACGCCCGACAGGGCATCCGTCGTCGAGCACGTCGGCGTCGGCGGTGCCGAGACCGCATACGGCCCATCGCCGACGCCGAGCACCGTCACGTCGGGTTCGGTCCGATCGATGTTGACGACGACCGTCGTCGAGGCAGCGTTGCCGGCCTCGTCCGTCGCACCGACGGTGTGCTGCTGGTCGGCACCTTCGTCCGTGAAGGTGATCGGCGCAGGGCACGTGGCGACTCCCGACTCGTCGTCAGCACACTCGAACGAGACCTCGACGTCGCCGGTGTGCCAGCCGGCAGCGTTCGGCTCAGGATCGAACGTCGCCGTGATCGTCGGCGGGGTGTCGTCACCGAGCTCGACGGAGTACTCGCACTGTGTCGACGCAGGGTTCCCGGCAAGGTCGGTCGCCGTCACGGTGGCGGAGAACGTGCCGACGGTCGAGGTGTCGAGCGGCACGTCCACCGTCGGCGAAGCCACGCCGCTGAGCGCGTCGTCGACGCTCGCCTCGAGGGTCGACGACGAGCCGCGCCCGACGGTGATCGGTGCGCCGCAGGTGATAGCCGGCGGTGTCGTGTCGATGTTGACCGAGGTCGTTGCGTTCACGGTGTTGCCGGCGGTGTCGTTGGCAAAGCCGATCACCTGCTGATCGGATCCTTCCCCGTCGACGGTGTCGGCATCGGAGCAGAAGGTGACACCGGACAGGTCGTCGACGCAGTCGTACGACACGGTGACGGGGCCGTTGTTCCAACCGGCATCGTTCGGCGCCGGCGTGACGATGGCCTCGATCGTCGGGGCCGCTGTGTCGATCTTGACCACGACGACGCCAGGGGCGCAGTTGCCCGATTCGTCGCAGGAGTCGTTGGATGTGACGGTCGTGAAACCGGTGTCGTTCACGGTGATCGGAGCAGGCTGCGTCGCACCGCTGACCGCGTCGACGGCGACCCACGACACCGACGCGGGTGTGTTGTTCCAGCCGTCGACGTTCGGTGCGGGGCTGATGGTGCCCGTCACGACCGGCGGCGTGTCGTCGCCTTCGGTGGATGACTGGATGAGCAGACCGCCCGGGTCGATGATGGTGCCGTTCTCGGCGCCGTCGTCGTCACCGACACCGCCGTCGGTCAACGAGACGATGACGTGCGGCCCACGGTTCGGATGGAGCGGGTCGAACTCGACGATGTCGACCAACTCACTCGGGAGCTGATACCAGCCCTTGGTCTCTCGGTCGTACTTGGCGTAGCCGGTGACGCCTTCGACCGACTCGGTGTAGATGATGACGTCGACCGTCTCGCCGGGGGTGAGTCCGTCGATCCGGAAGTCGAGGAGGCCCTCGGGCAGCGTGTACGACGAGGGGACGGGTGTCTCCACCGTTACGTCGGCGACCGGGTCGACGGCGCGCACGTTGGTGAAGGTCTTGCCGTTCTCGACCTCGACCGTCACGTAGTTGCCGGTGTAGGAAGGCAACGACGTCACGTTGTTCTGGTCGTAGTCGGGGAAGCCGTCGTTGTTGCCGTCTCCCTGGTTGGGGGCGAGCGCTTCGGTGATGTCGTCGACGTTGTCGTCGTCGAACGAGTCGCCGCTCGACCCGACGAACCAGATCCCCGGATCGATCAAGTAGAGGATCGCCCCGGTGTCGCCGTTGATGTCGATGGTCTCGTTGAACTCCAACCCGTTCTCGAGATTCACCCGCACCTCGACACCCGTCAACCCATCCGGCACCCGGAACACCGGCGACGACTCACCCCACGCCATGCCCTCGGCACGCCACACCTCCAACGACGTCCCAGCAACCGGCACACCCACATACGACTCCGTCTCCGTCACCGGATCCCACACCCACGGCGCATTCCACGACAACGACACCTCACCCACATTCGACACCGGCGCACCCGCACCATCAACCACCGACACCGTCACATCGACAACATCATCAACCGCTGCGTCATACGTCGTCGGACCCGACACCTCCAACGGCACCGTGTCACGAAGCACAAAGTTCCAATCAGCCGCACCCTCACGACCCTGGAACCCGACACCACACTCATACGACCCCGGCAACACCTCGAACGAGTACGGCACATACACCACATCCTCGGTCTCGGTCACCGGATCCCACACCCACTCCTCCCGCGCAGAACCAAACGCCCCACCACACGACACCCAACCCAGCGACGGCACACCCTCCAACAACAACTCACCCGACACCGTCTCGAAGTCGGGAACCTCGATCTCCAAGAACGCAACACCACCGCCGTTGATGTCGATGGTCTCGTTGAACTCCAACCCGTTCTCGAGATTCACCCGCACCTCGACACCCGTCAACCCATCCGGCACCCGGAACACCGGCGACGACTCACCCCACGCCATGCCCTCGGCACGCCACACCTCCAACGACGTCCCAGCAACCGGCACACCCACATACGACTCCGTCTCCGTCACCGGATCCCACACCCACGGCGCATTCCACGACAACGACACCTCACCCACATTCGACACCGGCGCACCCGCACCATCAACCACCGACACCGTCACATCGACAACATCATCAACCGCTGCGTCATACGTCGTCGGACCCGACACCTCCAACGGCACCGTGTCACGAAGCACAAAGTTCCAATCAGCCGCACCCTCACGACCCTGGAACCCGACACCACACTCATACGACCCCGGCAACACCTCGAACGAGTACGGCACATACACCACATCCTCGGTCTCGGTCACCGGATCCCACACCCACTCCTCCCGCGCAGAACCAAACGCCCCACCACACGACACCCAACCCAGCGACGGCACACCCTCCAACAACAACTCACCCGACACCGTCTCGAAGTCGGGAACCTCGATCTCCAAGAACGCAACACCACCGCCGTTGATGTCGATGGTCTCGTTGAACTCCAACCCGTTCTCGAGATTCACCCGCACCTCGACACCCGTCAACCCATCCGGCACCCGGAACACCGGCGACGACTCACCCCACGCCATGCCCTCGGCACGCCACACCTCCAACGACGTCCCAGCAACCGGCACACCCACATACGACTCCGTCTCCGTCACCGGATCCCACACCCACGGCGCATTCCACGACAACGACACCTCACCCACATTCGACACCGGCGCACCCGCACCATCAACCACCGACACCGTCACATCGACAACATCATCAACCGCTGCGTCATACGTCGTCGGACCCGACACCTCCAACGGCACCGTGTCACGAAGCACAAAGTTCCAATCAGCCGCACCCTCACGACCCTGGAACCCGACACCACACTCATACGACCCCGGCAACACCTCGAACGAGTACGGCACATACACCACATCCTCGGTCTCGGTCACCGGATCCCACACCCACTCCTCCCGCGCAGAACCAAACGCCCCACCACACGACACCCAACCCAGCGACGGCACACCCTCCAACAACAACTCACCCGACACCGGGTAGGTGAAGGCGCCGACCTGGATGTTCTTGGTCGTTTCGCCGAAGGGGTAGAACTCGGCGGGGACGAACTCGCCGTCGCCGTTGGGGGCTCCGACGACCAGCTCGTAGGTGCCTTCGGCCACGGTCACGATGTAGAAGCCGCTGTTGTCGCTGTAGGTCTCGGCCACCACGGCACCGGCTTCGGTGCGCACTCGCACCCGCGCGTTGAACACCGGCTCGTCGGCGTTGTCCGTCACGTAGCCGCTGATCGTGGCCGGCGGACGTGCCTCGAGTTCGAGGTCGAGCGTGGTGACACCGCTGGTGATCGTCGCCGGCAGATCCGTCGTGCCGAGGTAGACGTTGCTCGGCGGCACCACGTCGAGGGTGTAGTCGCCGGCGGGGAGCCCACGGGTGGCGTAGTCACCGTTCTCGTCGGAGCAGATCGGTGCGTGGGCGGGGAACACGTCGTCGCCGACGTCGTTGCGCACCGTGACACAGGCTCCTTCGATCGGGAGGAGGTCGGGTGCGGGCGTGGTGATCGTTCCTTCGATCGTGCCGCCGGGTTCCATGCCGATCTCGATCAGCTCGACGTAGCCCTGCTGCACGTCGAGCGGCACTTCGAACACCGAGGCGTAGTCGCCGTCGGGGTCGACGGCGTCGAGCAGCACGGTGGAGAGGGGCAGGTCGTCGCTGAGGTCGATCGCGAACTCGCCGTCGATGTCGGTCGAGGTGGTGAGCCACTGCTCGCCATCAGCGGTCTCGACGCGCGCCGCGACCGTGACGCCTTCGATCGGTGTGGTCGTGCCCTGTTCGACGACGAGGCCTTCGATGCCGGTGACGACGGGCGCGAGCTCGCCGTCGACCTCGGTGTCGGAACCGGCGACGATCGTCACGGCCGTCGTGGTCAGCGTCTCGTAGTTGAAGGGCGCCACAAACTCGAGCACGTAGTCGCCGGGCGCGAGGCCGACCGTTTCGAATCGGCCGTCGGTGCCGGTGCACGGCGAGTAGTCGGACGGAACGGCGAGCGTCGTGCCGGTCGCGTCGTACACCCGCACGCACGCTCCCTCGAGCGCGAACCCGGTCGACACGTCGGTGACGTCGCCGACGAAGCGGCCGCCCGCATCCAGGTCGAATCCGATCAGCTCGGTGTAGCCGTGTTGCAGGTACACCTCGTTCATGAGTGAGGCGGCGTGGGTGCCGGTCTCGTCGATCGCGTCGACGATGAGCGCGTCACCGGTCAGCTCGAACATGGTCAGGTCGAGCTCGTACAGGCCGTCCGCTCCGGTGACGACCTCCTGGCCGAACAGCTGACCGTACGCGTCGGTGCCTCGCACCTTGACGCGCACGTCGGGCAGCGGCTGCTCGGTCACCTCGTCGCGAACCAGGCCGGCGATCAGCGTGGGCGGGAACTCGTCGAGTTGGATCGTCTCGAAGGCGGGGCTGCCGGGTGTGATCGTGAAGGGACCGATCACCCGTGAGTCGAGACCGTCCGGCGCGACGATGCGCGCCTGATACGTCCCGGCAGGGACGCTGTAGGTGGCGAACGTGCCGGTCTCGTCGGTGCAGGGAGCGTGGTCGGGTCGGAGAACGGGCTCACCCGTCAGGTCTTCGAGCACCACGCACGCGCCGGAGACGGGTTCGTTGTCGGGGCCGGTGATCTCGCCTTCGAGGTAGCTGCCTGGCTGCAGCGTGAATCCGATCGCTTCGTCGTAGCCGGGCTGGAGTGCGATGGTGGCGCCGACGTCGGATGCGAGTGACGGTGAGGTGCTCAGGGCGTCGACGGTGAACGGCTCGCTGCCGAAGCCGATCCCACCGAGGTACACGGAGTACTCGCCGGGTTCGCCGGTCGGTTCCATGTCGCGGGCTCGGAACTCGCCGTTGCGGTCGGTGGTGTGGGCCACGATTCGCATGTCGTCGACGGGGTCGGTGCCGTCGGTGACCGCCGCCGAGATCGTCGTGTTCGGCGGGAGCGGCATGATGACGTCGTACCAGTACTGCTCGCCGGCAACGGCGGTAACCGCGAAGTCGAACACTGGGTAGGCCTCGCCGGGCGATGGCGTACCGAAGTCGAGCAGGTATTCGCCGGGCGGGAGCGCGGGCAGCTGGAACCATCCCCACTCACCGCTGCACGTGCCGATCCACTCGTAGGGGACGACGACGTCGCCGGACAGGTTGGTGATCGTGGCGCACGCGTCTTCGATGAACCACCAGTCCTGCGTGCGCACGCTGCCGTTGATGACTCCGCCGAGGTCGAGGTCGTGGTTGACGGTGTTCGTCGTCTCGGGCGTGAGAGCGACGGGGACGAAGAACTCCGCACCGAGGCGGCGGGTGGGGTCGACGACGTTGAGGTGGAGTGGCTCGTCGTCCCACGCGGTCACGTCGATCGAATAGAAGCCGAACTCGTCGCTGAGCACCTCGGCAACGGTGGTGGGTTTCTGCTCGACCCCGGCGCCGGTCATCACCTGCACGGCGACGCCTTCGGCACCGTCGGCGACCGTCATGTCGGTGACGACACCCTGCACGATGGTCGGATCGGCCGCACTGACCGACTGGTGCGTGATCACCGCTCCGGTCGATGCGACGACGGCGACCGCCGTCACCCGTGCGATCAGACGCATGAGTCCACCCATTCGATTGTCTCCCCTGTGGTCCGCAACACTCCCCTGGCGAACCGTCAAGGTACTGCACGGTTGTCACCCGATCGGGTGTACCCGAGGACACGACCACCGCCGCAACAACCGGTTCCTTCCGGGTCGGGTGCCAAAGGTGACGGCGAGGTACGAGCAGTTACCGGCGGTCACATGACCCGGGAACGGTGCGCGAACAGGAGCGTCTACGGCTGCTCGTCGCCGTCGCCGACGCCGAACGTGGCGTTGCCCGCGCCGTTCCAGGCGGGCTGGTCTTCGAGGATGTCGATCGCCTCACGCGGGTCCATGTCGTACTGGCCCGGGTTGCGTTCGTCCGCTTCGCGCTGTTGCTCGGATTCCCAGTAGTCGTAGCCGGCCCACGCGGCGGTCCCGACCGCGGCGAACGCCATGACAACGAGCACGCCGGTCTTGATCGTGTTGGACCGACTCTTGCGCTTGGCCTGCTTGGCAGCGAGGGCACGCCCGTGCTCCAACCCGATCACCGACGGCGAGTTCGTCCGAGTCGGCTGCGGTGCAGCAGCACGCTTCCCCATGGCCCCAGTATCGGCACCCCCAAGCCGGACCTTGAGCACTTTCTCGAGATTCCTTTCGACGTCCTCGGGTCGGGTGCCGTAGGGAACGATGACGGAGTCGGCGTTTCCGTAGGTCACCCGACCCGGGTCTCGGCTCAGGCAGCCAGCGCCCGAGCGATCGCCCGAGTCAGCTCGTCGACCTCGCGCACCATCTCGTCGTGGTACCGACGGTCCCGCCCGTACGGGTCGCTCAGATCGTCATCCGGCGACGGCACCATCAGGTCGGCAGCCTTGCGCCCCTCCGACGCTCGCGCCACCCAACCCGCCACGTCCCCACCGGCCGGCCCGACCCGCAGCGCAGCCCGCCCGAGCTCCTTCAGCGTGAACGTCCGCGGCCACGCCGCCGGTTCCATCGCCACGATCTCCCGCAAGTGCTCACGAGTCATCCCGATCACCAGATCGGCGCCTTCGTCACGAACCGCTCCGGCGGTCAGCGGACGAGACACATGATCCGACGCATCGACCCCGATCGCGGCTGCGGCAGCCAACGTGTCTCGGTGCATCCGGAGCCGCCCGCCATGTGTCCCGACCGACCGCACCTCGGCATCGACCCCCGCCGCAGCCAGGTGCTGCGCCAACAGTCGCTCCGCCACCGGCGAGCGGCAGACGTTCGCCGTGCAGACGGTGAGGATGCGCAGCGTCACACCTGATCGAGTCCGACGAGCGCGACGAGCTCGAACGTGGCGTCGGTCTGCAGCGCCGACAGCTCGGCGTACGGGGCGATCGCCAGCAGTCCCCAGCCGAGTTCCTCGGCCATCCGGGCGGCCTCGAGGTCGAAGCCCGGCTGGTAGTACACGGCGCTCTCGGCCGACGGCGTCGTGTCGACGGGCGCAACATTGACGTAGCCGTAGCCCTGCAGTTCCTCGGCGTGAGCACCGGCGACGCCACCGACGTCGGTCGCGTTCGCCGTCGCGACGACCAGCGCCTCACGTTCGCGCAGTACGTCGCCGGTGGCGATCTCGTCGTCGTCCTCGACGACGGTCGAAGTCGTCGTGGTCGTCGTCTCGGAGTCGAGAAACGCCGACGTCGTCGGCGGTCCGAGCGTCGTCGTGGTCGAGGTCGTCGACGTCGTCGTGCTGGTCTCCGGAGCCGGCTCGGTCGTGGCCGTCGCCTCGTCGTCGACGAGCGGCGACACCTCGAGCGGTGCCAGCACGAGCGTCGTAGTGGGCGTGACCGTCTGGATCTCGGTGATCCTGATGTCGGCACCAGGCGCTTCCGAGGGCAGGCCGGCAATCGCGACACCGGCCGCGGCGGCGAGGATGAACGTGATCACGGTCACGACGACGGTGGGCTTCACGTGCATGGAGGTTACCGAGGGAGAGTGTGGGAGCCGGGACGCGACTCGGGCGCCGCCCGAAGGCGACGCCCGAGATCAAGTGGAGAAGGTTGGGTCAGCTGGCGGTCGTCTGGCGACGACGGAACTGGGAGACGCCGAACATGCCGGCACCTGCGACGAGCAGGACCGCGGCGATTCCCATCGTGCCGCTCATGCCGGAGTTGCCCGTCGGCGGAATGATCGGGTCGGTTTCCTGCACGGTCACGCTGAACGAAGCGACCGTGTCGCCACACGTGAAGGTGCCGGTGGCCGTACCGGCGGCCGTCGGCGCGGTCAGGGTGGCGGTTGCCGTGCCGTCGCTCGGGGAGACCGTCTGCGACTGACCGTTGAAGCTCACCGTTGCCGAGTCCTCGTTACAGGGGATCGACGCCGTGAAGGTGCTGCCGGGGGCCGGCGATCCGTTGCTCACGGTGACGGTGGCGGCCTGGACCTGGATCTGGAACGGCAGCGAGACGGCGCTCTGATCGAGTGCGACCGTGCCGTTGTACGTGCCAGCCGAGGTGGGGGCGGTGAAGCTCGCGGTGGCGGTGCCACCGGCGACGATGGCCTCCGTGAGCGAATCGGCGCTGGCGCCGACGCACGTGGCGGTCTTGTTCTGGCCCTGGAAGGTGTAGGTGGCGGTTTCGCCGACGATGCAGTCGTCGACGTTCACGTTGAACGTGCCGCCGGGCGTGGTCGACGGCGGTGCGACCGCGACGGTCGGATCGTTGACGTTGTACCCGTTGTCCTGGGCCTGCACCGCGCCGCCGGCCATCGTGGCCGCCGTAGCGATGGCGATGCCCGCCATCAGTCGCTTCATGGGATAGTCCTCTCCACTTGACTAAATCGCGACCCTAGCAAGCCCAGGGTCGTTGTCCAGGGGCGATGGCCCAGCGGTGCACCGAAGGACATGCACTCCGCCGGGTAGTCGACCGACCGCACGACGTGGGCAGAGCCTGGCCAGGTCGCTCCCAACACGGTGGGCGATCGGCCGGTAGTCTCGCCGCCCATGTCCGCTCGGAAACTGCACGTCGACGGGCGCAACGAGCAACTCGTCCTCGGTGTCGGCGTGGTCACCGGTATCGGCCTCGGCCTCCAAGGGCTGAGTCCGACGGGCTCGACCGTGATCGATTGGCTGCTGCTGATCGCGTCGGCGGTCTTCGTCGTGTGGTCGGGCGCCACCGCACCCTGGTGGGCGCTGGCGGCCGCCGCCGGAATCGCCGCTGCCATCGCCGAACCGTGGCTGCCACTGCTCGTCGGTGTCGGCGTGCTCGGTCTGGCCCTCGCCGTGGGCACCGCCCGTCGCAGTCAACCGGTCGAGCGGGCGATCGTGGTCGGCGCGATCCTGCTCGTGTTGTCGACCGCTCGCGATCTCGGAGCTTTCGGTGTGAGCACAGCGGTCGGCGTCCTCGTCGCCATCACCCTCGCCGCCTTCGGCCTGAGTCGACGCTCTCGCCGTGTTCGCCGCGTCGGGTACATCGCCGCAGGCGCTGCAGCCGGCGTGTTGGTGATCGGAACGCTCGCACTCGTCTTGTCGGGCACATCGGCCCGCCCCGACCTCACGACCGGTGAGCAGGCCGCCCGACAGGGGCTGCGCGAGTTGAAGGCAGCCGACTTCGAGCAGGCCCAGTCCTCGTTCGAACGTGCCGCCACCTCGTTCGGCAGAGCCGCCGACGACGTCGGCGCCGTCTGGACCGCACCGGCCCGGTTGGTGCCGGTCGTGAGCCAGCACCACCGCGCCGTCGACCAGCTGGCGTCCGAAGCCGCTGCAGCGTCGTCCACGGTCGCCACACAGCTCGGAGAGATCGACTTCGACGCCCTCCGGATCGTCGACGGTCGGATCGACATCGAAGCTGTCGAAGGCCTGCAGCAGCCGATGGCGGAGCTGCAGGAGTCGCTCGCCTCCTTGGACGCGGCGGTCGTGTCGGCACAAGACCCGTGGCTGGTCGAGCCTCTCGCCGATCGCCTCGCCGACCTCCGCGTCGACATCGCCGAACAGCGCGATCTCGGCGACAAAGCGGTCATTGCGCTCGACCGGGCGCCGGCGATGCTCGGCGCCGACGGCGAGCGCGTCTACTTCGTCATGTTCACCACGCCGGCCGAGGCACGCGGCCAGGGCGGCTTCATGGGCAACTACGCCGAGATCACCATCGACGAGGGCGAGATCGAACTCACCGACTTCGGACGCCACTCCGACCTCAACCGGGCAGCCACGGAACCGTTCGATCTGTCCGAGGCACCAGCGGACTGGCTCGCCCAGTACGGCGGCGAGGGCTTCGCACGCGGGCCGGGCCGACCCGTCGCCACCGACGTGTGGTCGATCTACACCATCTCGCCGCACTTCCCCCACACGGCTCGGGTCGCCGACATCCTCTATCCGCAGAGCGGCGGGCAGGACCTCGACGGCGTTTTCAATCTCGATGTCTATGCGCTCGAACAGCTCGTCGGCCTGGTCGGCGACGTCGAGGTCGACGGGCGAGACGCACCGCTGAACGGCACGAACACCGCCGAGTACCTCCTCATCGAGCAGTACGAGACCGACGACAACGCCGAACGCATCGACCAACTCGAGGTGATCGCCCGAGCGGTCACCGACCGGCTCCTCGGCGGCAACGCACCCGAGCCGATCGATCTCGGTCGGGCGATGGCGCCGATGGTTCGCGAGCGCCGCCTGATGGCCTGGATGGAGGACCCGAGCGAGCAAGCCCTGCTCGAACTCGTCTCGATGGACGGCGCCGTGCTCGGCGGCCGAGGCGACCGCGACGGCGTGCACGTGGCCATCAACAACGACGGCACCGGCAAGATGGACTCCTACCTCGAACGCAGGATGGTGTACGAGGAGACCCCCGACGGCGATGAACTCTCGATCACCATCAAACACACGGCACCGGTCGAGTCACTCCCCGATTACGTGACCGCCGTGTCGAGCGACCTCGGACGAGGCGACGGGCGCTGGCTCGTCACCGTCTACTCGACCCGACCGGTCACCGAGGCCTGGCTGGACGATCAGCCGATTGGTGTCAACACCGGCCAGGAAGCCGGACTGCAGACCGCAAGCATCAAGCTCGTGCTCCCGCCGGACGGCAGCGCTACGTTCCGAGTCCGCTTCGGTCCGAACACATCGTTCGACCAGACCAAGCTGATCGTGTCACCACAACCACTCGTGCAGCCGGAACGCTGGGCCTATTTCGGTGACGCGCCTCGGACACTAGAAAGTCGCTCCGTGCTCGATCGCTGAGCCCAAGCCGACTCGACGGTGTCAGCTCGGAGGCCGATTGTCGGCCGCAGGGGCCGGTTCGGATGAGGCCGCAGCTCTAGCCTTGCGTGGTCCGGACTCGCCGTCTCCGTACCCATAACCGTAGCCGTATGTTCCGACCCGATCCGCAGCGGTGGCCTGGTTCAGGACCATTCCGACGATCGGAGCTTGGACGCGATCAAGCCGTTCAAGCGCTTCAGCAACACTCCGCTTCGTCGCTCGTTTGGCCTGGGTGACGAAGAGGACGGCATCGACGCTGCCCGCTAACGCAAGTGAGTCGGCGACCGGCAAGACCGGCGCCGAGTCAACGATGACGTAGTCGTAGCGATCGGCAAGTTCCCTTAGGAGGTCGCGGGTCCGTCCGCTTGATAGAAGCTCCCCTGGGTTGCCCGGCACCGTGCCAGACGCCGCTACCGAGAGTTCAACTCCGTCCTCGAGATCTAGACCCGCTGCAACCAAGTCGACCGGTTCGCCGACAAGCAGGTCAATCACCCCGGGTGACTGCGGCACGGAGAAGACCTCGTGCACGCGCGGTCGCCGCAGGTCCGCATCAACGATCAGGACCGTGCGCCCCGTCTGAGCGAGCACGACAGCCAAGTTCGTCGCTGTCGTTGTCTTGCCCTCGCCCGGCAGCGAACTGGTGACTTGGATAACTCTTGTCGGACGATCGAGGCCCAGGAACTGGATGTTGGTACGCAACCCGCGGTAGATCTCAACTGCGAAATCACTAGGTGCGCTGAGTGAAACCGGTCGGTGGTCAATAGGCGGATCAATGGGCACCACGGCGAGTACGGGACGACCGGCGACAGACTCAAGGTCCTCCTCCGTTCGTACCGAGTCGTCGAAGTAATCGATAGCGAACGCAGCCGCCAGACCGAGCAGCAACCCGACGATTCCCGCCACCACAGCTGTCCGCAGCGGCGTCGGCACGACTGGGTCACGGGGAACAGTCGCCGACTTGACCACGGAGGCTCCGCCCGTTTTTAGTGCCGCGTCGACCTGCAGCTGGTTGAGCGTCTGACCGAAAGTCGCCTGTTGCGCCAATAACGTCGTACGCTGGGGGTCGTCATCGGCGAGAGCGTCGATCTGAGTCTGCAACTCGGAGATCTTGAACTGGACCTGGGCGGTACCGGCGAGAAGATCCTCCACCGACTGCTCACGACGCTCATCGATGTACGCTTGCACGTACTGATTGGCGAGGCTTGCCGCGACATCGGGGGTCGCGCCACGGACCTTGGCGGAGATCACGTCGGTTGATCCCACAACGGTCGCGCTGACGCTGGGAGGCCGCTCGACGAGGTCAAGCGTTGACATCAAGCGCGCTTGCACACGCTCGCCCTCCAACACCTGGATCTCGGTTTGCACCGCCCGGCCCGCATCGCCGCTCCGAAGATCGAGCCCACTGCCGAAGAGCGAATCGCTTGAACGAGTCTGGACCAGAAGCTGGGCTTCCGCCTCATACACCGGCGTTTGGGCAATCGATAGAACTGACGCCATGCCAGAGGCGATTGCGACCGAGAGCAGAACGACCCAGCTACGCCGACGGACTATCGCGAGGTAGTCGTGCAACGTCATGTGATCTGCGGTTGGCGACATCGGAGTGTGACTGTACCTTGAGCTTCGGTAGGTGCCTTCGGTGCCCTCCGGTACACATGTGGCCGCCTCTGACGCTGCCGGAGGGTAGGTTCTAGCTATGTCATTGGCGGAACTCGTCGAAAGCGTGTCGAGCCAAGGTTGCCCACTAGCTGGCTGCACAACAGTTCGACAACCCTTGGCATCATCCCCAAGCGTCGACAACGCTTGCGTTGGTGCAGTCGGCGTTTGCTCCCGCCACCTCTAGCGGTCGGCACAATGAATCGATCTGTGTGGACAAGGCTTGCTCCCTTCGCAGGCGACATCAGGAATCGGATGGCTCTGCTCGCCGTTACTGCGGCGGCTGGAGGGCTAGCTGAAGCCCTCGCTCTCCTTCTCGTCGTCCAGTTGACGCTGGCACTCGCCGCCGGCCCCGCCTCCCCAATCGAGCTTCCGCTCGTGGAAATCGCGCTCTCACCCTCAGTCTGCATCATCGTTGCGGGCGTTGCGGCCCTCTGCGGACTATTCTCGCACCTCGGCGTCGCATGGCTGACCGCAGATATTGGCTCCACCGTCCTGGCGAACTCAAGGTCGAACGTTGTTGCCCGCTTTACGGAAGCGGGCTGGCCGACTCAGGCGGTACAGAGAGAGGGCTCGCTCCAGGAGACCGTGACCACTCTGAGTGCGCGCACTTCAACTCTTGCCAACTCAATTGCGAAATGGATAGCTCAGCTGGTCTCTCTGGCGATGCTACTCGCTGCGGCTTTTGCCGTCGACCCCGCCACTACGTCTGTGATATTGATCGCTGGCGCACTGCTCGTGGCAGCGCTGCGGCCGCTTACGAATCGCAACCTCAACCTCTCCCGCCTGTTCGTAGCGAGTAACGCCAGGTTCGCCGAAGAGGTTTCTGGATTGTCTTCGATGGCAATGGAAGTACGCGTCTTCGGTGTGCAAGTAGCAGCCCGAGATGCCGTGGAGGCGTTGAACCGAGAGGCCCGCCTTCGACAGCGAAACTCGCGCTTCGCTGTGGAAGCCAGCAGCAAGCTTCTCCGGGACCTAACAATGCTTCTGTTGGTTCTGGGGATCGGCGGCCTGATCTGGGCCGGCCAAGAGAACGTTGGTGGCCTCGCCGCTGCAGCGGCATTGGTGGTTCGATCGCTGGCGGCGGCTCAAGGTGCGAACACTGCACACCATGCGGCTGTCGAGAGCGTGCCAGCTCTGGACGCACTGACGGACCGCCTGGAGCAACTCAACAGCGGCCGAATCACGACCGGCCGAGCCGAGCTCTCGCGGCTCGACTCGATAGCGTTCAAGAGCGTCAGCTACTCGTACAACCCGAGTTTCCCAGCTATACGCGATGTGTCTATCGAGATTGGTTCTGGGGAGGCAATCGGAGTCGTCGGCCCATCGGGAGGCGGGAAGTCAACCTTCGTCCAGCTCCTCCTCCGGCTGAGGCCGCCGTCGGAGGGATCAATCCTGGTTAACGGTCAAGATTACCTCGACTTCGACGCGCAGGACTGGTCCGCGCTCGTCTCCTTCGTTCCGCAGGAGCCGGGTCTGGTTGAGGCGACCGTTGCGGAAAACATCGCCTTTTGGCGCGACATTCCTCGAAGTAGGGTTCGAGAGGCGGCGCGGAATGCGAACATCCTCGACGAGATCGAAAGACTGCCGAAAGGCTTCGACACGATGCTTGGCCCTCGAGGAACTGGGCTATCCGGCGGCCAAAAGCAGCGCGTTGCGATCGCGCGTGCCCTGGCTGGCGAGCCGGCTCTTCTCATCCTGGACGAGCCCTCAAGTGCACTTGATGCTCAGTCGGAAGAGCTGCTCCAAAGCACTCTGAACGAATTGCGAGGCAGAACTACCCTAATCATCGTCGCTCATCGGTTGTCTACGGTCGAGGCGTGCGATCGGCTTATCGTTTTAGAGTCCGGGGAGGTTACAAGCGTGGGATCGCCGTCTGACCTGCTGCGGCAGCCGAGGTTCTTTCGTCGCGTTCAAGAAGGGCCGCATGTCTAGTCGCCTGACCAAGGATGATGCGCAACACCTCGGCATTCTTCGATCAGAGACGTTGCGGGTGCTCCGCAAGTTCATCCGTTCGGGGACCGATGTGGCACTGCTTGACGTCCCAAACCAGCGCAACATCGGTGACTCTCTGATCTGGCTCGGGGAGTTGGAATATCTCAGGGCCCTCCAGGCAAAGATCGCGTACGTCGCTGACATCACGACTTACGACCCGTCAGCGCTGCGGGCCGCTATGCCCTCAGGCGTCGTGCTGATCCACGGTGGGGGCAACCTCGGCGATGTCTGGCTTGGGCATCAGGACCACCGAGAACGACTAGTCGGTGACTTGGTCGACTACCCGATCGTTCAACTTCCCCAATCAGTTCATTTCAGATCGCGCGAACGGGCAGCGTTGGCCAACGACCGACTGGCCCAGCACGGCTCCCTCACCGCTCTCCTCCGAGATGACGAATCTATGCGGAGAGCGACAGACTTGCTGCCCGACGTCGACACCTTGTTCTGCCACGACATGGCGCTTGGAGCAGCGATCAACAGATCCGTACCGTCAATACCGCTCAACGTCCTGCTCGTGCTGGCCCGACAAGATCGTGAGGCAGCCTCAGGCCTCGGCCACATACCTGTCGACTGGGTTCCAGAGATTCGACTCGAACGGGAGGACTGGACGACGCCCCGAGTCACAGGATTGGCCGGCACCGCCGCGCGGCTCGCTACGAAGCCCGGCCACCTCGGCGCGAAGCTCCGTCGCAAGCTTGGCACGCAACCAGTCTCAGCCACGCTGATGTCCGCCCACCAATTGGCGCTTTCCAGTCGCAACCGCCTGAACGTCGATCGCGGGGTTGAGCTACTCGAGAAGTATCCCGTCATTGTTACCGATCGTCTGCATGCGCATGTTATGAGCGCGCTACTCGGCATACCGCATATCACACTTGACAACGATTCCAGGAAGGTTAGCGCCGTATACAAAGCTACTACAGGTCGCTTCTCTACCGCGTACCGAGCTGAGAATCTAGACGAAGCGAAAGCCATGGCGATTAGGCTCTTCGCGCAGGCACGCAAGGACTGAGGATGATCGCATTCATCACTTCCATTCGCCATCCCGCCAACTCAGGCGACTACGGGAGAGTGGAACTCTTGCTGCAACGAACACTTGCGTCTATCTGCCAGCAAACCTCTAATGACTTCGTGGTCTTTGTCGTAGGAAATGATACTCCGGGTTTCCCACTCCCCCCCAGTGTGACCTTCTTGAAGGTCGACTTCCCGCCTCCTGCGTCGGCCGACGGCTTCCATGCAAGACGCGATGACTTTGTCTGGGACAAGGGCACAAAGATCGGCGCCGGAATAGTTGCTGCCCGTGAAGTTGACCCGGAATACGTCATGATCTTCGATGCCGACGACTTCGTCGACCGACGATTGGCCGAGTACGCGAACAGCAGACCCGGTCGGAGTGGATGGGTCATCGATCGCGGCTACATGTACTCCATGAGCAGGAACGCTCTTCGTAAACAGGACGCGTTCAACCGAACTTGCGGAACCTGCCATATTATCTCGGCGGCCGCATACCCTCGTACGAAGCTGACCACTGGCGCCAGCCAGTCGGACATCGCGAACTCCTTTGGGCCCTTTCTAGATAATGCTCTCGGTGCGCATCGAGATACCGCAGCGTGGTTTGAGCATCGTGGGGTTGTGCTCGACCCCCTACCGTTTCGGGGTGCCGTCTATCATGTGGACACCGGCGAGAACCATTCGGGCAAACAGCTGACGGGAGTAGCTCCACCTCTTTCGAGAGCACTCTCTGCCCGCTTTGGGATTCCACTCGATAGCGGCTTCGCCAAACGCTGCTTGAGTGCCGCGGGTCCTACGCCCATCCTCGAAACGCTTGAAATGACGTCGGACAAAGCCGTCAGGCTTGCAAAGCGCGGACGCGATCGTAGGCGCTAGTGCCCGTCGAGGTAGTGCACTGGAACCCTAAGCGGCGCCTGGTAGACGGTCGCCTTGGCCTCCTCGCCCCGATCCGGCGATATGTCAACAACTTCGGCGATTTGCTGGGTCCGATGCTTGTCGAACGAATCTTGATCGAGGAGCGGCTGGCCGAGCCTGTCGGCCATCGGCGCTTGCTCACCATTGGGTCTATCCTGCATTTTGCCCAGGGAGGTGACACGGTCTGGGGCTCCGGGATCAACGGCAAGTATCGCGAAATTCCTGCCGTTCCACGCCTAGACGTACGGGCAGTTCGAGGTCCTCTGACTCGGGATGCTCTTGTTTGCCTCGGTCAAGACGTGCCCGAGGTATTTGGCGATCCAGCGCTCCTGATTGGCAAGTACTTTCCCCGTTCAGCGTACCTACGGCCGAATATAAACCGTTCAAGAACTGCTATCGTGCCGAATCTTCACGATTGGCGGCACTTCAGTGGTGATCCGAGAGCCGTGAATCCCCGCTGGCCGGTTCATCGGGTGCTCGCCAGGATCGCTAACAGTAGCCTTGTCGTCGGATCATCGCTTCACGGAATCATTGTCGCCGAGTCATTCGGAATCCCTGCTCGTCCGATGATTTCACGATCAGAACCCCGCTTCAAGTACGAGGACTACTACCTGGGTACCGGGCGCGCGCTCCCAGTTCTTGCTGCTTCAGTCGACCAAGCTGTTGAACTCGGTGGAGTTGATGCACCCAGCTTCTCATTTCTCGAACTAAGAGAATCGTTTCCACGCGACCTATGGAGTTGTTCGACTGACCCCAGGTTGCCCTAGGCGACACTCCACTGGACCGATGCTGTCAGGCGCGAAGGCCCTTCCCTGCGACTGAGACTTGAACCGACTCGTAGTACAGCTTCTCATGCTCCTTGGCGACAGCGGATGCACTCCGCCGTGCTGGCGGGCCGGCGGGCGGATGGACTAAGGGGTTCGTAGCGACCGCGTACAACCGTGGCCCGGTCATCTCGCCTTCGTATAAGAGCACTCGGTCCTCGCCGTACTCTTCAGCGATCTCCTGCATGGATCCCATGTTCGGGACCAGAACTCTGCACCCAGCCGCTAATGCCGCGAAGACAGCTCCTGAATTCTCGACCGCTCTATAAGGAAGCCAGATGACGCTGGCCCCCTGACAAAGAGACCAGATCTCTTGATCCGTCACGCGTCGCTCGGCGACGCAAACTCGACGGTCCCTCCGCAGGAGCGACAAAGCTTCCTCGATCTCCGATGAGCGGTCTCCTCGCGAACCCATGAGAACGAACCGGAGTGGTATGTCGGGCGACGACCGGACAAGGTCGGCTATCGCCTCAATGCCCTTGTAGGCCCGCATCCTCCCAAACCACCCGACGATTGGCATACCCGTCTCACACAACGGCGAGACTCCATCAAAGGCGTAGCGTTCCGCCCATCCCATATGGGGTATCACTTTAAGACGTTGCCTATCCAGTACCGGGAAAGCCTTCCGCAGTCTGTCTGCGCCGGAGCTGGTTAGAACCACTAGATCATCGGCATTCCTTAGGACCCAGCGCTGAATAACCGTCGCAGCGGCCGAGCGCTCATGAGGTTCGATGTTATGAACCGTTACGACGAGCTTCGGTCCAGACTTGCTACGCAGCTGGAGCGCGAGCCCCGCTAGCCTGACGCATCGGCGGAGCACCGAACGCTTCGCTCCTCGGAGCAAGCCGTCGGGCCACTGGATGTGGACGATCTGCGCCGACCGAACAGGGAGGCAACCGGTGTTGGCCACGACCATGACTCCGGGAAGATCCCCCAAGGCCGTCTCTAGGTCAAGAACATACGGGTTGTCCCAGTATGGGGAGATCAACTCGACTACTAGCGGTGCGCCGCAATCCTTCCTGCGCGACGTTGCGCTTCGATCAGTCATCGCTCGTCGCTTCATTGGTCCCAGATTGCCTTGTGTAGGCTACGACAGCGACGCCGAAGCAGGCGCCGCACACTCCGAGACCTCGAGGTAGGTCGACGGCCAGTGGCCGCCAAGGATCCTGCATTCGGATGAGGCTCCCGAGTACCCGAAGAATTGCTCGCAGACAGCGCGCCACTCCTCTCGCTAGAACCAAGACCCGTCCCCGGCGTCTCAGCTCGACGCGTGCGATAATGGCGCCGTTCCTGTAGCTACGGCGACAAAGCCATCGCAGCGTGGTTCGTTCAGGGGGCACATCCTCGTAAACAAGGGCTGTATCGGACCAAACGATGTGAGCACCATGGTCTTCTTTCAACCGCCAGAAAAAGTCTGTGTCGCTCCCGCCGCTCACCGAGAAGCTCGGGTCGAACTTTGGGGCTCCGGCCTTCCGCAGGAGACTGGTACGGACGAGTGCGTTGTTCGTGGCGGGCAAACCGGATCGAGATCCGTCGGGTTCAATCCGTCGCTGGTGGAGGCGGGCCCAAGGCCCGACACCGTCAGGAAGTTCGGACACAACCGGTCCGCCTACGATGTCGGCCCCATAATCTCTTGCAGCCTGGAGAAGGGCAGCGAGCCACTCCGTCGATACGCGTTCGTCGTCGTCTACGAACACGATTGCGTCCTCATGAACCTCCACAAGCTCAAGACAACGATTTCGTGCAGCTGCGATCCCGGGAGTGGCCTCAATCTCGTATCGGGCGACAATCGCGTGTCGGTCGGCGACGAACTTCGCGGATCCCACGGGGTCGTTGTCCACAACCACCACGCGGACGGGCACTCCTGCAGTTGCTTGCTCAATAGAGCTTAAGAGGGCATCGAGACCATCGGGCCGGCGGTAGGTCGCGACTGCGACGCAGACTGCACGGATGGCAGTCACCCTTGACCACCGCGATCGGCCGTGGCGAGCCCAAACTCGGCCGGCGCCCATCGAGACCGCAGCGGAGGCCAAGCCTCATCGCAGCAAGAGAGCACAACCGACAGCACGAACACCTGATACCCGAACGGCGACTCGAGAACCACCCCTATCAGCGACGTCGCGAGCAGGCTTACCGGCAGTGCAGCTGTGACCGCCTGCCGGCTTGAGCCTCTTCCACCACGGAAAGAGACCAGGCACATAATAGCGACCCCGACTGCTACCAGTGAGACTCCAATAAGCCCGACAAGGCCAAGCCAAGTGAAGAGTACATTATGTGCTTGGCGCACGGTCTCGCTCCCAGAGAGAAGTGCCTGGGCTCCGCTATCGCGAACAACGTCAGAACCGAAGCCATCGCCAAGCGCTATCCGAAGGTCCCGCTCATTTGTATAGATCCATATCTGCCTCCAAGCCTCAACCCGCGCCGACGTCGTGCTACTCGCTGACAGGTCGTTCCCCGTGCCTGCAAGGCGACCAGCCGACACGGCCCAGCCCGGCAGCGAGCCACGTAACGCCAGGTAGGTAGCGGTTACCGCTCCGGCGCAAAAGGCCGCGGTGGCCACCAAGTGTCCATGCATCCGATGACGCAAGGGTCGCTTCAGAACACACGTGCCGACAAGGAGTACCGCGCCACCCACCAAACCCGCTCTACTCGGGCCTGAGACCACGAGGGCAGCACAGACGGCGGCGACCAGCGTGCGGCCTACAAGCCCGACGCGACTCCACATCAGAATCCACACACCAGCGAAGGCGGTGACCACGGCGTCAAAGTCGTTGCGGATCGAGAAGATCGGCACATCACTAATTGCGGGTATGGCGACCTCGTTCAAGACCCCAACGCGCGTTGGCAGATACCAGGCGAGGTGAACCATCGAAGCATAGCCAATCCAGCCAGTTGCACGGGCCAAGCCAGCGTTGGAAATGCACCGGCAGAACACGGGAGTGAGCGCTAGGTAGACGAACGGGGCCACATCACGAACAGAGTCGCGATCTAGCGCGCCCACCCGCAGTCCACCGATCAGCGCGGCCACACCGACTAACGCCGAGGCGAAGCGCAAGTTCCGCCACGCTCCAGGCTCGATCGCCACCTTAGACGGGCTCGACTTGCCTCTCAGGGTCTCAGACCCGTAGAAGAGAAGACCAGTCGCCACAAGGGCATCGCTTAGGAAGAGGCCTCCTATCCCAAGATGGCTACCCCACCTTCCTCCGGCTACGGGCACTAGCAAGCCGAGCAACGCCAACTTGGAATGCCAGTTCCCCGAGACTGTCGGCTCCAGAATCATCGAGGCAACACCGTCTCGTAGATACGAATGAGAGATGCTGTGAGCGCCGAAGCCGAGTAGCGCTCCGACGCCACTCGAATGCAAGCCTCTGTGAGCCTGGAGTATCGAGCGTCGGTGAGACTGCACAACGTTCCTAGAGATTCGGCCCACTGTCGTGGATCCAGTGAGGCCTGAACGAGCGAGTCATCAAGCCCGTCAACGATGTCGGGTAACCCTCCGCGTGCGAGAACGATCGGGCATGTACCCACCGAGAGCGCCTCTGCGGCAACCCTTCCGAACGGTTCGTCCCACCGCGAAGGGACCAAGGTTGCGACTGAGTTGGCCATCAGTTTCAACGCTTCTGGATGCGAGATTTCACCCAACAGTTTGACGTTCGGTCGAGCGGTTTCTAACTGCTTCGCGAGAGGCCCGCTACCTGCGATCGCAAACTGAAGATCGGGGCGTAGTGCAGCCACTTCGATCACGAAGTCGGGGCCTTTGTTCGAGGCGAGTCGACCGACAAAAGCGGCAGCAAATCGCCTTTCACTCTTGGGCGCCGGGGCGACCGACGCCGTGGGCACGATGTTCGGATGGACGTGAACGGTGACGCCGTCGAGCACCGGTTGGAGAGCCGAGACCATCCAGCGACTGAGCACCAGGTACGCCGACGGCTGGTGGCTGGCCGAAGCGCGCCTCTCTGCACGGGCGTAGGCGACCGCGCCTATCGACTGGGTACGGCTGTCTCTGTAGCAGCGACGACGAACGCCTGCGTGGGCACGAGCAGACGATTCACAGAGGTAACAATCATCGCCGTCAAGACGGAAGTCTCCGCCGATGCACGCCAACCTATAGTTGCGCAAGGTGCGCACCCACGGAATTCCCGCATCAGCAAGTGCACGTATAGCACCGGCTCCGAGGGCCGGAAACAGGTTCTGAGCATGGACTAGGTCCGGCTTGTACCGGTCAATGGCATCGGAAACGAGCCCATACGCATCACGTTGCAGGGTCAAGGCTGTCACTTTTTGCCACAGATTTGATTCGGCAATCTGAGAGTTGCTGGCAAGCAGCAGCTCCACATCAACGCCCGCTGCCCTTAAACCCTCGGCTTCGGAACGAACCGAGAAGTACTCACCACCCAGTTCCAGATAGTCGTTGTGAATCATCAGTACCTTCATCGAAGTTACTCACGCAATTCACATTCGAACGCCGCAGCTCTTGCCACGCTCACGTTCGTCCAAGCCCGATCTCAGCGAGCTGATATACCAATCGAAACGACATCCGTAGAGCCGACGGTAGGTGCAGTGCGCAGGACGAGCGTTGGTTCCAAGTTCGCACTCCGGGTGCACCAATTCTCCCATCATCGGCGCAACCCAGCCCCTGTCGACGCTGAACGAGCTCGAAGCGCACGGTGGTGTCTCAGCGCAAGATCTACAAATCGAACGTTCCCAACTACGTAGCGCCCTGCTAAGCGCCGGGGTTCCATTGCCATACGATACAACCACTCAAATCCGGATTCCCTGAGGCAACGAGGTGCCTGCGAGACGACACCCGCTGCGAAGTCAAAGGCCGCGCCGACACAGACACACGGAATGCCAGCCTCCGCCGCACGGCGTGCAAGTACATCCTGTTTGGGGGTCCCCAAGCCAACCCAGACTACGTCTACCCCAGCTGCCAACATCCGTTCGACGTACTCGTCGATCGTCGTTGCGTCCAGCTCGCGAAACGGCGGGGCATACCCTGCTAACGATTGTCCCGACACACCGCGCTGAGCAAAGTGAAGTCGCAGACGTTGAAGCGTCTCGGGCGTACCGCCGAACAGCATCTGGCGCGCCCCCTGCCGGGCCAGGATCGGAACCGACCGGTCGAACAGGTCCGGTCCCCGAGTCACGGCCGCGTCCACGCGGTTTGACCAGGCGAGAGACCGGGCCAGCGGCACTCCATCGACGAGGTTGATGGCACTCGGGCATTGGAGGACTCGCTTCAACTGCGAATCCTTGACCGAGCATGCCAGGACCATCGTCCAGGCGTTACAAAGGTGGACGTGTGAGCTATGCCGGGCGGCAACTGCTGCTGACACGAGTTCCAGCGAGGAATTGAGGTCACGGGGTTGCAGAACTATTCCATGCCAGATCGGTCCATCGGCTCGCCTGGCAGAACTCTCACGAGTGGGCAGCGCGTTCATGCGGCGAGGTCGGCGTCGACCATCATCGTGACGAGCTGCTCGAAGCTGGTGGTGGGTTTCCACGACAACTCGGTGCGGGCCTTGGTCGGATCACCCAGCAGATAGTCGACCTCGGCCGGGCGGAAGAACTCGGGGTCGACCACCACGTACCGCTCCCAGTCCAACCCCGCGTGGCCGAACGCGATCTCACAGAACTCACGCACCGAATGCGCCTCACCGGTCGCCAACACATAATCGTCCGGGGTGTCCTGTTGCAGCATCAACCACATCCCCTCCACATAGTCACCCGCAAAACCCCAGTCACGCTTCGCGTCCAGGTTCCCCAACCGCAACTCGGTCGCCTTGCCATGCACGATGTCGGCCACACCACGCGTGATCTTGCGGGTCACGAAGTTCTCACCACGCCGCGGACTCTCATGATTGAACAAGATCCCGTTCGACGCATGCATCCCATACGACTCCCGATAGTTCACCGTCGCCCAGAACGCATACAACTTCGCCACCGCATACGGGCTGCGCGGATGAAACGGCGTCACCTCGCTCTGCGGCGGCGGCGTCGACCCATACAACTCCGACGACGACGCCTGATAAAACCTCGCCTCACTGCCGGCGACCCGCATCGCCTCCAACAACCGCATCGCACCCACACCGGTCACATCACCGGTGTACTCCGGCTGCTGGAACGAGATCGCCACATGCGACTGCGCCGCCAAGTTGTACACCTCATCAGGCCCGTACCGATCGATGATCCGCACCAACCCCAACGGATCCCCCAGATCCCCGTAATGCAGATGCAGATCCTCCAAATTCTCCGACTGCAAATGATCCAAACGCGAACGCGTCACCGAACTGGAGCGGCGCACCACACCGTGCACCTCATACCCCTTGTCCAACAGCAACTCGGCCAGATACGAACCATCCTGACCCGACACACCCGTGATCAACGCAACAGGCATCAGGCTGCGCCAACCGTGTCACTCATGCCGCGAAGTGCGTGCTGCGACTCCTGCTCGGCGAGGAACCACTCGTAGGTGCTACGAATGCCGGTGTCGAGGTCGTAGCTCGGCGACCAACCCAGATCATTCAACTTCGACACGTCCAACACCTTGCGCGGGGTGCCGTCGGCCTTCGACGCGTCGAAGGTGAGCCGGGCCTGCGGGTTGACGACGTCGCGAACCTTCTCGGCCAGTTCCTTGATGGAGAGGTCGACCCCGGTGCCCACGTTGATGTGGGAATCATCGGAGTAGTGCTCCATCAGATAGAGGCAAGCGCTGGCGAGGTCGTCGACGTGGAGGAACTCGCGCATCGGCGACCCCGTCCCCCACACCACGACCTCCGGATCCGGCTCACCGATCGAATCATGGAACTTGCGCATCAACGCCGGCAACACATGCGACGACACCAAATCGAAATTGTCACCCGGCCCGTACAAATTCGTCGGCATCGCCGAAATGAAATCCCGCCCGTACTGACGCCGATACGCCTGACACAACTTGATCCCCGCGATCTTCGCCACCGCATACCACTCATTCGTCGGCTCCAACGGACCCGTCAACAACTCGTCCTCACTGATCGGCTGCTCCGCCGCCCGCGGATAAATACACGACGACCCCAAATACAACAGCTTCGACGTGTCGTACTCATGCGCCGCATGCACCACCGTCCCGTGAATCATCATGTTGTCGTAGATGAACTCCGCCGGACGCGTTGAGTTCGCCATGATCCCACCAACCGTCCCCGCCACCAGAAACACATACTCCGGACGATTCGCCTTGAACCAATGCGACACCTCCGACTGATCCCGCAAATCCAACTCATCACGAGTCGCCGTCAACACATTCGAAAAACCCTCACCCTCCAACTTCCGCACCAACGCCGACCCCACCAAACCCCGATGACCGGCCACGAAGACTCGGGAATCACGCGGGATCATGACTTCTCCTGGGCTATACACGAACGTCGGGGACGCTTGTTGAACGAGATCGGCAGTCTACGAGGCATGCAGTGACGCTGGATGCGTCGTCTCGTCGGCGCCAGCGTCCGACTCGTTGCCAACGCCGACCAAGTCTGAACAGCGGCCATCCGGCAGTTCGATGTCGACGCGCATTAGATTAAACACCCACGCTTTCGACCTTTCGGACGCTCCAACCGCCTGGGCCGTCGTCCACGCGATGATGCTCAGGTCGACCCGGGCCGAGGCACGACGAACGTAGGCGAGGTCGTAGTCGCAGGCGTCGTCCAGCAGCGAACCCCCATCTACGGAGATCTGCCAAGGGCCAGTAACGCCGGGGCGAATACTGTGTCGCAAGCAAGCGGATTCGGCCGGCATCCGCTCGACGATCGACGCGATCATCGGACGAGGTCCAACAAGACTCAGTGTGCCGGCGACGACCTGCCAGAACTGAGGCAGCTCGTCGAGGTGGCTCTTGCGGAGTGCCGCAGCCCAACGCTGTTCACCCCCGTGCTCGAGGAGTTCGGATTTGTCGAGGTAGGCGGGGGTCTGCGGGCTAAGAGTTCGGATTTTGACGATGCGAATCGGCTGTTGGCCGAGTCCAACACGTTCCTGAACGAAGAATGGCCAAGCGCGAAGACGCACGCCGGACCAGGTTGCCAGCGCCAACAAGAGCGGCAAGGTGATTACGCAAAGCACCGCCCCGACGACGACGTCGAACGCTCGCTTTGACGGACTCATTGCAGCCCGCTGTTGCGGAGCCGCACCTGCGATCGTGGCCGCGGTCACGACGACGCCTCTCCTATCGTGCGACGACGCTTCACCGCGCTCCATCTCCTCGCCGTTCCCGTCTTGGTGGCGCTTGATATCCGCACGTGCTGTTCCCGCAGCAACTCGTTTCCTTCCTGCCTGGTGGTTGCTGAACCCTTCGGCCGCGCTCCCGAGACTAGGCGGGCCAGTGAGGACCCATCGATTCTGCCTAGACATGTACTCAGGTACGTTGCGTGCCCCCCGATCTGTTGCAGCGCCACAGCAGTCCGACGACATACTTCGAGTATCGGCGCCGACACGGCCACGCTTGAGAGAAGCGCTCCGGGGCACAGGATCATCGCCGACTAGGGACACGGAGTTACGGGAGTCACCGTGCCATCGCTAGCAAGATCCCAGTACTGCGACTCCTCGCGTAGCAGTTCAGCCGCGATGAGCGTCTGTTCGACGCTCCCATCCGTCGGTTCGATCGTGCTGGCGGCATACTCCGCGAAGTACGCCTCGGTTGCTGTGGCGAGTGTCCGCTCGTCGGCTTGACATGCCGAATCCTGGCCGTTATCCGTGATCCCTCGGACCGAGAATACGACGACCGCCGCCAGGATCCCGAGGATCACGATGACAATCAAGAGCTCGATCAACGAGAATCCGTCCGACTTCTGTTCAAAGTTTCGCATCTCCGCCACCGTGGTTCGTCAAGTCTACGCAAAGTACGTTAGACGAATTCGCGTGTCAACGCACGTGAGCACATGTTGTCGGCTCAGGGCTCGACCGAGTCTCAATAAGGCGGCCGGCAAGCCTCGATCGGATTCCCTTCCTTCCAAGCCTCGGTGTGCGATCGTGAAGTGTGTCATCAGACTCCCTCGAAGCAGGCCGTTCGGATCCAAGAGGTGCGTTGGACGGAGGGCGCCAAAAGCCCGACATCTTGACACGCCACCTCGTGCTGCTCGGCGGCCTCGTTTCAACCTTGAGGTGCCTGTTTGCTGTCAATCGAACGTTCTTCAACATCAGTCCCGATGGACCGGCGATGCTCGGGATGGCACGTTGGCTCTCAGGCACAGGTTCGTGGGACATGCTCGGAACCAGCGAGTGGCGACCGGGTTTCCCGACGTTGATCGCTCCGGTGTTCTGGTTCACCGACGATTCGCAAGCAGTCATTCGGTCCGTCTTGGTCATCAACGCTGCGCTCGGCGGAACCGCCGCCGTGGTGCTGGCACTACTTGCTCGGCGACTGACCGATCTGTCCGCGGCTGCCTGTCTTGCTGCAGCCGGGGCCGTCTCGCTCCTTCCTCCCGCGCTGACGGCCTCTGCCCATCTCTGGTCAGAACCACTCGTCACCCTCTGCTTCTTAGTGACAATGCACCTGACGCTCCGCTTCAGCGACCGGCCGAGCCCGTGGCTCGGCACGGCGTGCATCGGCTTCGCAGTGCTCGGCTCGACGGTCCACGGACGCTTGCTCCCGCTGATCGTCGTGACGGGGGCTATCACGATCTGGGGCGTCTACCGCGCCAGCGGCATCCGGCCGGCACTCTCGCTCGTTGGTATCAGCGCAACGCTCACACTTCTCTCGGAGCTCTATACGCAGTGGGTCTCGAGTCACCTGTGGGTAACGAGCAGCGACACGAACTCGGTCGGTGAGGTAGTTCGCCGCCTTGCCGACCCTGCCGCCGTCATGCGGGCGATCGCTGGTCAGACCTGGTACCTCTTCGCCAGCACGGCGCTGTTGTTCGGTTTCGGTCTCCTCGAGCTGCTATCTCGTGCGGCACAACCCGGTGGAGGAGCGAGCAAGAGGGACAGCCGCGTCGTACTCAGTCTCACCGTCCCCCTCATGGCCCTCTCGTTCGTGTTCGTGTCTGATCGCGCACGTCCGGATCAACTCATCTACGGGCGATACAACGATGCAGTGGTCTGGCCGGTGTTGGTCGTCGGTATCGGGTGGCTCGTCACCAGTTCGGCGCTACCGGCTCGTGCGAAAGCGGTTCGAACCGGGGTGGTCGTCGCGCTGTTCGGCATCGTCAGCATCGCATCGGCGTACTGGCATGGCGATGCACTGTCAAGCGGGTGGGGGCTCAGGGCGATGGTGGCCGGGGTGCTTCCGCTGAGCCCCAGCGGCGGCGTCGACGTGCTCCAGGCGTCGCTGCTTTGCCTGCTGCTCTCGTCGGTTCTCGGCTTGTGCCTTCTCTTTGGGCAGGCCAGGATCCTCACAGTGGCGGGCCTGTGCATCGTTGGGTTCGCCGGCCTGCGCACCTTGGTCGCCCTCGGGGACGGACTCAACACTGGCCAAGACATCGTCGCGAACGCCGACCGCATCGAGGCAGCCGCGCCGACGCACCAACCAATCGGTGTTCTGTTCATCGACAACCCCGCTCTCAGCTCCGTTCCTCCCGCTCAGCAGCTCGCGATCGCCTACTACTACCAGTGGGCGTTGGCTGACCGATCGTTCTACGAAGCCGACTCCACGGTGAGTGGACTCGTGCTGATCCCGGCAGACGTGGGCTTCGCTGATCGCCAATTCGAGACCGTCTGGGAAGATCCGGGTCTACCCGTCAAACTGGCGGTGCTCGATGGGTGAGCCGACCTGAGACACGACGATCGTCGACGGAGTTCGCTCGTGCTATCCACCTTTGTCGAGCGCGCTCGATCTCCGCTGGGTCAACCGGTACCTCCGGAGTGTCGCTGACTGACTCAGACCGCCTATTGACTCAGGGGAGGCGACACCTGTCCGAATCGAGCAAACACAGAGTGAGGACTGCTCTCTGCTCGAGATTGACATCACCTTCTTCGTCAGCGATGTCGAGCAGATACGACCACGTTGAGGCGCGAAGCGGCTGCAGACTGACCGCCTGTTCAAATGACGCTCGTGCCGCTTCGTCCTTCCCATGGAAGTACAGGCGTGTCCCAAGACGATCCCACCAGGTGGGCCTGAGCGGTTCGTAGTCGGTGACTCGCTGCGACCAGGTGATCGCCCTCTCTTCGGCATGCTGGGACGGAGCGTAGATGTAGTCGATCTGCCAGGACTGGGCAACTGCATCGGCAACGATTGGATCTCTCCAGAACCAAGAGGCCACCGACTCGACCTTTGCGGCGTCGTCTGTTCTCAGCGCCTCTTTGAACGCAACGTCTCGCGCACCCACAAACAGTGCCGCCGCCGAACCCACAGCGAGCGCCCCAGCGGCGAGACGACTACTCACGAACGGCCACGAAATTGACGCTGCCGGTGTCGACGACAGACCGAGCAAGATCAACGCAAGCGGAAGTGTCGACAACGACACGGGCTCCAGAAGCCACGTGAGAGCAATCGTCATCGAAGCGATTGCGGAAGGACCGCGCGATCGATAGCCGGCCAGGACGCCGAAGGCGGCAAACAATCCGAGCCCAACCGGGCCGACGGCGACCAGCAGCTCAACAATGAGGTTGTGGGCGTCGAACCATGGCGAACGGTCGCTCACCGATCGAGCGAACTCGAGTGAATAGTGGCCCTGAGTTGCGGAACGGAAGTTTCCGAGCCCCCAGCCGAAGACCGGCTTCTCGAGGAAGGCTTCGAGACCGAAACCCCAGACGTCGATCCGCTCGGACAAGGCACCACCCGAATCACTGAGGCGGCCAACTGCCGAAACGGCGGTCGTCGATGAGTTGCTTGCGGGTCGCGTCGACAGCATGCCGATGCAGATACCGACGGCGAACGGCGGCCCACACAGAACGAGCCGACGCCCCGGACTGGATCGAACGACCAGCGCGAGCCCCACGAGCGAGGCGCCGAACGCGACGCGGGTGCCAGACGCGCTGATTGCCGCCGCGAAGAGCGCCAGCAACGCCCCCCACCACCACCGACCCACGACAAGTCGGGAGGCCACGAGCACTGCCCCGGCCGCCATGAGCGCACCGAAGTAGACAGGGTGCGGAGTCAGCCCGGTGGCCCGCCCATAGTAGGTAGCGATCCAACCGCTCGTCGGCTGCGCCATCACCTGCACGAGCCCGATGGCAGCGCTCAGACCGAGCGCTCCAACAATCAGGTCTTCGCAGACCGAGCGGTCGGCGACCGGCACTCTCGCCGCCAGAGACCAGAGCCCGATCGATGCAGCTAGGACGACGACGGTCATTTCTCTCGACGTCGAGAAGACTCCGATCATCGAGCCAGGGGCGAGAAGTACCGAAACCAGCGACCACATCACAGCCGCGCTCGCCAGAATCGACGCCCAGTGCCTTCGTCGCGCAGCGGCGGCCAAAGACACCCAGCCGAACGGCAGCGTGACGAGCAGAGCGAGGGTCCGCGGAGTCCACGACGGCTCGAAGAACCAAGGCCCGATGGCAATGGCCAGCCAGCCCCCAGTCAAACCGATCAGTAGCGCTAGCGGTGACACCCGCAGCGACTCGGTTGCCGGCCCATCGAGGTCTCCCGGGCCGCTGGCAGAGAGACGCGAAAGAGGGTCCTGCGACGTTGCCGTCGCAGAACCCTCTTCCATGCAAAATGTCTAGTCGATCACGGGCAGGTGCCGGTGATGGCGCCCGCCGAGACGTCGTAGTTCTCGGCCGAACCTTCGCGAATAAGGCCGGCCTGCTCCAGCGCCGTCATGTCCAACGAGCCGGCGTTGTCGCTGCCGTACTTGGCGTAGTAGGCCTCGATGGCGACTTCCAGGGTTCGGTAGTCGGTCTCGCAGGCGTTCTCCTGGCCGTCGTCGGTGATGCCACGGACCGAGAACACCACGACGGTGGCCAGGATGCCGAGGATGACGATGACGATCAGGAGTTCGATGAGGGTGAAGCCCTCGTCTTGCTTCTTCATGATGTGATTTTCCTTCCGCCCGGAATGGTGGGCTTCTATCTCACTTGTGGTTTTGGTTGCCGCACCGTGAGACAGGCTCCCGGTAACGCTGTGTAGCTCATCGGTAGTGCGACGAGATCACTTTAGGGGAAACACGAAAATTTTGCGAGGAAAGTAAGGTTCAAGAAAAGTCGGGTTTAGGCCGATACACCCACGAATGCCGCGACACGCGGCCGATCTACCGCACTGCGTGAGGTGACGAACATGGCACTCCGCCGCCATAAAGTGCCCGCTGACCTGGGAGAACACCGCATCTTCGGCGACGAGGAGGCCGCTGCGATGCGAGCCGAGCTTGACGAACTCAGGAATTCGTTCGGGGCACTGTCGGAACGGGTTAACGCTCAGTTCACATCGATCGCGGCGCACGCCGAGATCGCCCGAGAGCAGATTTCCGTCGTTCGGGAGGAGGCTCGGGCGGACATGGAGCGAACCCGGGAGATGCTGATCGGACTGATCGAAACGGTGCGTTCGGAGGCGGCCGGGCTGCACGTTGCTGGGGCCGTGCCGGGGGCTTCTGCTGCCTCCGCGCACGAGCGGGCTGCTGGGGTGGAGGCTGCCGTTGCTTCGCTGCAGGGGTCGGTGGAGGAGCTGGCTTCGCGTCAGATGCGGATGGGCGACACGATGGCGGCGTTCATCGACACGATGTTGGCGGAGACCCGGGGGGAGCCTGTCGCGGGGTTGTCGCTGGGCTGAGTTCGAAACCGGAGTCGGGTGATCTACGGAAACGTCGACTCCGTCGCCGTTCCCTACGACACCCGACCCGGTTTACGCCGTCGCCGTTCCCTACGACACCCGACCCGGTTTACGCCGTCGCCGTTCCCTGCGACACCCGACCCGATTGCGCCTCCGTCGCCGTTTTCTACGACACCGGACGTCCTATCGGACGAGTTCTACTCGGATGCCGGCTTCGTCCCATTCGGGGTCCATGGGGAGGCGGCTGATTGCCCTGCCGCTGGCCCTTCTTGCGGTCCAGATCATGGCGGCGGCTTCGTACATGTGTTGGATGCCGGCGCCTTGGGGCGGGACACGGCTGACGACTTCGTCGATGCCGGGGAGCTTCGAACGGATCAAGTCGAGGCGGTGGGCCAAGCCTTCGTCGTGGTACGGGCTCGACGTCAAGGGCTTGTCGCCGTTCATGTGGGCGAAGCTGAGTTCGGGGTGGGCGCTGTAGAAGCTACGGGAATGGAACGGCTGGACCTCGGTCGCTGCTTCCTTCATCCACTTGAAGTGACGGAAGTCGTTCTTGGTCAGCCAGGGCTCGATCGTCTGGGCTTCTTTGCGCGACTTCGCGAACAGGGCGGCGCGGCTCGGGACCGGGTGGACACGGACACGGCTCGGCCAGCCGAGCATGCCGCGGGCCTCCTTGTCGCACCGGCGGTACTGGATGTTCGGGTACTCGGGGTAACCGAACGGGACGTTGACCGCGGCGAAGTCGAACTTGGGGCGGTAGTCGAGGACCTCGGCGAGGGTCTTCAGGACGAAGGCTTCTTCCGCGACGACGGTGACACCGGCGATGCGGCCGGGGAGGACCAGCCAGCCGCCCGGGCAGGGGGTGACGCCGGCGATGTTCTTGAAGGGGTTGTCGCGGGGGCCTGCCATGGTCGTCGTTTTCTTGTTGCTTGCGTATCCGGGGTCAGGTGATCGACGGTAACGCCTCGCCCTGGGGGCGAGTCGTCACCTCTGACACCTGACCCCTTGCTTGCGTCACCTTTGACACCTGACCCCCGGTGGTCCCGTTACGCCGGGGTTGGTTCTTCGGTCGGCTCTTCGGTCGACTCTTCTTCTTGGGCGCCCATGTTTTGGCCGCTGCCGCTGGTGGCGACCTGGCCGCTGGCGGCTGTTGCGGCGGCTTGGGCTTGGCTGCGGAGGGTGGAGACCTGGGCTTGGATCTCGCTGGGGTAGGCAGAGATGCTCTGCGCTGTTTCCATGGTCACCAGGCCGGAGGTCACGAGGCGGGCGAGGTCCATCTCGATCGTCTGCATGCCGTCGGGGCCGCCGGTGGCGACCACGTTGCGGAGCTGGCGCGACTTGCCCTCACGGATCAGGTTCTTGACGGCCTCGTTGCCCATCAGCACCTCGAACGCTGCGACACGACCACCGCTGACGGCGGGGAGCAGACGCTGGGAGACGACGCCCTGGAGGGCGCCGGCCAGCATGGTCTGGATCTGGTCGCGCTTCTCGGCCGGGAACACGTCGACCATGCGGTCGAGGGCCTGGCTGGCGTCGTTCGTGTGCAAGGTGGCGAACACGAGGTGGCCGGTCTCGGCAAGGGAGAGCGCAATCTGGATCGACTCGAGGTCGCGCATTTCGCCCAGGAGAATGACGTCGGGGTCTTCACGAAGGGCAGAACGCAGACCCTGCTCGAACGAGCGGGCGTCGGTGCCGACCTCGCGCTGGTTCACCATTGCGGTCTTGTGGTTGTGGAGGTACTCGATCGGGTCTTCGATCGTGAGGATGTGGACCGGCTTCGTCTCGTTGATCCGGTCGACCATCGCCGCCAGCGTGGTCGACTTGCCGGAACCGGTGGGGCCCACCGACAGCACGATGCCGTACGGCTTGTTGAGGAGGGTGGTGACCGCTCGCGGAGCGCCGAGCTCTTCGAGGGAACGGACGCGGAACGGGATGACGCGCAGTGCGAGCGCCAGCGTGTTTCGCTGGTTGTAGGCGTTGGCACGGAAACGGCCGAGGCCCGGGATACCGAACGAGAAGTCGACCTGGTAGTTCTCCTCGAGCTCCTTGACCTGCTCGTCGTTCAGGAGCGACATGACCATCCGCTCGGTGTCGTCGGGCTCGAGCACCTTCACGTTTTCGAACGAGACGAGGGTGCCGTCACGACGTGCCGTGGGGGCGCGCCCGACCGTGATGTGGAGGTCGGACGAACCCGAGTTGACCGTTGCCTGGAGCAACGTGACGAGTGTCGGATCTGGATCGAACATCAGTGTTCCCTTCCGCGGCGGCCCTCGGGGCCTAGCGTGCTGATGACATGGACACGACACTGGTGATACTCGCCTGCATCGTGATGGGGTTGTTGGTCGGCTCGTTCTTGACGGTGGTGGTCGATCGCGTCCCGCGCGGCGGTTCGGTGGTGGCACCGCCGAGCGCGTGCGGCGCGTGTGGTCACCGACTCACGGCACCCGACCTGGTGCCGATCGTCTCGTGGGTGGTCTTGCGTGGCAAGTGCCGGCACTGCGGGCACCCGATCGGCTGGGAGCCGATCATCATCGAGGTGGCGACGGCCACGATCTTCACCCTCTTCGGGCTGGAGTTCGGCGCCGACGCAGTGCTGCCCGCGTTCTGGATCTTGGGTGCCGCGCTGGTGGCGCTGGTGTGGATCGACCTGCGCGAGTTCCGGCTGCCGCGGGAGATCACGTACACGGCGTTCGTGCTGGGGTTCATTGCGCTGACTGTCGCTGCGCTGGTGAACGACGAGCCGGAGCGGATCTGGAAGTCGTTGGTCGGTGCCGGGATCGCGCTGGCGATCATGGGGCTGATCTACCTGGGGAGCCGTGGGCAGATGGGCGACGGTGACGTTCGCCTGGCGCCGCTGCTGGGCTTGTACCTCGGGTACCTGAACCTGGGGACCGTGCCGATCGGGCTGTTCCTGGGGTTCTTGATCGGGGCCGTGGTGGGGGTCGTGGCGATGGCGGTCGGTTCGGCCGGCCGCAAGACCGCGCTGCCGTTCGGGCCGTTCCTGGCGTTGGGGACGGTGGTCGCGATCTTCATCGGGCCGGAGATCGTGGATCTGATCTGGCAGGCCTAGCGGCTTGGTTGCTTGCGGATCCCGGGTCAGGTGATCGCCGGTAACGCCTCGCCCAGGGGGCGAGTCGTCACCTTTGACACCTGACCCGATGCTGGTTGGCATTACGCAACCTTGCGAACCACGGTGCTGACGGCGTCTTCTTGGACTCCGTTGAGGACGCCGTACATGGCGCTGACGAGGGCGATGGCGACGAAGCCGACGACGGCGCCGACGAAGATGATCATGATGGGCTCGAACATCGTGGTGAACACCTTGATGCGGTACTCGAGCTCACGGTTGAAGTACTCGGCGGCCACCTCGAGCTGGTCATCCAACGTACCGGTCTCCTCGCCGACCTTGAACATCTGGCGGGCGGCACCGGGGAACAACTCGGTCTCGATCAAGGGCTGGCTGAAACCCGAACCCTCCAGCATCTGCTGCCGGGCGATCTCGAGCTGTTCGCGGTACACCACGTTCGAAACGGCCTCGGTCGTGGTCTCCATGGCGGCGGGCACGGCGACGCCGGCCTGCAACATGGTGGCGAGCACCGAACAGAAGCGTTCGAGGATCGAGTACTCGATGATGCCACCGATGATCGGGATCTTCAGCGAGAAGCGTTGCCAGAGTTCCTTGCCGGTCGGGTGCGACGTCAGGAACACGATCAGTCCGACGAAGAGCAGGAAGCCGATGAGCGTGATGTACCAGAGGTCGCCGAAGAAGCGGGCGAAGAACAACATGATCCGCGTCGGGAGTGGCAGCTCGGCGTCGAGCTCTTCGAACAGCGGCTTGAACTGCGGCAGCACGTAGCCGGCGAGCACCATGACGGTGAACAGGGCCATCACCATGACGACCATCGGGTAGGCGAGCGCTGAGACGACCTTGGAGCGGGTTTCCATCTCACGATTGATGTAGCTCGCCAACGAGTCGAGCGACTCGTCGAGGCGGCCGGTCAGTTCGGCGGCCTGCAGGATGCCGATGTAGTAGGCCGGGAACACCGTCGGGTGCTGTGCCGCCGCCGACGAGAACAAGCCGCCGTTGCGGAGGTCGTCGACCATCTCGGTGATGGCACGACGCAATGCCGTGTCGGTCGTCTCGTCGCCGATGGTCGTGAGCGCCTCGGTGATGGGGATGCCGGCCTTGATGAACACCGCCAGCTGGCGGGTGAAGTTCATCAGGTTCTTCTTCTTGACCTTTTCCTTCGTCAGCTCGAAGTCGAGCATGCCGCGCGACTCTTCGATGCGGATCGGGTAGAGGTTCTGCTCCACCAGGAGCTGGCGCGCGGTGCCGATCGTGTCGGCCTTCGTGGCACCCTCGATCTCGGCGCCGGTGGCGTCGATCGCTGAATAGGCGAACTTCGGCATGTTGTGGTGTTTCCTTCCGCCCGGGTGCTACGAGGCGAACAGCGTCTTGACGACTTCGGGGATGGTGGTGACGTCGTCTTCGACCAGCTGCATGGCTTCACGCAGCATCGTTCGCATTCCCTGTGCGACGGCCAGACGACGGAGTTCTTCGGTGGTGGCCCAACCGACGATGAGGCGGCGGAGCTCGGGCGTGACCTTCAGGAGTTCGTACACGCCGATGCGGCCGTGGTAGCCGGTGCCCGAGCAGTACGAGCAGCCGGCGCCGCGGAAGAAGTGGACCTTGTCGGAACCGCCCGAGTGCTGCCGGAACACGGCGATCTCGTCGGCGGTCGGCTCGTACTCTTCCTTGCAGTTGTCGCAGATGCGACGCACGAGACGCTGGGCGACGACGGCCACGACGGCCGACGCCACGAGGAACGCCTCGATGCCCATGTCGAGCAGTCGGTGCACGGCGGCGACCGAGTCGTTGCCGTGCAGTGAGGAGAGCACGAAGTGGCCCGTGAGCGCCGACTGCACGGCGATGCGGGCGGTGTCGGCGTCGCGGACCTCACCGACGAGGATGACGTCGGGGTCCTGTCGGAGGAGGGCCTTGAGGCCGGTGGCGAAGGTGAGACCGGCTCGTTCGTTGGTGCCCACCTGGTTGATGCCGGGGAACACGTACTCGACCGGGTCTTCGATCGTGGTCACGTTCTTGCCGCCCGAGTTGATCTCGAGCAGGGTCGCGTACAGCGTGGTCGTCTTGCCGGCGCCGGTGGGGCCCGCACAGATCACCATGCCGTACGGCTGGTGCACGATCTTGGAGAACGCGTTGTAGGTCTCGCGCGGCATGCCGAGCTCGTTGAGGCCCACCATCGACTTGCTCTTGTCGAGCAGACGCATGACGACCTTCTCACCGAACACGGTGGCGACGGTCGAGACACGCACGTCGAGCGGGCGACCGTCGACCGTGGTCGAGAACTGGCCGTCCTGCGGGGCGCGCTTCTCGACGATGTTCATCGTCGACATGATCTTCAGGCGCGACACCAGCGGGTTGTGGGCCGAGTGCGGCAGGCGCACGGCCTCGACCAGCTGACCGTCGATGCGGTACCGGACGCGCACGTCTTTGTCGAGCGGTTCGATGTGGATGTCGGAGGCACGGTCGCGCAGGGCCTGGCCGACGATGCGCGAGACGAGCTGCACCACTGGCGCCTGGTCGTCGAGGCTGATCTCGTTGACGGCGTCGTCGGCGGCCTGGCTGGCGGCGTCGGCGTCTTGGAAGCTGGCGACGAGGCGGCCGATGTCGGCATCGGAGCGCCACATCTGCTCCATGTGCGACGTGATCGCCTTCGGGTCGGTGGCGAACCACTCGAACTTCTGCCCGGCCGCGGCTTCGGCGTCGGCACGACGCTTCGGTGCCGGGTCGGCGCTCCAGACGGTGAGCTTGCCGCCCTCCTCGGAGAAGGGCACGAAGAAGAACTTGCGGGCGACCTTCTCGTCGATCTTCTCGGCCAACTCCTTGTCGGGGTCGAGCCGGGCGTCGGCGACGGGCACGCCGCACGCGGCGCCGAGGGCCTGCGAGTACTCGGCACGGCCGACGCCGTACTTGGAGAGGATGATGTTGCCGAACTTCCAGAGGTCGCCCTCACCGTCGACCAGCGCCTCGGCCAGGCGTTCGCCGGCCAGGTTGCCGCCCTGCACCAGGGCTTGGCCGACCGCCGCGCACTCCTCGACCGACGGCCCCTGCGGGACCTCGCCGGCGCCACCCGAGGCGGGCGCGTCGGCAGCGGCCTCGGGTGCCTTCTTGTCTTCTTTCGACTTGCTGCGCAGCGCCATCAGGAGTCCTCGTTGCTGTGATCAGTGGTGCGGTCGTCGCTCGCGACGATCGCCGAGAGGTCGGGCTCGTACGAGCTATCGGCACCTCCGGTGCCGTTCTCAACCGATTCGTATCCCCCACCCGACGCGGATGGGTCGTCGTCGTCGAACGAACCGGGCTTGGTGACCGTCGGATCGGGCCCGTCGGCCCGCAGGAACTGGGTCGGATCGATCTCGGCCAGGGCCCGCTCGATCTCCTCCAACCGGTCGAGCTGCACGGCGGTCGACACGTCCATCACCTGGTCTTGCAGGCTCGTCTCGACCTCGGTCATGCGAACGGCGAGCGAGTCGGTGCGCTCGTTGACGCCCTTCTCGAGCCGCTCCATCTCGATGCGGACCAGCATCGCCTCACCGGCAGCGGTCGACATCTTCTCCTTCAACTCATCGAGCGCGTCCTGGTCGATGCCCTCGACCTGTTCCTCGATGTGCTTGATCTGGCGCTCGTACTCGACGAAGCGATCGTCGACCGCGGCGATGCGGTCGTTCATGACGGCCAACGACTCGTCGAGATTCGAACTCACGCGGCTCACGTGCAGGTCGATCTCGGCGATCTTCTGGCCCGACTCCTCCTGGATGCGGCTCTGGGCCGCGAGGAGCCGGTTGTTGAAACGGTCCTCGGCGTCGTTCAGGCGCTGGGTGACCGACTGGCCGACCTCGTTCTGGAATTTGCGCACCGCCGAGTCGTTCTCTTCGACGAGGCGGGTCAGGTCGTCGACCTTGGTGCTCATGTCGAGCTCGATCTTCTCGGCCAACTCGTCCTGACGAGCCTCCATCTGGGAAGTGGCGTCATTGAAGTAGGTGACCATGCGGGCCGCCTGCTCGTCGAACTTGCGCAGGTTCGTGTCGAGCCCCTCGATACGGCGGGAGATCTCCTCGTTCTCCTCACGCAGATCGGACAGGATCGGCCGCGCCTCCGCGGCGACCATGCCCTGCAGGCCGGCCGTCACCTCGTCGAGGCGGCGGGTCTGGCGCTGATCGGCGTCGGTGAGACGCGACTCGAACTGGGTCTTGGCCGTCTCGACGCGCTGCTCGGCCCTCGCCTGCGACTGCTCGATGGCCTGGGCCAACTCGGCGATCTGCCCGGTGAACTCGGCACGGAGCTCCTCGCGTTCGCGGCGGCTCTCATCGCGCAGGCGATCGACCTCGGCCACGACAGCGGACGCGTGACGTTCGAGCTCGGCCTGCACAGCAGCCACGAGACTCGTTCGAAACTCGTCGATCTCCGATGTCATGTACTCACGATCCTCCCGCTGGACCGCCACGGGGATCGTGGCGGCGAACCCCATCGATCAGGTGGGAGCTGCGCTCGCGCCGGATCGATTGCTTCGGTGTCGGGGCACGCCTCCCGGCGAACCCGTTCGAGGTTCACGTCTGTTATCGGCCGCAGCTTCGGGAAGCTTGAGAAACCGCAGACGTTCCGTTGATCTCGAAGCGGGAGATCGCCGGGCCACTGCAGTTTCCGCCGGTCAGTGACGTTTCCCCATGCTCGCACTCTTGTGGGGTGAGTGTTCGCATTTTCTCAAGATAGTCGACCGACCCCCCGATAGGAGTGCGACGGCAACATACGAACACCGAGCGTCACCGCCCGGTCACGCCGTCGGACGACCTAGCCACGGAGGACACCCCGACACCATGCGACGCCTCAAGCTTTCTCAGAAGATGCTCGTCGCGGCACTGCCGTTGGTCATCGCCGTTGCCGCCCTGCTGGCGCTGACGGTCCGAAGCGACCTCGACGACATCAACAGTGCCGAGAACGGCGCCGACCTCGGCGCCATCTGGCAGCCACTCACCGCAGCGCTCACCGCGATCGAGAACGAAGCCGACCCGACGATGGCGAGCGACACCGCCGCCCGTCGTGCGACCGACGCCGCCATCAACGAGCTGCGTGACGAAGCGGCCCAGCTCGGCGCCGCCGAAGCAGCCGGTGACCACATCACCGCCAGTCGCTCCGCCCTGTCGGCCGCCCGGCGCAACCTCGACATGGTGACGATCGCCCCCGACCTCCAGGTGGAGATCGACCCGCTCGACGCCTACGCCCAGGCGAGCCGTGAGCTCGTCTCGGTCGGCCAGCTGCTCCCCTCCGAAGCCGGCGACCCGCAGCTCGGCCGTGAGCTGCTCGCCGTCGTGAAGCTCGCCGAGGCCAAGCTGGCTGCCGACATCATCCTCCACGACGTCGCCACCTGGCAGGCCGACCCGAGCGACCTCACCCCGCTCTCCAGCGCCCGCAACCAGTTCGCCGAACTCGAAGCCGTGCTCGGCGAGTTCGAGGCGATCGCCCCCGAAGACTGGCAGGCCACGTTCCGTGAGTCGGGCTTCACGCCGGCCATCGCCCGTGAACGCTCCAATCTCGACTCGGTGATCCGCTCGGCCCAGGCCGGCGAGAACCCCGACTACAACCCGACCGAGTTCGCACAGCTCGTCGAAGGTGGCGTCGCCTACCAGGTGCAGGTCGCCGACTCGATCGTCGAACGTGCCGACGCCGAAGCCGCCGCCACCCGCTCCGACACCCTCCGCCGCACCGGCATCGTCATCGCCGTCGGCGCCGTCGCCGTGTTCCTCGCCTGGCTGATCGCCCGCTCGATCACGAAGCGGATCAAGGCCGTCGCCAAGGGCGCCAACCAGGTGACCACCGAGCAGCTGCCCGCACTCGTCACCGCCATCAACGACCCGAAGGGCAAGGGCAAGCTGCCCGAGATCGACCCGATCCCCGTCAAGGGCAACGACGAACTCAACGAGCTCGCCGAGTCGTTCAACTCGCTGCAGGACACCCTCGTCGACGTCGCCCAGGAGCAGATGGAAGTGCTCCGCCGTGGCGTGTCCGACATCTTCGTCACCATGGCCCGCCGCAACCGGTCGCTGATCGACCGCCAGCTGGCCATGCTCGACGAGTTCGAAGCCGAGGTCGACGACCCCGAAGTGCTGGCGAACTACTACCAGCTCGACCACATGGCGACCCGCATGCGCCGCAACTCGGAGTCGCTGCTCGTTCTGGCCAACGCCGAACCGAAGCGTCGCCGGGTCAAGGCGACCGAGGTCGACGACGTCGTGCGTGCCGCGATCGGCGAGGTCGAGGACTACCGCCGCATCGAGATCGAAGCCCTCGAGTCGCTCCAGGTGCGCGGCAACGTCGTCGCCGACATCTCACACCTCCTCGCCGAGCTGCTCGACAACGCCACCTCGTTCAGCCCGCCCGACAGCTACGTGCGAGTCGGCGGCCGCCTCACCGAGAACGGCTACATGATCCGCATCCTCGACGGCGGCGTCGGCATCGGCTCCGACCGCCTCAAGCAGCTCAACGAACTGCTGCGTGACCCGCCGATCGTCGGTCTGTCGGTCGAGTCGACGCTCGGCATGTCGGTCGTGTCGCTGCTGGCGAACAAGCACAACATCGGCGTCACCCTCGCCCCGGGCAACCCGGGCCTGATCGTCGACGTGCTCATCCCGCCGGCCCTGTTCGGCCCGATCGACGCCGACCAGCCGATGCCCGCCGCTGCGACCGCTGCTGGTGACGTGCCGACGCTGAACGGTGTCGCCCCGACGCTCGACGCCGCTGCCGTGCCGACCCCCGACGCCGCCGAGATCGAGCGGATGGTCGCCTGGGACGACACCACCGGCGCCCCCGTCGACGAGTCGTTCGAACCGGCCGAGCCGCTCGAGCCCGTCACCCACGACGAGGCCCCGGTCGCCGAACCGATCAACGAGACGCCATCCGACATCTACGACCCCGACGACGAGCGCCCCGTGGCCGCCGCCGACTGGCGTGCGATGTCGCTCAACCTCGCCGCCTTCCAGAGCGGCATGGCCGCCGGCTCCAACAACGGCGACGAGCAGCAGAACACGGACGAAATCGCGGGAGACTCCGACCACGTCGCCGACGACGCCGTCGTGGCGGAGCCCCCCTCGACCCCGGCGGGAACCGGGTCGGGTGTCGAAGGAACCGACAACGGAGTCGACGTTTCCGACGATCTCCCGACCCGGGAAACCGAGACCGACGAGCAGGCGCCCGCGCCGATGCTCGGCGGCCTCGACATCGCCGACCTCGCGGCACAGGTGGGAGCCGACGAGTCGACCGAGGCACCGGCACCCCAGCTCGGTGGCCTCACGTTCGATGCGCCGACCCTGCCGCCCCCGACGGCGGCACCGACCGGAGAATTCGATGTCCCACCAGCCCCGCCCAACACCGCAATGAGCCCGTCGCAGCGGCCGGTCGCCCCGACCACCGCCCATGGGGCTCCCGAACCGGCTCCCCGCGACCTCGCGCCGAGCCTCCCGACCCGGACCCCGGGTCAAGGCCCCGACGGTGGCCCCGACCGTCTCTCCGCCAGCCTCGACGCTGCGGCGAACAACCAGCCGTCCGCCTCGTCGAACGGCGCCCTGCCGACCCGCACCCGGGTCGGTGACCCCGTCGCCCCGGTCGAGGAACCCCTCGCCACGGCCGCCGGCGGCAACCCGGACGCACTCCGCGACCGGCTCCGTGCCTTCCAGACCGAATTCCGCTCGGCACTCGGCACCGACTCCATCACCGACGACCAGCCCGCTGGTCACGACCATCCTGATCTCGGAGGGGATCGCTGATGAATGCTGCAGACAACCTCAACTGGCTCGTCGGACGCTTCGTCCAGCAAGTCGCCGCCGTCCGACAGGCGGTCGTGGTGTCGTCCGACGGGCTCCCGCTGGCGGTGTCCGACGGCGTGGATCGAGAAGCCAGCGAACGACTGTCCGCCGTCGCCTCCGGGATGATCGGTCTGGCATACGGGTCGGCCGGACGCTTCGGCGCCGGCGCCGTCCAGAACGTCATCATCGAGATGGAGAACGGTTGGATGTTCGTGACGGGCATCCGTGACGGCTCACTCATGTGCGTCGTCACCACGAAGCACGCCGACATCGGCACGATCGGCTACGAGATGGCCGTCTTCGCCGAGCGCGCCGGTGAAGTGCTCACGCCCGAGGTCCGTGAAGAACTGAAGTGCCTCATGCTCTCTCGGGGGTGACCGACCATGACGAACGACAACACCCTCGACGTCGAGTTCGACGATGTCGAACACGACGAGGGTGACGAGACGGGTCGCCTGATCCGGCCGTACGCCATCACCGGCGGACGAACCGGCGCAGAGACCGACATCAGTCTCGAAGCCCAGATTCAAGCGAGTCATCGTGCCGACGAACTGGTCGGCGCGTATCGCTGGGAAGCCGCACGGCTCATCGAACTCGTCCAGGCGCCGACGGCCCTGATCGAGATCGCGGCCCGGCTCGAACTCCCGATCGGCGTGGCCCGCGTCCTCGTCGCCGACCTCGTCGACGACGGTGCCGTGGTCCTCCACGTCCCGCAACCGACTCAGAACTTCAGCAGTCTCTTGGAAAGGGTGCTCGACGGTGTCCGCAACCTCTAACCACCAGCCCCCGACCGGCAACAAGATCCCGGTCAAGATCGTCGTCGCCGGCGGCTTCGGCGTCGGCAAGTCGACCTTCGTCAACACGATCTCGGAGATCGAACCGTTGCGTTCGGAGGCGACGATGACGTCGGCTTCGGCCACGCACGACGACCTCTCCCAGATCTCGACGAAGCAGACCACCACGGTCGCCATGGACTTCGGCCGAGTGTCACTCACGCCGGAGATCGTGCTGTACCTGTTCGGTACGCCGGGTCAGGAACGATTCCACTTCATGTGGAACGAGCTGTCCCGTGGCGCGATCGGTGCGGTCGTGTTGGCCGACACCCGGCGACTCGGCGACTGCTTCCCGGCGATCGACTACTTCGAGGCACGCAGCGTGCCGTTCGTCGTGGCGGTGAACCCGTTCGACGGCCAGCGCAGCCACCCCATCGAAGCGGTCCGTGAAGCCGTCCAGGTCGACGAAGCCGTGCCGATGCTCTACTGCGACGCCCGCGAACGCCAAGACGCCAAACAAGGCCTCATCTCCCTCGTCGAGTTGGCGCTGAGGAGAGAACGAGCCAAAGCCCAAACCACCCACGCCTAACCCCGACCGGGTCAGGTGCCAGAGGTGACGACTCGCCAAGTTCCGGGTCAGGTGCCAGAGGTGACGACTCGCCAAGTTCCGGGTCAGGTGCCAAAGGTGACGCCTCGCCCCCAGGGCGAGGCGTTACCGGCGGTCACCTGACCCGGGATCGGTCAGTAACCAAACAGCGTTGTCACACCCCCGGCTCACACTGGGCCCATGGCACGCACCGGCAGATTCAGCCCGACCGGCTGGTTCCACATCATGAACCGCGGCGTCGCGTCACAACCCGTCGTTCGCGACGACGCCGACCGACGCAAACTCCTGGCCACACTCGAGATGGCGCTGGCGCAGACCGAGGCCTCCGTTCACGCCTACTGCGTGATGACGAACCACTACCACTTCATCGTCGAAGCGAGCGCCGACCAGCTCGGTCGCCTGATGAAGGGCTTCGCTCAGCGATACAGCCAGGCGTTCAACAAGCGGCACGGGCGCATCGGACCGGTCTTCGCCGGGCGATACCACGACGTCCCGATCGCCGGCGACGTGCAGCTGATCGCGACGATTCGCTACGTCGCACTGAATCCTGTCGCGATCGACCGATACGACATCGACCGCTACGGCTGGTCGAGCCATGGAGCGATCGTCACCGGCCACCAGCCGCCGTGGCTGACCAGCGACGTGGTCGACTTGTTCGGCGGCAGCGACGGATACCGGCGGTTCATCGACGACGGTCGGAGTGACGCCGAGCAGATCGTCGAGATGGCGCGACTCGCCATCGACGAGGTACGCGGGATGCGATCATCGCGTGATCGAGACGTACGCGACATCGTGCTGCTGCTCGCCGACCGTGCCGAGGCGACGTTGTCGCAGACCTTGATCCGCGAGCTCGGGTTCGCGTCTGCCGAGAACGAGCGAACGGCGCGACATCGCGCCCGGCGTCGGACGGACGAGTTGGGCCCGGTGGTCGATCGTCTCCGAGCCGTGCTCGAGTACTCGACCGAGGTTGCCGGTCCGGGGTCAGGTGATCGCCGGTAACGCCTCGCCCAGAGGGCGAGTCGTCACCTCTGACACCTGACCCCCATGCGAGTCGTCACCTCTGACACCTGACCCCCATGCGAGGCGTCACCTCTGACACCTGACCCCCATGCGAGTCGTCACCTCTGACACCTGACCCCTGGGCGCGAGAAGGCCCCGGGCGTTGCCCGGGGCCTTCGTGGCAGTTCGACAGCGAGGGGTCAGCCGGAGTAGCTGCCGCCTTGGCCTTCGAGGTCGACGAGGTCGCCGATGCCCGCGAAGGTCAGGCTGCCGTCGACGACCTGGACTTCCTGGACCTGGGCGGCTTCCTGGATGTAGGCGTCGTTGACACCGTCGGTGCGCTGGGTACCGCCGAGCACGAGGTCATCGGTCTCGTCGAGGTTCCACACCGCCGCCATCAGGTTGACGCGGTTCAGACCACCCGGCATCGCCGCGGCGGAACGCAGCACGTCCTCCACGATGTGGCCGTAGAGGACACCCGTCGAGTACGAACCGTCGGCGCAGCTGACGTCGCCGTAGTCGGCCAGGATCTGCTCCACTTCCTGGATCGCCGGGTCGTCGGCGAACTGCGGGTCGCCACACACCTTGTTGAGGTTCGTCATGCGCACGCCCGAGCCCTCGTCCGCCAGCAGACCGGCAGCGTCCTGCACCGGCGTGAAGAAGCTCGAGAGGTTGTTGCAGGTGTACGACATGTAGTACTGCGGACGCCAGTCCGACGCCGCCACGGCACCCACGGTCTGCGGGCAGTAGGCAGCGGTCGTGCCGGCGAAGAACACTTGAGCTTCCGACGCCATCAGCGTCGTCATCTCGTTCTGCACCGAGTCGGCGGCCGGGTCGTGGGTCTGCTCCTCGACCACGTCGAGCGAGGCGCAGGCCTCACTGTTGTCGACGGTCGCCTTGTAGGTGTTGCCGAAGTCGTTGTTCATGTACAACGCAGCGACGGTCGCTCCCTCGCCCAGTTCGCTGACGACGGTCTGGCACCAGATCTCGGTCTCGGTCGAGTAGTCGAGGATGTTGCCGATCGTCCACGGGAAGTTGGCGGGGTCGCCCCACAGCGGGAAACCCGAGCTGTTGAACAGCTGCGGCACGCAGTTGTCGTCGGTGATGGGACGGATCGCCAAGTTCACCGGCGTACCGATCGAGTGCACGAACGCGAACACGTCCTCGGTGTCCATCATCTCTTCGACGTTGGCGACCGCACGGCCGGCCTCGTAGGCGTCGTCCTTCAGGACGAGGGTCGCCTCCTGGCCGTTGATCGGGTCGGTGTCGTTCAGGTAGTCGAGGTACATCTGGATGCCCTCGCCGATCTGGCCGAACGCGGCGAGCGGGCCCGACTGCGGCAACGTCATGCCGAGACGGATCTCGTCACCGTCGACGCCCTGCGTGGCGCTCCAGTCGTCGGGGCACTCCGACAGGTTCAGGGTCGTGCCGGCAGCGACCTCGACCTCGCCCTCGAGGGGCAGGGCCTCGCCGTCGGCAGCGGGCTCGTCACCCGTGTCGTCGTCACCGGCCGGTTCGTCGGCGGTGTCGTCGCCCGCAGGCTCGTCGGCGGTGTCGTCACCGTCGTCGGCAGCGGGTTCGTCGGCTTCTTCCGACGAGGTGTCGTCACTGGTGTCGTCATCGTCGCCACCGCACGCGGCAGCGAGGAGCGAGAGTGACAGAACGGCCGCGGAGACGCGGACCAAACGCTTACTCATATCCATCCTTCGGGGGTAGTTGGGGGTAACAACAGCGGCCACGAAGTCGGGGGGAGCGACCGCGGCGGGTGCCACTCGACCCCCGCCAGGGCGCATGTTGACACCACCACCGACCGAACGACGAATCGGAGCAAGACACGTTCATGTCGGGTCGGGTGTCGTACGGAACGGCGAGGCGAGCCCCACCGGGTCGGGTGTCGTACGGAACGACGAGGCGCAGCCGAGGCGTTTCGGGAGATCACCCGACCCGACGATCGGGTTCGCACCGTCGCCACCGGAGTCGGGTGATCTCCGGAAACGTCGACTCCGTCGCCGTTCCCTGCGACACCCGACCCGGTTCCTTTCCGTCGCCGTTCCCTGCGACACCCGACCCCGGGGTGGGGCGCGACGAGGCCCGGGGTGCGGCTTGCACCCCGGGCCTCTCCGGAACTCAGGTCAGTTCGTGTCAGCCTTCGTAGCTGCCACCCTGACCTTCGAGGTCGACGAAGTCACCGGCGTTCACGAAGGTGAGTCCACCGTCCTGAACCTGGACCTCCTGGATCTGCGCAGCCTCGGTCCAGTAGGCGTCGTTGACGCCGTCGGTCTGGAGGGTGCCGCCCAGCAGCAGGTCGTTGGTGAAGTCGCCGTTCCACACAGCAGCCATCAGGTTGACCCGGTTCAGGCCACCCGGCATGGACGCTGCCGAACGCAACACGTCCTCCACGAACTGGCCGTAGAGCACGCCCGTCGAGTACGAACCGTCCGCACAGCTCACCCCGCCGTAGTCGGCGAGGATCTGCTCCGTCTCCTGGATCGCGGGATCGTCGGCGTACGCCGGGTCACCACAGACCTTGTTGGAGTTGGTCATGCGCACGCCGGCACCTTCGTCGGCCAGCAGGCCGGCAGCATCCTGCACGGGAGCGAAGAAGCTCGACAGGTTGTTGCAGGTGTACGACATGAAGTAGCGCGGACGCCAGTCCGAAGCAGCCACGGCACCGACGGTCTGCGGGCAGAACGCCGCCGTCGTACCGGCCAGGAACACCTGTGCATCGGACGAGATGAGCGTCGTCATCTCGTTCTGCACCGAGTCGGCGGCCGGGTCGTGCAAGGCCTCTTCGACGACGTCGAGCGAGGCGCAGGCCTCACTGTTGTCCATCGTGTTCTTGTACGTCGTGCCGAAGTCGTTGTTCATGTACAACGCCGCGACGGTCGCACCCTCGCCGAACTCGTCGATGATGGCGCCACACCAGATCTCGGTCTCGGTGACGTAGTTGAGGATGTTGCCGATCGTCCACGGGTAGTTCGCCGGGTCGCCCCACAGGGGGAAGCCCGTCGAGTTGAACAGCTGCGGCACGCAGTTCTCGTCGGTGATCGGACGGATCGCGAAGTTGACCGGCGTACCGATCGAGTGCACGAACGCGAAGATGTCTTCGGTGTCGATCATCTCTTCGACGTTGGCCACGGCACGGCCGGCTTCGTAGCCGTCGTCCTTGGTGACCAGAACGATTTCCTTGCCCTCGATCGGGTCGGTCTCGTTCACGTAGTCGAAGTACATCTGCATGCCCTCGCCGATGGCGCCGAACGCAGCGAGCGCACCCGACTGCGGCAGCGTCTGACCGACGCGGATCTCGTCACCCTCGACGCCCTGGAGCGGGTTCCAGTCGTCGGGACACTCGGGCAGGTTGAGCACGGTGCCCGCAGCGACTTCGACTTCGCCCTCGAGCGGCAGCTCTTCCATGTCGGACATGTCGTCGTCGCCTTCGTCCATGTCGGAGTCGTCACCCTCGTCCATGTCGGAATCGTCGCCTTCGTCCATGTCGGAGTCGTCGCCTTCGTCCATGTCGGAATCGTCGGCGGGCTCCTCGGCAGGCTCCTCGCTGTCGTCAGCAGGCTCCTCCGCGGGCTCCTCAGCGGGTTCTTCGGTCGAGTCGTCCCCGCTGTCTTCGTCGTCGTCCCCACCGCACGCAGCGGCGACGAGCGAGAGCGACAGCACGGCAGCGGCAAACCGCATCCCCTTGCGCTTGCTCATGTATTTCCCCCTTGGGTTGTGGTTGTTGGTTGCGACCGCCGGAGCGGTCGCTGGTTGTGAAGACCGGTGGCCCCATTGCCCACCGGCCGTGTTCACATCTGTCGGGTCGAGGTGCCCCCGCACCCCGACCGTCGATCATTCGTCGGTCGAGCCTCCATCCGACGGGCCGGAGTGCACCAGCTCGTCGTCGCTCTCGGACGACAACATAGCCTCGCCGGCGGTCGTGGCACCGGCGGTCGCCGCAGCGAACGCGGCAGGCACCGAGCCGTCGGGTGGGCGAGGCACGACCTGCACGAACCGGGCCCGCAGCTTGCGGAAGCCGGCGACGATGCCGCCCGGCAGGACGAAGGTCAGGATGATCAGCATCAGGCCGAGCAGGAAGCCGCCGGTCGGGCCCTGCAGCCAGCGTTGCGGCACGAACGCCGCCGATTCGGTGGAGGCCGCCCAGTCGGGGATCAGCACCACCACCAGACCGCCGACCACGGCACCTGACAAGGTGCCGACACCGCCGACCACCAGGCCGACGATGAGGTTGATCGCGAGCAGCTGCGTGAAGTCGTCCGGCGAGGCGATGCCGACCTCCATCACGTAGAGCGTGCCGGCCACACCACCGAGCGCCGACGACACACCGAAGGCGAGCGTCTTCGTCATGGCGAGATCGACACCCGACACGGCAGCACCGGTCTCGTTGTCGCGGATGGCACGCATCGCACGACCGGGCCGGCTCTTCACCAGGTTGTTCACGAGCCAGAAGCAGATCGCGGCGACGATCGAGAAGATCAGGAACTTCCACATGCGGTCGGCCTCACGGCTCGACAGGTCGCCCTCACCGAAGTACTGGCCGAAGAACGGGATCTGCTGCAGTGCGCCGGCGATGCCGTCGAAGATGCTGGCCGCCCAGTCGGGAGCCTCCAGCTTCGACTCGGCGGTCGACTTGCCGCCCGAACCACCCGTCTTGTCGGACAGGGAGTCGAGCTTCACGATCGACGGGAACACCGCAGCCATGCCCAACGTGACGAGGGCCAGGTACAGGCCCTTGATTCTCAAGGCGGGCAGACCCAGGATCATGCCGATCAGGAAGCACGCCGGGATCACCACCACCAGGGTCAGCAGATACGGCCACTGATGATCGGCCACCAGCCAGGCGGTCAGGTAGGCGCCGGAACCGACGAAGAAGCTCTGACCGAGTGCGACCTGGCCGGTGAAACCGACCACGCACTGCAGACCGAGGATCGCCACGGCGAACGCCACCGCCTTGCTGAGGCGGATCATCGAGATGTTGTACTTGTTGCCACCGATCTCGATGAACCCGGTGTCGACGTAGGCGAACGCCACCAGGATCACGAGCAGGATGAACAGGCCCCAGGTGCCGTACTTCCAGATCTTGTGCTGGGAGGTGCCGGCGAGGATGTACTTGGTCGCCATTGGTCAGACCCTTTCCACCGACGCCGTACCGAAGAGGCCGGCTGGCTTGAACAAGAGGATGATCAGCAGCACCACCACGGCGGCGGCGAGGCTCATCTCGGTCGGGATGAAATCGAGGTACTGCACGAGCAGCGACTGCACGAACCCGATTGCCAGGCCGCCGACGAGGGCGCCCCAGATGCTGTCGAGACCACCGAGGGCGGCCGCCGACGAGGCGAAGATCAGCACACGAAGCATGACCGACGGTTCGAGTGACAGCAGCGGGTTCGACACGTAGACGCAGGCGCCGAGCGTGCCGACGGCGGCGGCGAGCGCCCAACCGAACTGCAGCGTGGAGCCGACCTTGATGCCGACCAACTCACTCGACTCGAGGTTCGACGACACCGAACGGAAGGCGAGGCCGACCTTCGACTTGTTGAGCAGCACCGTCAGCAAGAAGATGACGAGCACCGTCAGGCCGATCGTGAACACGGCGTACCACGACAGGCCGCGGCTGCCGATGTTCAGGGCGTTCCCCGACGGGAACAGCTCCGGATACTGGCGTGGGTCGAAGCGCCAGATGATGCCGGCCAACGCGTTGATCAGCAGGAACAAGCCGAGCGTGATAATGACGAGCGGCAGGTGATCCTTCGGGTCGAACGGGCGGATGAGGGTCCGCTCGACACCGGCGGCGAGCACCGCCGTGATCAGCATCGCCAGTACCACCGCACCCCACATCGGGACGCCCCAATACCAGAGCTGCAGCGAGATGAAGGCGCCGAGCATGGCCAACTCGCCCTGGGCGAAGTTGATCAGCGTCGTCGCTTTGAAGATGAGCACCAGTGCGACGGCGATGAGCGCATAGGCGGAGCCGTTGGCCAAGCCGTCGAACAGGCGTTGCAGGAACAAATCCATGTGGTCAGACCCCCAGGTACGCGCGCCGGATGGCGTCGTCGTGCATCAAATCGTCGGCCGATCCCTGGATCGCGATCTGGCCGGCTTCGAGGACGTAGCCGCGATGGGCGATGCCCAACGCGAGCTGTGCGTTCTGCTCGACGACGAGCAGCGTGGTGCCGGTGTCGCGGTTCAGCTCACCGAAGCGCTGGAACAGGTCTTGCACCAGGAACGGTGCCAGACCGAGCGACGGCTCGTCGAGCAACACCATGCGAGGGCGGCTCATGAGCGCCCGGGCGACGGCGAGCATCTGCTGCTCACCACCCGACAGCGAACCGGCCGTCTGGTTCCGCCGGTTCTTGAGCACCGGGTAGACCTCGTACCACTTCTCGATGTCGGCGTCGATCTCGTTGTCGTTGCGGATGTACGCACCGACGTGGAGGTTGTCTTCGACCGAGAGCTCGGGGAACGTGCCACGACCCTGCGGGATGTGGGCGATGCCCTTGCGCACGATGTTGGGCGGCGGCTGGCCGACCAGCTCTTCGCCTTCGAACTTGACCGAACCGGCGGTGTCGATCATGCCGGAGAGGGCTCGCAGGGTGGTCGTCTTGCCGGCGCCGTTGGCACCGAGGATGACGACGACCTCGCCCTCGTTGACGTGGAAATCGATGCCCCGCAGAACCGAGACCGGGCCGTAGCCGGCCGTCAGGTTGGAGACGTCGAGCATTCGTTCGCTCATGCGGGAGCTCCCAGGTAGGCCTCGATCACGTCGGGGTTCTGCTGCACTTCCTTCGGCAGGCCTTCGGCGATCTTCTGACCGAAGTTCAACACGACGAGCTTCTCGGAGATGCTCATCACCATGCCCATGTGGTGCTCGACGAGGAGGATCGTCAGGTCGAACTCGCTGCGGATCCGGCTGATGAGGTCGGACAGCTCACCGACCTCGGAATGGGTCAGGCCGGTCGCCGGCTCGTCGAGCATGAGCAGCTTCGGGTGGCCGATCAGGCAGCGGGCCAACTCGATGCGCTTCATCGTGCCGTACGGCAGGCCGGCGCACGCCTGGAAGGCGACGTCGTGCAGGCCGAGCTGACCGAGGATGTCCCACGCCTCGAGCTTGAGCCGACGCTCCTCCTTGCCGAGACCGATGCGCGGCATGGCGGTGAAGAAGTTCTGCTTGCTCTTGGTGTGGGCGCCGACCATGACGTTCTCGATCACGCTCATCCGCGGCCACAGCGCCAGGTTCTGGAACGTGCGGAACGCGCCCTCACGGGAGATCTTGTGCGGCGGGATCGCCAGCAGGTCCTTGCCGTCGAACGTGACCGACCCCTCGGTCGGGTCGTAGATGCGACTGATGACGTTGAACAGCGTGGTCTTGCCGGCGCCGTTCGGGCCGATCAGGCCGACGATCTGGCCCTTGTCGATCGTGAACGACAACGACGAGAGGGCTTGTAGGCCGCCGAATCTGACGGTGATGCCCTCGACTTCGAGCATTGCCATGCTCTCGTCCTCCCCCATGTTGTTGTGTGACTGCCGGCGGGTCGACAGCCATCCCCTTACGAGTCGGACAACCTAAACAAACGAACGTCGGTCGGACCAACCGGAGCTGATCATACGTGGAAGGTGTGCCGCCGGTCACACCAGAGCTGAACTTCCCCGAACAGAAGGGGTCAGGCTGGGTTCCGAGGGTCGTTGCAACACCTTGATCTTTTGGAGGTGTTCATGCCGAGACAGCGTGTTGCTGATGAGGTTCGTTGTTGGGTGTGGTTGTTGGTGGCCGATGGTCACACACAAGCTGGGGTGGCTCGACGGTTCGGGTTGTCTTCGACAACGGTGCGTCGGATTGCTCATGATCCCGAGGTGGAGAAACAGGTTCGTGACACATCAGTGAGCCGGTTGACGTTGACCGACCGGGAAGAGATCTCTCGTGGGATCGTGGAAGGGGTTTCCAACGCTGAGATCGCGCGTCGGATTGATCGGCATCGTTCAACGGTGGGCCGTGAGATCAACAACAACGGTGGCCGCGACGAGTATCGGGCGGTTGCTGCGCATCTGGCCGCTCAGCAGCGTGCGAAGCGACCGAAGTTGTTCAAGTTCGAGCAGTTCCCGTTGCTGGCGATGGTGGTTGCGTGCTGGCTTGATCTCGAGCAGTGGTCGCCGGAACAGATCAGTGCCAGGCTGGTGCTCGAGTTTCCCGACGACGAGACGATGCGAGTGTCCCCCGAAACGATCTATCGAGCGTTGTATGTGCATGGTCGGGGCGGGCTCCGTAAAGAACTCGCTGCGTGTCTACGTACTCAACCTCAGCATCGCCGGGCCCGCCCGGTCACGGCTCGGAACCGGGACCAGTCCTCGATCCCGGACCTGGTGTCGATCGCGGAACGTCCCGACGACATCGAGGACCGTCTGGTGCCTGGCCATTGGGAAGGCGATCTGATCATGGGTCGCAACAACGGCTCCCAGGTCGGCACGCTCGTGGAGCGCACCACCGGACTCGTGATGCTGTCCAAACTTGGCACCAAACAAGCCGATCACGTCGCGGACGCGATCGCAGCACGTGTCCGAACCCTGCCGGCCGTGCTGCAGGGAACACTCACCTGGGATCGCGGCACCGAAATGGCTGCTCACCGCCGGTTCACGATGGCCACCGACATGAAGGTGTACTTCTGCGACCCGCACGCTCCCTGGCAACGAGGCAGCAACGAAAACATCAACGGGCTGCTACGCCAATACCTACCCAGAGACAGTGACCTGTCCCAGTTCAGCCAAGAACAACTCGACGCGATCGCTCACAAACTCAACAACCGGCCACGCAAACGCCACAGCTTCCTGACACCATTAGAAGTCTTCGACCAACTCGTGTTGCACTGACCACTGGAATCCAGCCAGGCACCTTCTGTTCTCTCAGTTCGTCGCGTCGCCCGGACTCCTGAGAACAGAAGGTGCCTGACCCCTTCTGTTCAGCCGGCGAGGGCGGCGGCTCGACCGGCGAGGGCGGGGACGCCCATGCGGTCGCAGAAGGCGGCGAAGTCGTCGGTCGGGCCCTGCCACTCCCATTCGTCGACGGTGCCGACCGGCACGTCGAGGTCGACGGTGGCGATGATGCGGAACAGCACCGCTAACTCCATGTTGTCCTGCAGTGTCTTGGACAACTTGGCGGCGCCCCGCAACCCCTCGACCTCCCACAGGCTCGCCTCGGTCGGGATGTTCTCGAGGTGGGTATAACGCGCGAGCACGGCGGCGGTGCTCTTGGCGCCCCAGCCCGGCAGGCCGGGGAAGCCGTCGGCGGTGTCGCCGACCAGCCCGAGGTAGTCGGGGATCGACTCGGGCTCGATGCCGAACTTCTCGCGCACCCCGTCCTCGTCGATGATCTCGCGCTTGCGCCGGTCGTACTGCACGACCCGGCGACCCTTCACGCACTGGCCGAGATCCTTGTCGGGCGTGACGATCAACACCTGCTCGACCCGTTCGTCGGCGTCGGCCACCGCGGCCGCCGCGCCGAGCGCGTCGTCGGCCTCCCACTGGACCATCGCCCACGTGGTGACGCCCATCGCCATCAGACCCTCTTCCATGAGGGGGATCTGCTCGAGCAGTTCGGGCAGCATGCCCTCGCTGGTCTTGTAGCCGTCCCACAGCTCGTTGCGGAACGACTCGATCACGTGGTCGCTCGCCACACCGACGTGGGTGGCGCCGTCCTCGATCAGCTGCAGCGTCGAGGTGAGCACCCCGATCGTCGCGTCGTACGGCCCCGAATCGGAGCCCGACTCACCGCGCCGGTTCTTCGACCCGAAGTGCTGCCGGAACAGCTCGTACGTCCCGTCGACCAGATGCACCTTCATGCCGGCCGACAGTACCCCCTCGCCGGTCGATGTCTCGGTTGATGTCAGACGAGAACCGACCACCCACGAAGTCGGCCCACGACGACCCGGTCGGTTCTGGTCTGACATCAACCGAACCGACACCGACCGACGGGAACGCGATCGGCTGCGGCGGTGTCGGACGGGGTACGAGACTGTGTTCGACGATGACCGCTGGAGGATGGACCGATGTCGATGACCCTGCGTTGGTCACGCGCGCCCTCGATCGAGACGATGCCGCCTTCGGTGAGCTCCTGCGGCGCCACCGCGGCGCCGCACTGCGGGTGGCTGCCGTGATCACCGGATCGACCGACGACGCACCCGACGTCGTCCAGGAGGCGTTCGTACGCGCCCACGGTCGACTCGGGACGTTCCGCGGCGAGAGCTCCGCACGGTCGTGGCTACTGCGCGTCGTCGCCAACGAGGCGAAGAACCATGTCCGCGGTCGAACCCGCCGGCGGCGACACGAGGACCGCCACTTCCGACTGGGCCTCCGATCGACCGACACCGCCGAACCGACCGACGTCGCAGCGGAGCGGCGCCTCGAACACGAGCGTGTCGCCGCCGCGCTCGGGCGCCTGGGCCGTCGTGACCGGGAGGTGCTGGGCTGCCGATTCCTCGCCGGTCTCACGGAAGCCGAGACCGCCGACGTGCTCGGTGTGCCGGTCGGAACCGTCAAATCGCGCACGTCGCGCGCCCTCGACCGGATGGCGCGCGAGCTCGAGGAGCAGGGGCGATGAACACCACCCACGACGACGTGGTGACGCGGCTCGAGGCGCTGGGCCGCAACCTCGACCTCGGCGGCGACGTCAGCGGCGACGACGGCGATGACCGTCTGATCGACGACGTGCTCGTGCGCATCAGAGACGACGCCACCCCGGACCGTCCGGCACGAACGGTCTGGTTGGCCGCCGCCGCCGTGATCGTGCTGGTGATCGGACTCGTCGTCACGCCGGCGAGTCGCGACGCGATGGCGCGGTGGTTCGGGCTCGATGGGGTCACCATCGAGGTCGACCCGACCGTGGAGCTCGAGCCGGTCACCGAGTCGTTCGATCTCCCCGGCCCGGGTGAGACCCGAGTCGTGACCGTCGACGGCCGTGAGGTGCTCGTCTCTGCGATCGACGGAGGGCTGTCCGAGATCGGCATCACCAAGACGGTGCAGTCGTCCGACCAGGTGAGCGACGTCGACGTCGGTGGCCGGCCCGGGCTGTGGATCGCCGGCGGATCCCATCAGGTCGCGTACGAGACACCCGAGGGCGAGTTCGAGGTCACCCGCGTCGCGGCGAACACGCTCCTGTGGCAGGACGGCACGGTGCTGTTCCGCGTCGAGGGCTTCACCGAGCTCGACGAAGCCCTCGCGTTCGCGAACGGAACCCGATCCGGCTGACCGGTGTCGGACGGGTCATGACGGCATTCAGCACCTCACGCCTCGTCCGAACCCTCGCCGCCGTGACGTTGACGGTTGTTGCGCTCGCCGGTGTGGGCGCACCGGCCGGAGCCGGCGGTTGGGCGATCGCATCGCTCGACGCCACCCCCGACGCCGAAGCCGGCACCACCGAAGACGTGTCGTTCACGATCCTGCAGCATGGCGTCCGGCCCGCCGATCTCGACGGCGACGTCGGCATCAGCCTCGTCGACGGGACGGGCGACCCGACGTTCTTCCCGGCAATCGGCACCGGCGAGACCGGCCACTACGTCGCGACCGTGACCTGGCCCGAGACCGCCGGCCGCTACGACTGGCGCATCCGGATGGGCTGGTTCGGCGACCACGAACTCGGTTCGGTGGAGGTGCAGGCGCCCGACGCCGGCTCGTTCCTCGCCTGGTCCGACCTGCGATGGGTCGCCCTCGGCGGTGCGTTGCTGCTGGCCGGTGTCGCGGTGGCCGACCTCGCCCTGGCCCGCCGCCGGCGCCTCGCTCCGGCATGAGTCGGTGGGGGCGCCTGTCCGCGTTCGGTTCCGTCGTGCTGGTCGCGCTCACCCTGACGTTCTGGAACAGCGACACCGACTCGTCGACCGAGGCAGCGGCGCTCGAGGGTGCCGGCCTGTTCGAGGCCAAGGGCTGCGCGAGCTGCCACGACGGACCGAGTTCGACCGCACGCCCCGGTGGGGCGCCGTCGCTCCGCCGCGCCGTGGACTGGGCGGGCGACCGACGCCCCGGCATGACGGCCGAGGAGTACATCGCCGAATCGATCGTCGCCCCGGCTGTCTTCGTCTCCCCCGCCTACGCCGGAGGCGTGCCCTGGATGCCCACCCTCACCGTCACCCAAGACGAGATCGACGCCCTCGTCACCTACCTCCTCGACCACGTCGGTTGATGTCAGACATCAACCGACCACCCACGAACCGACGCCCACGGTGAACCGGTCGGTTGATGTCTGACATCAACCGACCGCGGGTCAGGTGAGTTTGACGGCGGTGCCGTAGGCGAGGAGTTCGGCGGCGCCGCCGGCGACCTGGGAGGTGGTGAAGCGCACGTTGACGATCGCGTCGGCGCCGAGCACCTGCGCCGATTCGGTCATCCGCTGCTTCGCCTCCTCGCGGGCCTCGGTCAGCATCGCCGTGTAGCTCCGCAGCTCGCCGCCGACCAGGCTCTTCAAGCCCGCACCGATGTCCTTACCGACGTTCTTCGAGCGGATCGTGTTGCCCGACACGACGTCGAGGATCTCCCGGATGTCGCGTCCCGGAACGGTCTCGGTGGTGGTGATGATCATCCACCCACCGTAGGAGAGTCGAGGGCCGAAGTCAGACGAGTTGCGACACGGCGGCGTGATGGAGTTGCTCGGCGACGACGAGTTGCTCGTCGGCGCGATCGACCAGTCGTTCGAGCGCCGTCGGGTCGAGTTCGCCGACGAAAGCGGGGTCCTTGGCGAGCTGCAACAGCGTCGTCCAGAGCCCACGCTTCACGAAGATGCCGGCGGCCATGCCCTCCAGCTCCTCGACCGGCGACAGCGGACTCGGATCGAACAGGTGCCCGTTCAGCTTGAAGCGACCCGCCTGTTCACCGACGACCGCCAACGTCCGCTTCAACGCACTCTGCCAGCTGCCGTCGACGCCGAGTTCTTCGCGGATCCGTTCGAGCTCGTCGACGTCGGCTGCGATCTCGTCGGCGAGATCGTGCGCCGCCTCGAAGCCGGGACGTTCGCCGTACTGGTCGGCGATGCGACGGGCGAGTCGGGAACCGCCGGCCGCACCGGCACGATGATCGTCCAGATAGATGGCGAGGTAGTCGATCGTCTCCACGCCACACCGATATCCGTCGGAGCGGCCGCCCAAACCGGGCCCGGACGCGAACGTTCCCGCCGGGTGAGGCGATGACCAGGCGATCTGCGGCACACCGACGATGCCGATGAAGGCTGCTCCATTCCTGGCCTGACCTGGTTCACGGGCGCCAGTTGCACAGGACCCGGTCATCACCTCACCCGCCGGGAACGACGAGTGCCCCCGAGTGTACCGTCGGATGAGGTCAGACCCCATCTGACACACCGCCACGGCACTCGACGCACGACCAAGTCGGATGGGGTCTGACCTCATCCGACCATCCGTCACGTCCGTGGATCAACCGAGGAAGACGTCGTCGTAGGGGGTGGACGACAGGGGGACGGCGCCGGTGGCGGTGACGAGCACCTGTTCTTCGAGCTTCACCGCTTCGGGGCCGCCGGGTGGGGCGACGAGGCTCTCGACGCAGAGCACCATCCCCTCCTCGATCACGCCGTCGTAGCCGCCGCCCGGGAAGTGGTCCTGGTTGACGATCAGCGGGTACTCGTTGCACATCCCGACCCCGTGCGCGACACACGCGTTGGTACGGGAGTGCAACCCCTCCGGCGGCAGCCACGCCTTCTCCGACAGCTCCCGGAACGAGACACCCGGCCGGATCAGCTCGATGTTGTTGACCACCTGCTCGTACGCCGCCGTGTACAGCCGACGCTGCTCGTCCGACGGCGGGGCGTCGCCGGCGACCCAGGTGCGCGAGATGTCGATCGAGTAGCCGCCGATCCCGATCAGGTCGGTGTCGAACGCGACCAGGTCGCCCGGTTCGATGACCCGGTCCGAGCACTCCTGGTACCACGGGTTCGTGCGCGGTCCCGAGGTGAGGAGACGGGTCTCGAACCACTCGCCGCCCGCTGCGATGTTGGCGCGGTGCAGCACACCCCAGAGCTCCTGCTCGGTCATGCCCGGACGGAACGCCGTGCGCATCTGAGCGATCACTTCGTCGCACGCCGCCATCGCCACCCGCACTGCGTCGACCTCGGCCGAGGTCTTCACGGCCTTGGCTAAGTTGGCGACAGCCTGCCCGTCGACGACCTCGACGCCGTGGCGTTCCAGCGCCCGCAGCCCGTACGGGTCGAGCCGGTCGACCGCGAGCCGTCCTCCCGAACCGCCGGCGCCGAGCAGGTCGACGATCTCGTCGGCCCACCGGCGGGCGAACTCCTCGGTGCGGGGCCCGGTGACGAAGTGGTACCAGCTCGTCGCGTCACGCACCTCCGACACCGCCGGGTGGCCGTCGGACAGGTGCTCGCAGCCCTTGAAGTCGAACAGCACGACCGGCCCCTCGACCGGGACGAACACGTATCGGCACGGGTTGTGCAGCGAGTACACCTGCATGTTCGACGTGCCCGTCGCGTACCGGATGTTGATCGGGTCGACGAACACACCGGCGTCGCAGTCGGCGGCGACGAGTTGCTCACGCAGCCGGGCCAGGCGGCCGAGCTCGAGATCGTGGCGGTCGTGCCGGTCCTGGTCGGCTGTCGTTCCCGGGGCCATCAGAGCACCAGCCCGTCGGGTGCGGCAGTCGTGGCCCGACCCTCGGCGAGGAGATGCGCCTCGGTGACACGGCCGTAGACCGCACGGGTCCGGTCGACCGGGCCGATCACGCCGGGGCGGTCGGCGTAGCCGAGGCAGACGACGTGCCGCTCCTGCTCGCCGCGTACCGGCGTCACGCGGTGCAGCGAGTAACGGCCACGGAAGATCTGCAGATCGCCGGGCCGGAGCGCACGGGTGTGCACCAGCTCGTCGGCCTCGCCGCGCAGCACACGGCCGAGCCCGTCGATGTTCTCGTCCGACGGCTTGCGCAGGTCGGGACAGAACTCGAACAGGCCGCCATCGTCGGGCTGCTGCGTCATCAGCGAGACGACGAACTCGTTCGTGTCGTAGTGCCACGACAGCTCACCACCGTCGGGCACGACCGTGACGATCAGGCCGGCCAACGGGTCGGCGTACTCGTACACACGCTCGAGCCCGAGGCAGCCGGCGACGAACGCCTTGAACACCGGCGAGGCGTAGAGCCGAGCCACCACCGTGTCGGGAGCGATCTGGTCGCGGGTGACGTGGCCGAGGCAGCGGCGCACCTCGACCCGTCGAGGGTCGTCGGGAGCCATGTCGCCCTCCAGCTCGATGCGGGCGTAGACGCTCGACCACGCCTCTCGACGAACGGCCTTGCCGGCCAGCGACGCCACCTCGGCGTGCGCATCCGTGAGTGCATCGGCGTCGAGGAAGCCGGGCAGGCTGAGGCAGCCGTCGGCCTCGATCGACACCCGAGCATCGGCGACGACGGCGCACCACTCGGGGGAGCCGGGACGTTCGATCGGGTAGCGCTCGAGGTCGACGATCCCGTCGAGTCGGTCGGATTCGGGGTCGGCGAAGCGGGCGAGGGTGGACAAGGAAACCTCCTGGTCGAGCGGGTCGGTACGGGGACCGCTCCAGCAAGCCAGCGGATGCCATATGAAGCAACTGAGAATCCTGCGTGATTTCCATGAGCACTGCTCATGTTTGGCCAGACTGGCCGGGTGCACCCGAGGCTCGAGCTCCACCACTTCGCGACCGTGCAGGCGATCGTCGACGCCGGCTCGCTCACCGCCGCCGCCGACCACCTCTCGGTCAGCCAGTCGGCCGTGAGCCACCGCCTCGCCGAAGCGGAACGAAGGATCGGTCAACCACTCTTTGAACGACGCCCGGCACGCGGCCTCCAGCCCACGCCCGCCGGATTGCGGCTCTACCAGTCGGCCGCCCGAGCCCTCCCCGACCTGCTCCGCGCCGAGCGCGACGTCATCCGCGCCGCCGGCGCTGCCGCCGAGGTCGTCCGGATCGGCGTCGGCTCGTACGACTGCTACCACTGGCTGCCCGGCTACCACCGACGACTCGTCGAGACGCTGCCGGACGTGTTGCTCGAACTGGTCGTCGTCGGCGACGCGCCCGGTGCCCGACTCCTCGACGGCGACGTCGACGTCGTGCTCGCACCCGGCAGCCCGTCCGGGCCGGTTGTGACCCGGCCGCTGTTCACCGACGAGCTCGTGCTGCTCACCGCGCCCGACCACGCCCTGGCCGACCGGGGATGGGTCGAGCCGGAGGCGCTCGCCGACGAGACGTACCTCACGTACGGCCGGACACCGTCGCCGGGCTTCGAGTACGACCGGTTCGTGCGCCCGTCGGGCGTCGTGCCGAGTTCGGTGCTGGTGATCGAGGACACGGGCGCCATCGTCGAGATGGTGGCGGCCGGGCTCGGCGTGTCGATCCTCAGCCGGTGGGCGACGCGCCCGTCGATCGAGGAGGGCAAGGTCGCCGCCATCCCGTGCGGCCACCGCGGCCTCGAACTCGCGTGGAACGCGGTCCTGCGCGAGTCGACCCCCGACCACGCCCCCGAAGCCCGGGTCGCCACCGACCTCGCCACCTGGCTCGCCCACGACACCTGACGAAGAGCCGGGTCAGGTGCCAGAGGTGACGGCGAGGAACGAGCCGTTACCGGCGGTCACCTGACCCGGGGTGGGTGCGCGAACCAGGGAACGAGCCGCTTTGCCAGACCACAGGACCCCGGGTCAGGTGACCGCCGGTCACGGGTTCGGCTGCGCCTCACCCGTCACCTCTGGCACCTGACCCGCGGACCTGACCCGGTGACCCGGCCCGAGTGGGGTCGTCCGGCGATAGCCTCGCAGCGACAACTCGGGAGGAGTGCGAGAGCGGCCGAATCGGCACGCTTGGAAAGCGTGTGAAGGGCAACCTTCCGTGGGTTCGAATCCCACCTCCTCCGCTGGACAGCCCGTGAACGACCGATGAGCGCCTCACGACACCCCTCCCTCGGCGATCCGATGCCGACGCGCGAGCCCGTCGTCGTGCTCGGCGAGTTCGACGGGTTCCACCTCGGCCACCGCCACCTCCTCGAGGCAGCGGCACGCGTCGCCCGCCTCGCCGAACGCCCACTCGTCGCCGTCGTGTTCGACGTCGGCCGCGACCGGGTGCTGCACGACCAAGCCGAGCGCTCGCGTGCCCTGCTCCGATACGGCGTGTCCCAGATCCGGGTGCTCGCCGTGCCGCTCGACTCCGTCGACGCAACCGACGTCGCCGACTCGATCGTCGCCGGCCTCGACCCGGCGCTCGTCGTCATGGCCTGTGCGCCCGACGGCATCGCCGACGCGTACCCCGACGTCCGTGCCGAGTTCCGCACGCGCGGCGTCGACGTCGTGGAGGTCGACCGGGTCGTCGACCACGCCGGGCCGGTCACCGCCGAACGGGTCCGGACCGCGGTCGAGACCGGCGACATCGCTGCCGTGATCGAACTGACCGGCGAGCCGTACCCCATCACCGGCATCGTGCAGCGTGGTCAGCAGCTCGGCCGCACGATCGGGTTCCCGACCGCCAACCTCGAACCGCCCGCCGACCGGGTCATCCCGGCCAAGGGCGTGTACGCCGCGCACGTGCGGCACGACGGTGTCGACTATCTGGCGGCGGTGAACGTCGGGGTCCGTCCGACCGTCGACGCGTCCGACCGGCTCGTGATCGAAGCCCACCTGCTCGACGTCGACATCGATCTGTACGACCAGCGCATCGCCGTGTCGCTCACCCACCGGGTCCGCGACGAGCACCGGTTCGAGAGCCTCGACGCCCTCACCGAACAGCTCGCCCGCGACGTCGACACCGTCCGCCACCTCAACCCCTGACCGGGTCGGGTGTCGCAGGGAACGGCGACGAAGTCGACGTTTCCGAAGATCACCCGACCCGGTTACAACCGCAGGCTCTGATCGTCGGTCGGGTGATCTCCCGAAACGCCTCGGCTGCGCCTCGCCATTCCCTACGACACCCGACCCGACCGGACGGCCGTCACCCGTCGGAGTGATGAGGATCACGCATTCACAAAGGGACGCTGATCTACGCTCCAGTGCGTCCGACCAACCCTGCGGGAAAGGGAGCAACGATGCTCGACGACGACATGAAGAAGTACGCCGCTGAGGCGATCGGCACCATGGTGCTGATGCTGATCGGTCCAGGTACGGCGATCTTCGCGATCGAGGCGGTCGGCGCACCCGGCATCGCGCTGGCGTTCGGCTTCGCACTGACGATCATGGCGTACACGATCGGCAACATCTCGGGCTGTCACATCAACCCGGCGGTCACCCTGTCGTTCCTGCTCGCCAAGAAGATCGACAACAAGACGGCCGGCTTCTACATGGGCGCCCAGGTGGTCGGTGCGATCGTCGGCGGTCTCCTGCTCTACATCGCGACCGAAGGCGGCGACCTCGACGCCACCGGAGTGTTCGCCTCGAACGGTTGGGGCGACACACTCGGCACACCGTTCGGCCTCGGCTCGGTCATCGTGGTCGAGATCCTGTTCACGGCGATCCTCACCTTCGTCGTCCTCGGCACGACCGGTGAGGGTTACCCGGTGGGCTTCGGCGGCCTGGTCGCCGGTATCGCGCTGGCCGGTATCCACATGGCGACGATCCCGGTCGACAACACCTCGGTGAACCCGGCCCGTTCGATCGGCGCCGCTCTCTTCGCCGGCACCGATCACATCCAGCAGGTCTGGGCGTTCGTCGTCTTCCCGCTGATCGGCGGCGCCCTCGGCTGGGCCGCCCACGCCTTCCTCAACGGCAACAAGGTCCCGCCCCCCTCCTGAACCCCCCCCGGGTCGGGTGTCGCAGGGAACGGCGACGAAGTCGACGTTTCCGAAGATCACCCGACCCGGGTACAACCGCAGGCTCTGATCGTCGGGTCGGGTGATCTCCCGAAACGCCTCGGCTGCGGCTCACCGTTCCGTACGACACCCGACCCGGAGGGTTCGGGCAGACTGGGCGGCATGGAACCCGACGTGGCGATGCAGCTCGCGCTCGACGAGGCGCGGGCGGCCGCGGAGCACGGCGACGTGCCGGTCGGCGCGGTGGTGCTGCTGAACGGAGTCGTGATCGCCGCTCGCCACAACGAACGCGAACTCACCGGCGACCCCACCGCCCACGCCGAGATCCTCGCCATGCGCGACGCGGCGGCCCACATCGGTCACTGGCGGCTCCTCGACTGCACCCTCGTCGTCACCCTCGAACCGTGCACGATGTGCGCCGGGGCGATGGTCAACGCCCGCCTCGGACACCTCGTCTACGGGGCGACCGACCCGAAAGCCGGTGCGTCCGGCAGCGTGTTCGACATCACCAACACGACCGAGCTGAACCATCGCGTGCCGGTCGAATCGGGCATCCTCGCCGACGAATGCGGCCGGATCCTGAAGGAGTTCTTCGCCGCCCGGCGATGAACCGTCGTGCATGAACGAGCGGTGAACCTGCGAAACCTCCGGCCACTCCGTCACACCCCCAAGGCAGACTGGCCGACATGACCCTCCACGCAACACCGGATCTTGCGATCGACGCGCGTGGCCTCGTGAAGCAGTTCGGCGACACGAAGGCCCTCGACGGCGTCGACCTCCAGGTGCCGCGCGGCGCCATCTACGGCTTGCTCGGCCCCAACGGCGCCGGCAAGACCACGACCGTGCGCGTGCTCACCACCCTCCTCCGCCCCGATTCGGGTGTTGCGCTCGTCGACGGTGTCGATGCGGTGAACGACCCCAACGGGGTGCGACGTCGCATCGGCCTCACCGGCCAGTACGCGGCGGTCGAGGAGCGTCTCACCGCTCGCGAGAACATGTCGTACATCGGCCGCCTGTTCCACATGACGAAGGCCGAAGCCGCCGCCCGGGGCGATGAACTGCTCGAACGGTTCGACCTGAGCGACGCCGCCGACCGGGTCGTCAACGGCTTCTCCGGTGGCATGCGCCGCCGGCTCGACATCGCGATGAGCCTGATCGCCAAGCCCTCGGTGCTGTTCCTCGACGAGCCCACCACCGGCCTCGACCCGCGCAGCCGGCTCGCGATGTGGGAGCTGATCGAAGAGCTGGAGGCCGACGGCACCACCGTGCTGCTCACCACCCAGTACCTCGACGAGGCCGACCGCCTCGCCGAGCGGATCATCGTGATCGACCACGGCCAGGTCATCGCCAACGGCACCGCCGACGAGCTCAAGGACCGGATCGGCGGCGATCGTCTGCGGGTCAGCATCGCCAGGGTCGAGAACCGCGAGGCGGCGCTCAGCACGCTGCGGCCGCTGTGCACCGGCGAGGTCGAGGTGTCGGGCGAGGGCCGCACGTTCACCGCCCCCATCCACGCCGGCGACCGGGTCGTGCCCGGAGTGATCCGTGCGCTCGACGACGCCGGCGTCGACGTGCTCGACGTCGAGGTCCACCGACCCACGCTCGACGACGTGTTCCTCACCCTCACCGGGCGAACGACCAGCGACGAGAACGAGGAGGTGTCGGCATGAGCCGCGTCCGTTGGGCCGTCCACGATTCGTGGGTCGAAGCCGAGCGCCATCTGCGCATCATCCCCCGCAACATCGAGCTGCTGATCTTCGCCACGATCCAGCCGATCATGTTCATCGTCTTGTTCGTGTACGTGTTCGGCGGCGCGATCCAGGCACCGGGTTTCTCGAACTACGACCAGTTCCTGATCCCCGGCATCTTCGCCCAGTCGGTCGTGTTCGGCTCGGCCTTCACGGGTGTCGGCATCGCCGAAGACCTCTCGAAGGGGCTCGTCGACCGGCTGCGCTCGCTGCCGATGGCACGGTCGGCCGTGCTCGTCGGCCGCACGCTCAGCGACCTGGTGCGCAACCTGTTCACGTTCTTCGTGATGCTGCTGATCGCGTTCTGGCCGATCGGGTTCCGTTTCGAGGGCACGCTGGTCGAGGCGGCGCTCGCCACCCTGTTGCTGCTCCTGTTCAGCTACTCGCTGAGCTGGGTGCAGGCGCTGATGGGGTTGTCGGTCGGGTCGGTCGAGGCGGCGAACTCCGCCGGCTTCATCTGGATGTTCCCGCTGACGTTCGTGTCGTCGGCGTTCGTGCCGCCCGAGACGATGCCCGACTGGCTCGAGCCGATCGCGAACGCCAACCCGTTCACGATCGTGACCAACGCGGCCCGTGCGCTGTACAACGGCCTGCCGGTCGGCAACGACGCGATCTACTCGCTGCTGTGGTCGTTCGGCATCACCGCGGTCTTCGCCACCCTCGCCATCCGCAAGTTCAACACGAGCACCGTCGCCTGAGGGTCAGGTCACCGGGTCGGGTGCCAGAGGTGACGGGTGAGGCGCAGCCCTGAAGCGGGTCGGGTGTCGGAGGGAACGAGGAGGCGCAGCCGAGGCGTTTCCGGAGATCACCCGACTCCGGATTCCTTACGGTGTGCGACCCGGGTCGGGTGATCTCCCGAAACGTCGACTCCGTCGCCGTTCCGTACGACACCCGACCCGTTTGTGAGGGAATGGTGACCGGGGTGGTCGGGTTACACCGGGCATGACCTCCACGGTGCCCCCGCCGTCCGATCCCGCCTACGACATCGAGTTCTTCTGGGATCCGATCTGCCCCTTCTCCTGGATCACGTCCCGCTGGGTCGCCAAGGTGGCGGCGCAGCGCGACTTCCAAGTCGACTGGCGCTTCATCTCCCTTCGCCTGATCAACAAGGACAAGGACTACGCGACCGAGTTCCCGCCCGGCTACGACGAGGGCCACACTGCCGGCCTCCGCGTGCTGCGTGTCGCTGCTGCGATCCGCGACGAGCTCGGCCGTGACGCCCTCGGCCCGTTCGTCGCCGCGTTCGGCCACTCCTACTGGGACGAGCCGGAGGGTTCGGTCGACGCCGCCACCCTCGCCAAGCCCGACCACCTCGAGACGGTGCTCGAAGCCGCCGGCCTGCCGATCCGCTTCGCCGACGCGCTCGACGACGACTCGTGGGACGCAATGATCGACGCCGAAGGCGAGATGGCGCTGCAGCGCACCGGACGAGACGTCGGCACGCCGCTCATCACGTTCCAGCCGCCCGACGGCCTGTCGTTCTTCGGGCCGGTCATCTCCCGCGTCCCCTCCGACGAGGAGGCGCTCGAACTCTGGGACGCCGTCACCAAGCTGGCCGCCTTCCCGGGCTTCGCCGAGATGAAGCGTTCGATGCGCGAGCGACCGCAGCTCAACCTGCTGGGCGGCGTCAGCGACGCCCCGGTCCAGGAGGACTGGCAGGGCGGACACCGCCGAGGCCACCTCGTCAGCGACCGCTGACCCCCCGACCCCACCCGTTCATGTCGCGCTCAGCTCCGATGACGGAACTGAGCGCGACATGAACGAAGGGCGGGGAGGGCGCCGCGGTCGGTAGGTTCGGGGACGTATGTTGTTCCTCGGCGAGGATCTGATCCTCTACCTGTTGCTGGCGCTCGGCGGGGCGCTGTTCGTCGGCAACGTGGCGGCGATCCTGCGACCCCCGAAGCAGCACAAGTCCGACGACGCGCTCGAGCGCGCCCCGCTCACCCGCAGTGTCGTCTACGCCGTGATCGGCCTGGTCGCCGCCGTCTGGGCCATCGCCACCCTCGTCACCGGATAACCCCAGGCCTGCGGGTCAGGTCCGCGGGACCTGGCGCGTCAGATCGTCAGTTGGGGCCGATGGCGAGGTTGAGGGACATGCCGCCCGACGAGGGATCGTCGGCGACGCCGCCCGAGACGAACATCGACTCACTCGCATCGACGTACTGGAAGAACGCGCCGTCCGGCGTCGTCGTCAGCGACTGCTGGGTGTAGCCGTTGTCCTCCAAGAACGACGTCAGCTCGTCGAGGTAGCTCTCCCAATCGCCCGGCGCCGACGCCACGAGCACGTTCGACACGCCGTCGCCGGCGTCGGACTGCTGGCTCATCAGCACCGCCAGGTCGTCGGGCAGGGGGATCTCCGGAAAGTCGTCCGGCAGGTCGCCGCCCTGGGAGTAGGTGGCCGTGCCGTCCTCGGTCTCGATCACGACCTCGGCGTCGTCGCCCTCACCGGTCTGGGTGATCGTGGCGTCGCCGTCCTCGGTCTCGATCTGGGTCACACCGTCTTCGGAGTCGGCCGAAAAGACCTGATTGCCGTCGGCGTCCTCGGCCTGCATGACGACGTTGCCGTCCTCGTCGGTCGTGATCTCGAACGAGCCGTCCTCGGTCTGCACCGAGAACTCGCCGTCGGAGAGGTCGAGGTCGACGTCGCCGCCGCCTTCCGCTTCGATCGCTCGCTCGGCGATCGACTCGGCGATGTTCTCGCTGCTGCAGCCCGCCAATCCGACGAGCGCCACAATCGCCAGGGCGCTGCCAGTCATCCGCTTCATGATTCGTTCCTTTCGCACCGGACCGCCCGGTGCTGTTCCATCGTCGCATACGGCCGCGGGTCCGTGTCGACCGTTATCTCCGGTCGTTCGACCGGCCCGCTCGTACACTCTCGGCATGCCAGGCCCGCCGCTGAAGCTCCGATTCGTCTCGTCGGCGACCCGCACCCACCAACTGCCCGACACACCCGCCGAGGTGGCCTTCGTCGGCCGGTCGAACGTCGGCAAGTCGTCGCTGATCAACGCACTCGCGAACCAGAAGCAACTGGCCCGCGTGTCGAACACGCCCGGCCGCACCCAGCTGATCAACGTGTTCGAGGTGGTCGGCGGCGGTGGCAGTGGCGGCGGCACCCTCGTCGACCTGCCGGGCTACGGCTACGCCAAGGTGCCCGGACACGTGCGGAAGGACTGGGGCCCGATGATCGAGGGCTACCTGCTCGAACGAGAGGGCCTCGAAACCGTGTTCGTGCTGGTCGACGGCCTGATCGGGCCGACACCGCTCGACGTGCAGATGCTCGACTGGCTCGCCGACAACGAGGTGCCCCACACCATCGTCGCCACGAAGATGGACAAGGTGAAGTCGTCGAAACGGCGCACCCGCAAAAAGGAGCTGGCCGAAGGCTGCCGGCTCGAGGTCGGCGACATCGTCTGGGTCAGTTCCGCGAAAGACGTCAACATCGACCAACTCCGCGACCTCGTCCGCTCCCACCTGAGCTGACACGGTCGGATGATGTCAGACATCATCCGACGGACCCGGGAGGACACCACGCAGACCTGGTCGGATGATGTCTGACATCATCCGACCCGATACTTGGTCTGTACAGGTGGTCTGGCAGACTCGCCGACGTGTTCGACCATTTCGATGCCGCCTGGAAAGAACTGACCGCCGAGGGGTCGGGATTCGCCGTCTCCGAGATCGACGTGCGAGGTGTCCCCACCCGCATCTTCCCCAGTGCCCCGCCCCACATGCGGGCGATCTGGGACATCGCCCAACTCCACGGCGACAAGACCTACATCGTGTTCGAGGACGAGCGCTACACCTACGCCGAGATCGGCGCCCAGGTCCGCTCGCTCGCCAACCACCTGCGTGACGTGCACGGCGTCGGCAGCGGCGACCGGGTCGCGATCGCGATGCGCAACTACCCCGAATGGGTCGTCTCCTACTGGGCGATCGCCTGCCTCGGCGCTGCCGCCGTCGGCATGAACGCCTGGTGGACCGGCCCCGAAATGGCCTACGGCCTCGGTGACTCGAAGCCGAAGGTGCTCATCGCCGACGACGAGCGCGTCGAGCGCGTGCTCCCCGAACTCGACGCCCTCCGCGCCGAAGCGCCGCTCCACATCATGTCGGTCCGCAGCGACCGCGAACTTCCCGACGACTCGAGCCGCTGGGCCGACGTCGTCAAGCCCGACGAGGCGCCCGCCACCCTGCCCGACGCCGACATCGACCCCGACGACGACGTCACCATCTTCTACACCTCGGGCACCACCGGGTTCCCGAAGGGCGCCCAGCTGACGCATCGTGGTTCGGTCCACAACATCATGAACATCGTCTTCATGACCATGGTCGCCGGTGCCGCCGAGGCGAAGGCCGTCGAAGCCGGCGAACTGCCCGCACCCGAGCCCGCCCCGGCCGACGCCGACCCCGCCGCTCCGCCGGTGTTCCTGGCGCCCACCCCGCTGTTCCACGTCACGGCGAACAACTGCCTGCTCCAGCCGTGCACCATGGCGGGTGGCGCGATCGTGTTCATGTACAAGTGGGACGCCGGTCGGGCGATCGAGCTGATCGAGCGCGAGAAGGTCACCAACTTCTCGGGCGTGCCGACCATGAGTCGCGAGATGCTGATGCACGAGGACTGGTCGCTGCGCGACACCTCGTCGCTCAAGTCGATGGGTGGTGGCGGCGCCGCGATCCAGCCCGACCTGGTCGACAAGATCGACAAGTCGCTGAAGGGCGGCGTGCCCTCGACCGGGTACGGCCTCACCGAGACGCACGGCATCGTCACCGCCAACTCGGCCAAGCTCTACACCGCCAAGCCCGCCTCGTGCGGCCGCATCGTGCCGACGCTCGAAGGGCGCCTGGAAGACGAGGCCGGCAACGTCCTCGAGCCCGGCCCGAACGTGGTCGGTGAACTGTGCGTTCGGGGCGCGATCGTCATCAAGGGCTACCTGAACCGTCCCGACGCGACGGCCGACTCGATCCGCGACGGCTGGTTCCACACCGGCGACATCGCCCGCATCGACGAGGACGGATTCGTCTTCATCGTCGACCGCGCCAAGGACATGGTGATCCGCGGTGGCGAGAACGTCTACTGCACCGAGGTCGAGGCCGCCATCTACGAGCATCCGGCCGTTGCCGAGGCCGCCGTGTTCGGCAAGCCCGACGATCGCCTCGGTGAAGAGGTCGTCGCTGCGGTCGTGACCCGGCCGGGTGAGTCGCTCGACCAGGACGAGCTCAGCGCCTTCCTCGCCGAACGCCTCGCCAAGTTCAAGATCCCCTCGACGGTCTGGTTCCGCGACGAACCCCTCCCCCGCAACGCCAACGGCAAGTTCGTCAAGCGAGACCTCAAAGACGAACTCCTCGGCACCGCCTGACCCTCCACGACCCGACAACGCCTTCGGGTCAGGTGCCAGAGGTGACGGCGAGGAACGAGCCGTGACCGGCGGTCACCTGACCCGGGATCGGTGCGCGAACCCTCGGGAACGAGTCGTCGGGCCGACCCACAGGACCCCGGAGTCAGGTGACCGCCGGTAACGGGTTCGGCTGCGCCTCACCCGTCACCTCTGGCACCTGACCCGCGAACTCTGGCGTCAGGTGACGGGGCTGCGGGTGGCGCGGCGGAGCGAACGCAGACTCAGGCGCCAGCGGAGCCGTTCCCACCGGGTGCGCGACGCACGGATGGCGGCATCGATCGCCGAGGCCGTGCGTGCGGCATCGTCGGCGAGCCGGGCCGCCTCCTCGTTCGGACGGGTCCCGAAGGTGACCGCCGACGACATCGCCGCCAGGCGACGGGTCTCGTGCGGCACACCCGCCACCACCGCCGACGACGAGTCGGCGATGCGGTCGTCGGTCCACGACGGGCCGATGGTCAGCCCGGCGTCGACCAGTGAGTCGGTCGTGTTCGCCCAGGCGCCCCGCACCCGTGCGGCCGGGTCGGCAGCACGCAACCGCTCGCGCCGTCGCCGGAGCTTGAGCAGCAGGATTCCTCCGACGATCACCACGATCGGCAACAGCACGACCGCCGACACCGTGCCGACCCGGCGCGCCCACGTCGCCCAGGTTCCCCAACCCGTGTCACTCACCGCGTCGTCGTCGCCGGTCTCCTCGATCTCGTCATCGCTCTCGACCGGTTCGGCCGCCGGCGGCTGCGCCGCAGCCGGTGTCTGCTGTGCGGGGAGCGGCTCGTCGTCGTCGACGTCGGTCGCCTGTGAGTCGGGCACCGGATCGAACGGCAACCACTGGCCGTCGTCGAGGAGCACCTCGGGCCAGACCGCCGCGTGCTCGGTGCGGATGGCGAAGATCGCACCGAGGTCGTCGGGCGGCACGTCGAACCCGACGGCGATGCGTGTCTCGTAGCCGAGCGAGCGCGCCAGCAACACGAACGCCGTCACGAACTGCTCCGCCGTCCCCCGCTTGGTCTCGACGATGAAGCGGTCGATCAGCGCGAGCTGCTGACCGAACCCGGCGGCGGCCGCGTCGAGCTCCCATCCGAACCGCATCTCCTGCGCCAAGCGGCCGAGCCGCTCGACGTCGGCGCCGTCACCCGCCAGTGTGCGAGCCACATCGGTGTAGGCGGCCGCGATCTCGTCGGCCGGGGCCACGACCACGCTTGCGGCCAGCGCCTCGGCTGTCGACGGAGGGAGCACGGCAGTGGCGTCGACCACGGTGTCGGGGCCGGGGCGCTCGATGAACCGCACTGCGACGCGGTCGAGGTCGGTCTCGACGTCGCGGTCGACAACGACGGCCGCACCCGGGAGCGGGAGAAGATCCAGGTCGTCCGAGTCGAACTGGACCCGGTAGTCGAGCACGTCGGCTTCGGCGTCGTTCGGCACCGTGGCGAGGCGGCCGCCGATCGGACGGAGGTCGATGTCGGGCACCCATCGCTGACCGTCGTACTCCTCGAACGCGGCGAGCCGCCAACGGCCGGGCATCGACGGTCGGGCGAGCACCGAGCGGTCGCTGATCGTCGCGAGCTCGCGCACTGGCTCGGTCGTGCGGATCGCGACCGTCGCCTCGATCGGATCGAGGAGTGTGGCCGACACCTCGGGTTCGTCGGTGTCGCGCGGGTCGGCCCGGTCGTCCCACGCCACGGCCGTCGCAGCACCGATGCCGACGACCGCCATCACGGCCACGGTCGCGAGCACGGTGCGTTCGGGCACGAGCGAGCGGCGGCTCAGCACGGGCTGGCCCGGCACCGAGCCGATGAAGGCGATCACGAGCACGACCGTCACCACGAACAACCAGACGTCGGGCGACTCGGGCGCCGCCAGCGCCAACAGGACCGTGCCGGCGACGGCGATGGGCAACAGCGGCAGCAGGCGCCAACGTGGGCTCGTCGCGAGCCCGACCGCCACCGCCGTGGCGCTACCGACGAGGAGCGCGATCGCGGCGATCATGGCCGGGTCGGACGGACTCGGCCACTCGGTGCTCAGGAGGCGCTTCGGCGCCCGCCACACGCCGGGGAACGCATCGACGACCGAACCGTCCGACACCACCGGGACAACCGCGGTCGTCACGACGACGGACGCGACCCCGGCCACCACCACGGCGATCGTCCCCCACCGGGCAGCCACGATCACGGCGGCCGTCACGACGACGGGCACGAGCAGGACCTGCCACAGCACCGCGTCGAACACCGTCCCGCCGAGCACGGCGAGCACGAGACCGAGCGCTCCGGCGATGAGGCTCCGCACCAGCGTCGTCAGCGCCATGGCCGCCCCCGCTGCGTCCACGTCGCCGCGTCGTCGAGCGCGGGCACCGGTGCCGTCCCACCGGCCGCGACGGGCACGGCGAGCACGAGACCCAGGGATCCGGCGATCAGGCTCCGTACCGACGTCGTCAACGCCATGGCCGCCACTTCTGCGCAAACGTGGCCGCATCGTCGACGGCGAGCGCGATACCGGGCACGAGCGCGGCGTCCTGACCGACGCGGACGATCGACATCGAGTCGCCGCGCGGCAACACCGACGCCGGGCCGTCGGGACCGGTGACCATCACGATCGCCGTGTGGTCGAGTCCGTCGCGGAACAACTCCGACAGGCGCAGGATCGAGTCGCCCTCGGTCTGTCCGACCGGGGTCAGGAGATCGAGCACCGTCTGCTCGGCGCCGATCGACCGGCGGCTGCCCGGGTACTCCTTCGAGGTGGTGCGCACCGTCACGTCGACGCCGCTGCGGATCGCGTGCACCGCGATCGACGCCACCACGTCGATCATCTCCTCGAAGTCGTCGGCCGGCGCCACGCTCGCGGCGGTGTCGAGCACGACCGTGAACTCCGGCCGGCGCAACTCGACGTGCTCGCGCAGCATGAGCGTGCCCATCCGAGCGGTGGTCGGCCAGTGGATCAGGCGTGGATCGTCACCCTGCACGTACTCCCGCAACGACACGAATCCGCTCAGCGGATCGGACGCCACCCGGCGGATCACCGCCTCGTGCTCGACGATGTGCATCGCCCCGTACGGCCCGGCGAGCTGATGCACCTTCGGGTGCACGATGACCGTGCCGGTGTCACCGCTCGACCGCCGGCCGACCGCCAACCCGAACGGGTCATGACGCTCCAGATACCACGGCCCGATCCGGTGCACGCCACGGCGGCGGGTCGGGATCGTCGCCGTGATGTCGGTGCGGTCCTTCGGAGCGACCGGCGGCACCTCGGTGACCCCGAGTTCGCCGTCGCACGAGTCGACCAGCGTCGCCCGGTTCGTACGACGCCGACCCTGGTTGTTGACCCGGTACCGCACCCGGAGCGGCTCACCGCGGGCGACCCGCGGGGTGCTGACGCGGCGCACGATCCTCGCAGCGTGGGCGACGCGGGCGCTCCACACGGCGGCCACGACGGCGACCGCCAAGCCGACCGCGATCACGAACAGTTCCTCGTACTGCCACCACCAGCCGACGATCGCGAACACGACCGCTGCAATCGCCGCGCCGAGGCCCGACCAGGTGAGGAAGCGGCCGGCCGGGCGGACCCGGCCCTCGTCGGTCGCCGCGTCGGTGTCGGAGCCGGGTTCGGCTTCTGCCGACGTGGAGCGGCGGCGTCCGGACATCAGGCGTCGCGCCGTCGCGGCACCTCGACCTCGTCGAGCACTCCGGCGATGATCGACGAGGTACTCGCGCCGCGCAGCTCGGCCTCCGGCGTGAGGGCGATGCGGTGACCGCACACCGCTGTCGCGACGTCCTGGACGTCGTCGGGCGTGACGTAGTCGCGGTCGGCCGTCGCCGCCCACGCCCGAGACGCACGGAGCAGGGCGATACTGCCGCGGGTCGACACGCCAAGACGGAGGTCGGCGTGATCTCGGGTCGCCGCGGCGATCCGCACGATGTAGTCGTTGATGCTCGGTGCGGCCTCGATCGAGTCGACCGCCTCGATCACCCGCTCGAGCTGCTCGGCGTCGGTGACCGACTCGACCGACTCGTCGCGCTGCGAGCGGTGATAGTCCTCGAGCAGACGCACCTCGGTCTGATGATCGGTGTAGCCGAGGCTGATGCGCATCGTGAACCGGTCGAGCTGCACGTCGGGCAACGGGAACGTGCCCTGGAAGTCGCGCGGGTTCTGGGTGGCGATGACGAAGAACGGGCGCGGCACACGGCGCGACACACCGTCGGCGGTGACCTGACGTTCCTCCATCACCTCGAGCAGCGCCGACTGCGTCTTCGGGCTACCGCGGTTGATCTCGTCACCGACGAGCACGTTGGAGAAGACCGGGCCCTCACGGAAGTTGAAGACCCCGTTCGCCTGGTCGTAGACCATGACGCCGGTGATGTCGCTCGGGAGCAGGTCGGGGGTGAACTGCACGCGGGTCCAGCTGCCCGAGATCGAGTCGGCGATCGCCTTGGCGAGGGTGGTCTTGCCGGTGCCGGGCACGTCGTCGAGGAGCAGGTGGCCTTCGGTGAGGAGACAGCTCACCGCCATGCGGATCTGCTGATGCTTGCCCCTGACCGCCTTGTCGACATTGTCGACGAGCGCTTGGACGACGGACGAGATCTCCCGCGACACCTCCGCGAGTGTACGACCCCGCGCGACCCGTGGTAGGTCGGTTGCGCAGCGCACCTTCACCCGTGTCCCGCTGCCCGGACACCCAGGCGATTAAATCCACCAGGAGTCCACCCGTGGACACCCAGGCGATTTAATCGACCAGGAGTCCACCCGTGGACACCCAGGCGATTTAATCGACCAGGAGTCCACCCGTGGACACCCAGGCGATTCAATCGACCAGGAGTCCGGGGCACGCAGTGGGTGGGGTCGGGTTACTCCCAGCGGAGTTCGAGGTGATCGAGGGCGTCGTCGAGTACGCCTCGGAGCACGGGGTCGCGCAGGCTGGCGTGGGAGACGGGTTCGGGATCGGGGAAGTCGGGCGGCGCGGCGCCGGCCGGGGCACCGAGCAGGACGGCGATCGCCTCGGCGGTGTCGTCGACGATCGGCGTCCGCTCGGTGTACGCGTCGTCGTCCTCGCCGCCGGACTCGGTCGAACCACGACCGCGCAACGGGATGACCGGCGCCCGATGGTCGGGCGGGGTGTCGTCGGCATCGGTCTCGATGTCGCCACGACGACGCGAGTTCAGCTCGGTCACGTCGGCCACACCGTCGGCGGCCGGACGCCGGCGGCTCGCACGCCAGCGATCGAGCAGGCCGGGGTCGATCGCGATCTCATCGCTCAACGCGAACATCGACGCCACCGCGTGCTTGCAGAGGTCGGTGCCGGTGCCCGTGTCGTCCGGGCAGGAGCACGACACCCACAGCTCGCTCCGGCGCGGCACGCCGGAGCCGCCGTCGGCCTCCATCGTCACCACGTAGGGCTCGTATCGGCTGCCGCGCACCTCGGCGGTGACCGAGCCGTGGCCGATCACGATGTCGATCACCGCGTCCTCGTTGTAGTAGCGGCGGCCACGCGCCAGGCGCTGCTGGTCGCTCATCTCGGCCGCCAGCACCTTGATCATCGTGGCGTGCAGGCGACCGGGCGGGTTCGGACCGTACGGCTTGCGTGGCTTGCTCATGCGACACCTCCGCTCGGACGAACGGGAACGGACCGCTGGTTCGCGCACCGACCCCGGGTCAGGTGATCGCCGGTAACGGCTCGTTCCTCGCCGTCACCTCTGACACCTGACCCGACGAACAGATCACCCGACGGGTCGGGTGTCGGACGGAACGGCGAGGCGAAGCCGCGGAGTTTCGGGAAGTCACCCGACCCGTCGACTGCGCGCACCCTCGTCACCGGAGTCGGGTGATCTCCGGAAACGTCGACTCCGTCGCCGTTCCCTGCGACACCCGACCCGGTTCCTCCTCCGTCGCCGTTCCCTGCGACACCCGACCCGGTGCCTCCTTCGTCGCTGTTTCCTGCGATGGCCGACCTGGTGGGTGGGCTGGTCATCGGGGGACCTCCAGGGTGACGAGGTCGGCCAACTCGTCGGTCGACAACTCGCTGAGCCAGGCCTCGCCGGAACCGATCACGGCGTCGGCGATCGCACGCTTCTCGTCGATCACCTGGCCGATGCGTTCCTCGACCGTGCCCTGACACACCAGCTTGTGCACGTTGACCGTGCGCTTCTGACCCATCCGCCACGCACGGTCGGTCGCCTGATCTTCGACCGCCGGGTTCCACCACCGGTCGTAGTGGATCACCTGGCTGGCCGCCGTCAGGTTGAGGCCGGTGCCGCCGGCCTTCAGCGACACGATCAGCAGCGGCGCCCCGAGTCCCTCCTGGAACTCGGCGACCATCCGATCACGCCGGTTCTTCGACACCCCGCCGTGGAGGAACGGCGCGTCGATCTCGAACCGCGACTGCAGGTGCACCTGCAACAGGTCGCCCATCTCGCGGAACTGGGTGAACACCAGTGCTCGCTCGTCGACGTCGAGCAACTCGGTGATCAACTCGTCGAACCGGTTGAGCTTGCCCGACCGACCCGCGAGACGAGACCCGTCCTTCAGCGCGTGCGCCGGATGGTTGCAGATCTGCTTGAGTCGGGTGAGCGCGGCCAACACGCGACCGCGCCGCTGCATCCCCTCCAGATCCTTCGCGTCGACCAGCAGCTGATCGACCACACCTTGATACAGCGTCGCCTGCTCCTTGGTGAGCTGCGCGTACGCGATCTGTTCGATCTTGTCGGGCAGGTCGGGCAACAGCCGCTTGTCGGCCTTGGTGCGACGCAGCACGAACGGTTGCGTCAGCTGGCGGAGACGGGCCGCTGCCTCCTCGCTGTTGTTGCGTTCGATCGCCGTCGCGAACTCCTCACGGAAGCGTTGCTGGCTCCCGAGCAGCCCCGGGTTGCACGCGTCGAGGATCGCCCACAGCTCACTCAACCGGTTCTCGACCGGGGTGCCGGTGAGCGCCAGCTTCTGCGCGGCGCGCAGCTTGCGCACCGCCTTGGCGGCCTTGGTCGCCGGGTTCTTGATCATCTGCGCCTCGTCGAGCACGACGGTGGTCCAGTCGATCTCGGCCAACGACTCGAGGTCGCGCGGCAGCAGGCCGTAGGTGGTGATGACGATGTCGGCGTCGGCCAGACCGAACAGTGCCGGTTCGCCCTGATGCCGATCGGAACCGTGATGGACGATCACGGTGTGGCCGGGCGTGAACCGATGCGCCTCCGCCTCCCAGTTGTGCACCACGCTGAGCGGACACACCACCAGGTGCGGCCCCGGGCGTTCGAGCAGATGGGCGAGCGTGGTGGCGGTCTTGCCGAGACCCATGTCGTCGGCCAGACAGCCGCCCAACCCGGTGCGGGCGAGGAACTGCATCCACGACAGCGCCCGCCGCTGATAGTGACGCAGCTCACCGACGAACCCGTCGGCCTCGCTCGTCTCCTCCAGGCGGTCGTCGGGCAGCCCGGCGACGAGCTCGTGCAGCCACGATGCGTCGGCCGCATCGTCGGCGGCTGCATCGTCGGCGGCGAGCCCGAGTTCGTCGGCGAGTTCGAGCTCGATCGGCATCTCGTCGTCGCCTTCGGCACCCGACAACAGCCGCAACAGCTCGAGCGCCGAGATCGACGACTTCTCCTCCACCTGCTCGCTCAACGTCTTGCGCGCCTTGCGGAGCGCCGCGGTGTCGATGCGGACCCAGCGATGGCCGGTGCGCAACAGGCTGACCCCGGCGGCCTCGGCGCGTTCGAGGTCGGCGGCCGAGATCGGCGTCTCGTCGATGACGGCCTGCCACTCGACGAGGGCCTCCTTGCCGAACCGGCCCCGACGGTCGTCGGTGGGCCCCTCGCTGGCGGTGCCCTTCACCGACACCTTCGCCCGGATCAGGTGCTCCGGGCCGATCAGTTCGACGTTGGCCTGTTCGAGCTGCAGCGGCGCCTGATCGATGAACTCGTCGGCCTCCTCGATGTCGAGCTCGACGTGGCCGTCGTGGTCGGCCTCGGCGACCTGCTCGAGCATCGGCACGGCGCCGGCGACGGCGGTGACGAGCCGTTCGGCTTCCTCGTGCAGCGCCCCGAGGCGGGCGACCGAACCGCCGGCGAGATCGAGGGCTCGTGCGGCCTCGGCACGCAGGTCGGCGACGGTGCACCAGCGGCCCGGATCGGCGTCGTCGACCAGTTCGAGATCGATCACCCACGGATCGTGGGCGTCGTCGGGGATCGTGAGTCGGACTCGGCCACGCACGACCGGTTCGCCGCCCAACCGGCGACGGTGACGATCGAGCACACCCGACGTCTCGGCGACGGCCCGCTCGAACTCGTCGCTCCCGGAACGGACGACGGGGTCGGGCTTCGCCAACGCGGCGAACACGCCACGAGCGGCCTGCACCTCGAGCGACCGCTTCCGCCCCAGATCGGGCTTCCAGCCGGCGTGATGGAGGACCGAGCGCGACAAGCCGTCGACGAGCGCGGCGAAGATGTCGAACGTGGTGGCCGACGACCCGTTGCGGCAGATCGGTGGTGCCGACGCGGCCGCGTGATCGAGCGCCTCCTGCTGGGCATCGGTGAGCACGGGCCGCCAACGGGCGACGGTGAACGGCCCCTCGTCGAGCACCTCGGGCACGAGGCGCCGGGCCGCGACGATACGCACCGCGAACTGGGTGAGCCGGGCGAACCAGGCGAGCGACGCGCTGAGCTGATCGCCCGACGGGGTCTCGCTCAGCCAGACGGCGGCACCGAACGGATCGAGCCGCACCGCCGGCACGCCCTTCTGGCCGGCGTCGCCGAGTTCGAGCTGGATGCGGCCGAGCTCGCCGTAGGAGATCGGGGTGTCGTGCCAACCTTGCTCCCCGCGGCCGCTCCACTGGCTCCGGCCGAACCCGCCGTACAGCCAGGCGGCCGACGCCGCCGAGTCACCGTTCCAGCCCCACACGTGTAGCGCGCCGGACCGCCAGGTGCCCTGGGCGACGTACGGCGCGCGATCGCGGGACATCCGTTGCAGAGTACCGAGCGGGTATCACAACGAAACGCCGCAGCGGGCCGGGCGAACCCGGTCGTGTTCCCGTCGTGGCCCGATCGCGGCGCGATCAGGGGGTGAACGACGGGTAGTAGTTCTCAGCGCCGAACTCGCGCACGTCGGTGAGCCAGTCACCGTCGTACGGCCAGGCGTCGGGGTCGTCGTCGGCCGGACCCTGCCAGAAGCGGGCGAGGGGGCCGTCGGCGCCCGGCTCGAGCGACCAGGCCTGTCGCTTGTACGAGAAGTTGTCGGGCACCAGCCGGTGCGCCTCCCGGAAGTGGGCGATCGCGTCGTCGTGGTGGCCGCGCTGTTCGAGGTGCGTCGCGAGTTCGAAGTGCGCCGTGCCCCGTGCCGCGTCGGCGTCGCGGGGCCTCGACCGGGCGACGACCTCGTCGGGCGAGAGGGCGAACTCGCTGTCGGCACCACGCTCGACCCAGTCGCGCAGTGCTGCGTGGTAGGACTCGGCGTCGGTGCGGATCTTGGCGGCCTCACCCATGATCTCGCCGAACCGCCCGGGGACGGTGCCCGGCGCGGCGCCGGGCCGTTCCTCACGGCGCGGTGGCGGTGCCGCCTCGGCCGGACGGACGATCGTCCCTCGCTCGTCGATCCAGACGCTGTTCGGGATGTTGACGACGCCGAACAGCTCGGCCATCGCGTGGTGCTCGTCGATCAGCGACGGGTGCGTCGGTGCCGCCGCCTCGATGAACGGACGACAGGCCTCGGCGCCCACCGTGTCCATGCCGACGGTGACCAGCTCGAAGCCCGTCGGATGCAGTTCGTCGCGCAGTTCCCGCCACACGGGCAGGTCACGGGAGCAGCCTCAATAGGGCGCCCACGACAGCACGACCACCTTCTGGCCGCGCAGCGACGACAACCGGAAATCGTCACCGTGCAGGTCGGGCAGGGCGAGCTCGGGCGCCTCCGCCGAGACGAGCGCGTGCCCCGAACCGGTCCACGGACCGAGTGCCCACAGGTCGTGCTGCTCGTCTCGTACGAGCGGCATCCCCATCCGTTCAGCCGCCGCTCGGACGTCGATACGACCGTCTCGGACGGCGCCGCCGAGCGGGATGCACACGTCGCCGCGGCACGCCCCCTCGGGCTTCACACTCCAACCGGTGCCGCGCTCGAACTCGTCGGTACCGACGTCGAGGTCGCTGAGGATCATGCCCCCATCGTGGCAGAGCGCCCGGCGAACGCTACGACGGGGGCGGGTCGGCTCAGTAGGGAGGAGCGGCCGCGACGACGAGCACCCAGTACGGGACGTTGTCGGGGGTCACGCCGACGCCGACACCCATGTACGGGTAGTCGCCCAGGATCTGGGCGCGGTGGGCGCTGCTGTTGAACCACGTGTCGACGAGCACGGCCGGGTCGCCGAAACCGGCGCCGACGTTCTCGCCCCACGCCCACCACGAGAAGCCCGCCTGCTGGAGGCGGTAGCCAGTGTCGGTGGCGCCCGGTCCGAGGTGATCGAGCTTGCGGATCGATGCGAGATAGTCGGCGTGCATCTGCGCTGCCTTGCTGACCTTCGAGTGCAGCGAGAGCGGGTCGAGCCCGTGCTCGGCACGGATCGCGTTGATCTCGTTGCGAACCGCCACGCGAGCCCGTTGCTCGGGATCGGCGATGTAGCCGGGCGGATCGATCCGCCACGCCCGGTAGCCGACCCGGGCCGGCTCGTCGACCGCTCCGGCCGACACGACCGTCACCCCGGCGAACGCCACGAGCGCGACGATTCCGGCGGCGAGGTGTCGGCGGGCGGGCACGTCCGTCGATGGTACCGGGCAGAGCCCGTCCACCTGCCGACCGAGCCGAGGTCGGGCGGTACGGTTCGGGGATGGGGATCAGTGAGGAGGCGGCGGCGCTCTACGCCAACGATCCGTCGGCGGTGACGTACGGGATCGAGCTGATCGCTGCCGACACCGACGGCGCGCAGGTGCGGATGGAGATCCAGCCGGGCATGTGCAACGGGCTCGGGATCGTGCACGGCGGGATGGTGTTCCTGCTCGCCGACTCGGCCATGGCCTTCGCCAGCAACTCCGGCGACATGCCGGCCGTCGCGACCTCCGCCGAGATCGACTGGCTCGCCCCCGCCCGTGCCGGCCAGACCCTGGTCGCCACCGCCACCCGGCGATGGGGCAGCAAGCGATCCGGACTCTGGGACATCACCATCGCCACACGCGACGAGACCGACGACACCACGATCGCCGTCTTCCGAGGCCGCACCCGCCAAGTCCCCCGCACCTGACCGACCCCATCGTCTCGCCCGTAGCCTTGGGGGTGATGAGTGACTACCAGCCGCCTCTCGATGACATCCGTTTCGTGATGGATCAGGTCGCCGATCTCGACTCGATCACCGCGTCCGAGCGCTTCGGCCACGTCGACGCCGACACGATCCACGACGTGATCGCCGAAGTCGGCCGGTTCATGGCCGAGGTGATCGCACCGACCAACCGCGACGGCGACACCATTGGCTCGCAGTGGCACGCCGGCGACGGTGGCCCCGCCACGGTCGTCACGCCCGACAGCTTCAAGCCCGCCTACGCCAAGTGGGTCGAGTCGGGCTTCGGCGCCATGCCGTTCGATCCCGACTACGGCGGCGCCGGCTTCCCGTGGCTGTCGGCGATCGCCGTGCAGGAACTGCTCACCAGCGCCAACATGGCGCTGTCGCTCTGCCCGCTGCTCACCCAGGGCGCGATCGACGCGATCCACGCCCACGGCTCCGACGAGCAGAAGGCCACCTACCTCCCGAAGATGCTCACCGGCGAGTGGACCGGCACGATGAACCTGACCGAGCCGCAGGCCGGTTCCGACGTCGGTGCCGTCACCTCGAAGGCAGAACCCGACGCCGAGGCGTCCGAGCGCTGGGGTGCCGACGCCTATCGCATCACGGGCCAGAAGATCTTCATCACGTGGGGCGAGCAGGACTTCACCGACAACATCGTCCACCTCGTGCTGGCCCGCACGCCCGGCTCGCCTCCCGGCACCAAGGGCATCTCGATGTTCCTCGTTCCGAAGTTCCTGCTCGAGGCCGACGGATCGATCGGCGAGCGCAACGCGGCCGAGGTCGTGTCGATCGAGCACAAGCTCGGCATCCACGGTTCCCCCACCTGCGTGATGTCGTACGACAACGCCATCGGCTGGCTCGTCGGCGGTGAGCACGAGGGCATGCGGAACATGTTCACGATGATGAACAACGCCCGCCTCTCTGTCGGCCTCGAAGGCCTCAGCATCTCCGAGCGCGCCTACCAGGACGCACTCCAGTACAGCCAGGAGCGCCTGCAGGGTCGTGCGATCGGTGCGCCGGCCGGCACGTCGAGCCCGATCATCGAGCACCCCGACGTCCGCCGCATGCTGATGACGCAGCGCTCGTGGATCGACGCGATGCGCGCCCTCGTCTACACCAACGCCGCCGCGCTCGACCGAGCCGACGCCGCGAAGGCCGCCGGCGACGCCGACCAGGCCCGCTTCTGGCAGGAGCGCGCCGACCTGCTCATCCCGCTCACCAAGGGGTTGTGCACCGATGTCGGCAACGAGATGACGTCGCTCGCCGTGCAGATCCACGGTGGCATGGGCTACGTCGAAGAGACCGGGGTCGCCCAGCACTACCGCGACGCCCGCATCGCCGCCATCTACGAGGGCACGAACGGCATCCAGGCCGCCGACCTCGTGGGTCGCAAGCTCGGCATGCGCGGCGGTGGCGTCGTCACCGACCTGCTCGACGAGTGCGAACAGAACGCCGCCGCGACCGACCAGGTCGATGGCATGGGAGCGTTCGGTGACCGTCTCCGCGACGCCGTCGCGACGGCCCGCACCGCGACGGCGCACCTCGTCGAGGTCGGCCAGTCCGACCCCAAGAGCCTGCTCGGCTCATCGTCGCCGTACCTGCGTCTGCTCGGCACGACCGTGTGCGCCGGTCTCGTCGCCAAGGGCGCCGTGGCCGCCGCCGAACGGGGCGACGACTTCGGTCGCGCCAAGGTCGTGTCGGCCAAGTTCTTCGGTGAGCAGATCCTGCCGACCGTGCAGGGCCTGCTGCCGGCCGTGCAGGCAACCGCCGACGATCTCTACGCCCTCGACGCCGCCCAGCTCGGCTGATGCCGCCGAGCTCGGCTGATGCCGCCGACCGGTAAACCACGGGCGAGGGGCGACGGGGTTCGATACCGTCGCCCCATGCGGATCCCCTCCACCCTCCGAACGATCGTCCCGCTCGTCGCCGTGATGGCGCTCGCCGCATGTGGCGGCGGCGACGACTCGAGCGACGCAGTCGACGGAGGTGACGGTGCCGTCGAGACCGCCGATGTGGCGTCGGGTGCCGAGTCGATCGCGCCACCCACCGCACCGCCGTCCGACGACGCCGTCGCCGTGGCCACCACGCTCGTGGAAGGCGGTGTCGAGATCGACGAGGTGCCGGCCGACCCCGGCGCCGATCTGGCCGACCCGACCGCCACCGTCACGCAGGGCGCCGAGACGTACGAGGCCGAAGGGTTCGCGCAGGTCTTCGACATGGAGTCGGGGGGCTACATCGACCTCGACGGCGACTTCCTCATCTGCGAGGCGGTCAACCCGGCGTTCGAGGGCGACGCCAACATCATCGTGAAGCTCGACGACGACCTCGAGTTCACGTTCCGGGTGAACGACGGCGAGCCCTACGTCGAGCTCGGCGCCGACTTCTCCGGCGACGAGACGAACGATGTCTCGTTCGAGCGCGACGGGCTGACGATCACGGGCAGCGCGAACTTCGACGGGGCCGAACCGGTCTCGTTCGACATCACCTGCGGCTGACGCCGGCGCGTCGACGCCCGGTAGCGGCGGGGAGTTGTCCCCATGTCGCCGCACTGGGTCGGCTCGTAGGTTCGTGAGGCATCGGCACCTCGCCCGAACCGACCCGGACTCACCCGGAGGTGACCCATGTCCCGAGCCTCGTCCTACCGAAACGCCGCCGCCGACCTGCGCCGAGCCAGCACCGGCTTCACCGACATCGCCACCGCCCACCGCCGACTCGACGCGACGATGATCGGCGCCCTCGGACCGGTGGCGACGATCCACGACGCGTCGGTCGACGCGGTCGGCACCCACCTGGCGCTCGCCGCCGACGAGGCGACCGAACTGGCGGCCGAGTGCGACCGACGAGCGGCGGTCTGCGAGGCCTACGACCACGAGGTGATGGTGTGGCGGTCGCTCCCGCTGATCCTGCGACTGTCGACGCCCCACCCGATCCCGCCCGCCCGCTGGGTCACGGGATGACCGTCGCCCTCGACCCGATCGCCGCCCGTGCCGTCGCACGTGGCATGTCGATGATCGGCAACTCGCTCTACGACCAGGCGTTCGCGTGGCGTTCCCGCCTCGACGAACTCGACCTGACCGGACACGGGTTCGCCGGGCGGCGGGCGCTCGAGGAGTCGGCCGAGGAGCTGTGGCGCAACGCCGCGTTCCTCACGCTGACGGCCGACCGACTCACCGACGCCGACATCACACCGCTCGACGCCACCGACCTGTGGCGGCTCGCGAGCGGCGTCGAGGGACGGCACGGCGCGTTCGGTGTCGTGCGCGATCTCCTCGGCGCGTCCCCGGATGGTGGCGACCTCGGCGGCGTGTTCGACGGCGAGCTCCGGCGACCGCTTCACGTGTTCGGCACCGACCCCGTCTCGCGAGCCCGGTCACTCGTCGGGCGCCTGCTCGCCGACCTGTCCGACCCGATGCAGATCCGACAGGACGAGTTCGCCGTCGTCCAACTCGCCGACGACCGCTACATCGTCGTCCTGCCGGGCGTGACCGACCTGTCGAGCCCCGACCTGTTCCTCAGCGACGAGCACCGCAGCGTGCGCGACCTCGACCAGTACGCCGTCCCGTCCTCGCGCTCGTCGAGCGTCGCCGACAACCGGTACGCGTCGCTGGTGTGGGAGGCCCTCCGCGCACGCGGCGTGCCCGACGGTTCGGAGTTGATGATCGTCGGCCACTCGTTCGGGGCCGACACGGCGCTCGACCTGGCCGCCGACCCCACGTTCAACGGCGAGCAGTACACGGTGACCCACGTGGTCGCCGCCGGCTACCACTCGCAGCCGCAACTGCCCGACGTCGTCGCGGGCACCGACGTGCTCGTGCTGCAGAACAACCGCGACGCCGCAGTGATCGTCGAAGGACTCGGCCACTCGAATGCGGCCGGATCGGTGACCGAGCGGGCCAATGCGCTGTCGGACGCACTCCGATTCGACGTGGTGGGAGCGGTCGGCCACGTGGTCGATGCCGTCCGCCACGACGCCGGCACGGTCGTCGACGCCGGTGGCTTCCTCGTCGACCACGCCGACGAACTGGCCGACATCACCCTCGGCACGATCCAGCACGACTGGACCGTGGCGCAGGGCGCAGCACTCGACCTGCTGGTGCTCGATCCGGGCGTGCGGCGCAACGGCGATCACGTCGTCGACGTGTTCGAGGGCGGTGGCGACGGGGTCGGGCACCATCCGAGCAACTACATCGACCACGTCGCCGACGTCGATCATCCCGACGTGGTGGCGTTCCTGGCGTCGATCTCGGCGCAGGGCTACGACGCCGACGGGGCCCTCGTCGCCGTCGACGTGTCCGTGCCTGAATCGTAGTGTGAAGAAAACCTGAGTCGCTTGTTGTCAAGTTTAGGACGAGACCGTACGATGCACGCATGGCGTTCGACCCGAAGACCTGGACGGTCAAGACACAGGAGGCGTTCGCCGCGGCCATCGACCAGGCCAAGGCGAAGTCCAACCCCGAACTCACCCCTGACCACTTGCTCGTGGCCATCACGAGCCAGGAAGGCACCGTGGTCGCGCCCGTGCTCGCGAAGCTCGGTCAGTCGCCGGGCATGGTGCGCGATCGCGCCCTCGCCCAGGTCGACAAGCTTCCCCAGGCCCACGGTGGCGACGAGCCGCGCATGGGTCGCGAGCTCAACCAGGTCACCGATCAGGCGGGCCAGTTCCGCAAAGACCTGAAAGACGACTACCTGTCGGTCGAGCACTTGCTGCTCGCGATGGCCGACCGGCTCGGCGTCTCGACCGATGAGCTGCTCACCGTCCTGAAAGACGTCCGCGGCAGCCATCGCGTCACCGACCAGAACCCCGAAGAGAAGTTCGCCGCGCTCGAGAAGTACGGCCAAGACCTCACCCAGCGCGCCGCCGAGGGCAAGATCGACCCGGTCATCGGACGCGACGACGAGATCCGTCGCGTCATCCAGGTGCTGTCGCGCCGCACGAAGAACAACCCGGTGCTGATCGGCGAACCCGGCGTCGGCAAGACCGCCATCGTCGAAGGGCTCGCCAGTCGCATCAGCGACGGCGACGTGCCCGAAGGCCTGAAGGGCAAGCGCCTGATCGCGCTCGACGTCGGCTCGATGCTGGCCGGCGCCAAGTACCGCGGCGAGTTCGAGGAACGGCTCAAGGCGGTGCTCAAGGAGATCACCGACGCCGAGGGCGAGATCATCACCTTCGTCGACGAGATGCACACGATCGTCGGCGCCGGCGGCGCCGAGGGCGCCATGGATGCCGGCAACATGATCAAGCCGATGCTCGCACGCGGAGAGCTGCGCATGATCGGTGCCACCACGCTCGACGAGTACCGCAAGTACGTCGAGAAAGACCCCGCACTCGAGCGTCGGTTCCAGCAGGTGTACGTCGGCGAGCCGACGGTCGAAGACACGATCGGCATCCTGCGCGGCCTCAAGGAGCGCTACGAGGTGCACCACGGCGTGCGCATCCAGGACTCCGCGCTCATCAGCGCAGCGGCGCTCTCCGACCGCTACCTCACCAACCGCTTCCTCCCCGACAAGGCGATCGACCTCGTCGACGAGGCGGCGTCGAAGCTGCGCATCGAGATCGACTCGATGCCGACCGAGATCGACATCGTCGAGCGCCGCATCCTCCAGCTCGAGATCGAACAGGTCGCGCTCGAGAAGGAGAGCGACGACGCGTCGAAGGAGCGACTCGACGCGCTCCACGACGAACTGGCCGACCTCAACGTGCAGCTCGCCGACATGAAGCAGCACTGGGAAGCCGAGAAGCAGGGCATCGACGCGATCCGCAATCTGAAAGAAGAGCTCGAGCAGCTGCGCACCCAGATCGAGCGCGAGACCGACCTCAACCTGGCAGCCGAGATCCGCTACGGACGCATCCCCGAACTCGAGCGCCGCATCGAGGAGGCGACCGACCACCTCCATCACCTGCAGTCGGAGCAGCCGATGCTGAAGGAAGAGGTCGACGCCGAAGACATCGCCGAGGTCGTCTCCAAGTGGACGGGCGTGCCGATGACCCGACTCATGGAGTCGGAGATGACGAAGCTGCTCCACCTCGAAGACATGCTGCACCAGCGGGTGATCGGCCAGGACGACGCGGTCGTCGCCGTGTCGAACGCGATCCGTCGCAGCCGGGCCGGACTGTCCGACCCGAACCGGCCGATCGGATCGTTCATGTTCCTCGGCCCCACCGGCGTCGGCAAGACCGAGCTCGCCCGGGCGCTCGCCGAGTTCCTGTTCGACGACGAGCGGGCGATGGTCCGCATCGACATGGGCGAGTACATGGAGAAGCACTCGGTGTCGCGCCTCATCGGTGCGCCCCCGGGGTACGTCGGCTACGACGAGGGCGGCCAGCTCACCGAGGCCGTTCGTCGCCGCCCGTACTCGGTGGTGCTGCTCGACGAGATCGAAAAGGCGCATCCCGACGTGTTCAACGTGCTGCTCCAGGTGCTCGACGACGGTCGTCTCACCGACGGCCAGGGTCGCACGGTCGACTTCACGAACACGGTGCTGATCATGACGTCGAACCTGCCGGGCGATCCGCGCGAGTTCTTCAAGCCCGAGTTCGTCAACCGGGTCGACGACATCATCCGGTTTCGGGCCCTCACCGAGGACGACCTGCGGCACATCGTCGGGATCCAGCTTGAGCACCTGCGTCGCCGACTGGCCGACCGTCGGATCGCGCTCGATGTCACCGACGACGCGATGTCGTTGCTGGCCGAGGCCGGCTTCGATCCTGCGTTCGGCGCGCGGCCGCTCAAGCGGGTCATCCAACGCGAGCTCGGCGACCAGGCCGCCGTGTTCATCCTCGAGGGCAAGGCGCCCGAGGGGAGCACGTTGCGGGTCGTCGTCGACCGCGAAAACCCTGATCAGCGTTCACTTCGGCTCGAGGTCGCCGATTTCACGGAAAGTTGACTTCGCGTTGTCCGGCCACTGACAGTCGGTATGGGAACCTATTGATGTTTCCTTCCGCTCGCCCCCTCCAGGACTCCCGCCGTCTGGAGGGGGCGATTGGTTTTTTCGGACAGGTCACGACCACGAGTAACCGGCGACGCCCCTGATCCGTGTCACGGTTCGTGACGGTGGCGACGACCCACGACTTCGACACGGTGTTCCGCGAGGTGTTCCCGCGGCTCGTGTCACTCGGTGCGCTGAAGACCGGCCGCGCCGACATCGCTCGCGATCTCGCTCAGGAGACGATGCTGCGAGCCCACGCTCGCTGGGAGGAGCTGTCGACGTACGACGCGCCGGCGGCCTGGTGCCACACGGTCATGACGAACCTCCTGATCGACCATCACCGCTCCGTGGTGTCCGAGCGGCGCGCCGTCGACCGACTCGCCGACCGACTCGTTGACGAGACACGTCAGGACCGCACACCGATCACGGCGCTCGATCGCTGGAACGAGCTCGTGGCGCCGCTCCCCGACCGCCATCGCATGATCGTCACGCTCTACTACGCCGATGATCTGTCGGTCGCCCAGATCGCCGCCCTCCTCGGCACAAGTCGAGGCGCCGTGAAGGCAGCCCTGTTCAAAGCACGCCGAACGCTCCGCAAGCAGCACGGGGCCGGCGAGATCGGAGGCGACGATGAGTGACCCGTTCGACGACCGCATGCGCGAGCTCGCACGCGCGGCACGCGCCGAGGCAGAGGCTGACCTCGACGTCGACGGAGCACTCGACGCAGTGCACTCCTCGACCGGCACGACCGCGGTGGCGCTGCGCCGACCTCGACATCGACGAGTCGCAGGTTGGTTGACGGCCGCGGCGGCGCTCACCTTCGCATTGAGCGCCGGCATCCTCTTCACACGCGGCACCGGCGACGACGTCGTGACGATCGACGGGTCGACGCCGTCGTCGTCTCAGGCCCCGATCGACGCGTTGTTGACCGTACCGACGACCGCGACTGTGACGACCCCCGCGACCGCACCGGCGACCACCGCACCGGCCGTCCCACCGCCGACCGAGGTGACGCCAGCTCCCACTGCGTCCACGACGACCGATCCGGCGACGAGCACGTCTTCACCAGCGACCACAGCGGCATCGACCGACGACATCGAGACGTCCGACTGGCGGGACTTCCGATTGGAGGGCTCGGGCATACCCGGTTCCTGCGCTCTGGGCGCGGCGAAGTGCACGCAACTCGTCCACGACGCCGCTGGCCATCCGATCACCTATGAGCCGACGGCACGAACCCTGACCCGCCACGGCGTCCCAGAGGTCGCTACGAGCCTGCCGAGCGAGTTCGGCGACGCCGGCTTCGTGCTGGCGGCGGGCCCGGATGACGTCGTCTACCTCTCGATTGCGCCAGCCGTCCCCGACGAGCTCGCGGCCGACGTCGTCGCCATCACGCTCGCCGACGGTGACGCCGGTCGCGAGATCGGACGATGGTCCGGCGTCGCGAACACGGTGGGCGACTCGTCGCTGGTCCCGACACGGGACGGGCTCGTGAGCGTCGGCTGTTGTGGACCCGACACCATCCGACCGGCGCCCGACGCCGACGTCCTCGTGCCGTGGCTCGGTCGCAACGGCGAACCGATCGCACTCGAGACACCGTTCTTCGTCGTCGAGATCGAGTATCCCGCCCTCACCGTGAACCGGAAGAACCCGGATGGCAGCACGCGCAGCTGGACCTACGAACCAGCCGGGGATTGGATGTCGCGCGGCATGCCGAACCTCACCGCGACGTTCGACGGCGGGTTCGTGGCCGACGAGCTCGGTAGCGGCGGCTCGATCCTCGCCCGCGGCTACGCCGACGGCCGCCTCGATCAGGTCGTCTTGGGCCCGGAGTTGGTCGTCGCCGCCGACGCCGACCCGGCCGGTCGCATCCTCCTCGGCGACGTCTCCGAACTCGCGACCCAGTTCGCCCGGGTCGACCCGTTCGCCAACGGTGCCGCGCAGTGGGCCGGGGACGTGACGATCGAGCCCGACCGCTCGCTGACCTTCGACGACACGACCGACGTGTTGGCCGGATCGGTCGTCGAGTTCGTCGACGCCATCGCACCGGCCGCCGACGTCAACGAGATCCGAACCGTCGAGATCGACCGCCGGAGCGAGACCGAATGGACGGCGACGGTCACGACGTCGAACCTCTTCGATGACTCCGTCGGCGCCGTCCGGTGGGAGCTGATCATCGAGCAGGTCGACAGCCGGACGTACGACGTGACGGCTGGGAGGGCAACGCAAGCGTGCCAGCCGGGGCGAGGTCATCAGGACTTCACGACCGAACCCTGCGTCTGACGACGTTCTGCAGCCCTGGCGTCAGTTGCCGCTCGGGGCCGAGTCGGCTCTCGGGAGGGTGAGGCGAAGGCGGAGCGGTCGGTTGCCCACGACGTCGAGCGAGGCGCCGTCGACCTGCGCCAGGCGCCGCGCCAACGACAGGCCACGGCCGTGGCGTGCGGCCGGGTCGACCGGGCCGTCGAACAGCACCTTCAGGCGCTCGGGGTCGACCCCCGGGCCCTGATCGATGATCGTCACGCTCGGCCCGTCGATCAGTGCCGTCACCGAACCGGCGCCGTGACGCAACGCGTTGTCGATCAGCACGTCGATCACCTGACCGGCCAGACCGCGCGTGCCGTGGACGAGCGGCGGCGCCGAACTCACGACCATGCCGATGTGGCGGCGAGCCGTCGCGTAGCGAGGCTCCCACTCCTCCACGTGGTGCTCCACGAGGGCGACGAGGTCGAAGTCGCCACGTTCGCTCGTCGACCGGTTCCGGGCGGCCGCGAGCAGCTCGTCGATCGTTGCGTTGAGCTGATCGGTCTGGGCGAGGATCGTGCGGGCCTCGTTCGCGATGTCGGGCTCGGGATTCATCGTCATGATCTCGACCCGCATCGCGATCCCGGCAATCCCGGTCCGGAGCTGGTGGGTCGCATCGGCGGTGAAGTGCCGCTCGTTCGCCAGCATCGTGTGCACGCGCTGCGAGCTGGTCTCGAGCGCCGAGCCGATGCCGTCGATCTCGGGGATCCGGGTGCGTACGAACGGACCGAGTGAGAAGTCGCCCTCGCCGATCGCGCCCGCACGGCGGGACAGCCGCTCGAGCGGACGAGCGAGCTGGTGTGCCTGCACCGCTGCCAGACCGGCGGCCGCAGCGATCGCACCCAGCGCCAACAACAGGAGCACCTGCAGCTGCGACTGGAAGTTCTCGTCTAGCAGGTCGGCCGAGGTCGACACGATCACCGTCTCACCGCCGACCGTTCGTGCGATCGCCTCTCGTGTCGAGTCGGCGACCGCCGGATTGCTGTACAGCTCCTCACCGTTCGGTCCGAAAATCTCGAGCCCCTCACCGGCCGCGAGATCGTTGTCGAGCTGCGCATACAGCGTCGTGCGTCCGAGCAACTCGTTCTCGGTGATCGTGCCGGCAACCGCGGTCGCCTGATCGGCGAGCTGTGCGTTGAGCTGGTCCTCCGCCGTGTTGTACACGATGATCCCGACCGGGAGCGCGAGCGTGCCGAGCACGACGAGGACGATCGCGATCGTGGAGACGACGAGGCGGCGGCGCATGGCCGGGTGGGGCTACCCCTCGAAGCGGAAGCCGACGCCGCGCACCGTCACGATCAGCGTGGGCGGATCGGAGTCGTCACCGATCTTGCGGCGGAGCGTCGAGATGTGGGTGTCGAGGGTGCGGGTGGACCCCCAGTAGTTCTCGTCCCACACGGTCGCCATGATCTGCTCGCGCGTGAAGGTGGCGTCGGGCTTGCTCATGAGGAGCGCCAACAGGTCGAACTCCTTCGAGGTCAGCTCGAGCTCGTCGCCGTTCAGATAGGCGCGGCGTGACTCGGTGTTGACTCGGAGCGGGCCGCCCGTGAGCTCCCGGGGGATCTGCTGGGCGACCTGGGCGACACGGAGACGAGCCTTGATGCGAGCGACGAGCTCGGCCAGCCGGAACGGCTTAGGCACGTAGTCGTCGGCACCGGCGCCGAGCCCGACGATGATGTCCATCTCCTCCGCACGGGCGGTGAGCATGATGATCGGGAGCTCGGGACGGTCCTCGCGGACCTTGCGGCACACGTCGAGGCCGTCGATGTCGGGCAGCGTCAGGTCGAGGAGGAGCAGGTCGGGTGAGCGGGCTTCGAGGGCTTGCAAGCCGTCGCCACCGGTCGAGGTGTGGACCACTTCGTATCCCTCACCACCGAGCACGCGCAGCAGGGGCTCGCTGATCCGTTCGTCGTCCTCAACCAGCAAGATCGTGGTCACCCGCCCATCGTACGCCACCGTGACCGCCAGATCACGCGCCGCGCGCATCGAACCCACAACGAGTCATCGATCCGCCTCCGCCCGAGTCAGTTCCTTCGGGTCAGGTGCCACAGGTGACGCCTCGCCCCCAGGGCGAGGCGGTTGTCAGTTCAGGGCAGGTCGTCGAGTTGGGTGAAGATGGTGTCGAGGTTGCTGAGGCTGCGGCGGAGGTCGAAGGCGTCGTCGAGGATGTCGTTCGGCACCTCGTCGTCGGCCTCGAGCAGGGAGCGGAAGTCGACACCGTCGTCCCACGCCTGCATCGCGTTGCGCTGGACGATCCGGTAGGCGTCGTCGCGCGTGAGCCCGCTGGCGACGAGGCCGAGCAGGACCGGCTGGCTGAACACCAGCCCGTAGCTGGCGTCGAGGTTGGCCTGCATCCGCTCCGGGAAGACGACCAGGTTCGACAGCAGGCGCCCCATCCGGCGCATCACATAGTGCGCCAAGTGCGACGAGTCGGGCAGCACCACGCGCTCCACCGACGAGTGCGAGATGTCGCGCTCGTGCCAGAGGGCGACGTCCTGCAAACCGGCGAGCAGGTTCGAGCGGAGGACACGGGACAGGCCGCTGACCGTCTCGGCCGAGATCGGGTTGCGCTTGTGCGGCATCGCCGACGAACCCTTCTGACCCGGCTTGAAGCCCTCCTGCGCCTCACGCACCTCGGTGCGCTGCAAGTGCCGCAGCTCGACCGCCATCAGCTCGCACGTCGCGCCGATCGAGGCGCATGCGTACAAGAACTCGCCGTGGCGGTCGCGGGCGATCACCTGGGTGGCGGGCACCGGCTGCAGGCCGAGCGCGTTGCCGACGAACGCCTCGACCGACGGCGGGACGTTCGAGTACGTGCCGACCGCGCCGCTCAGCTTCATGACGGCGACGGTGTCGCGGGCCGCCTGCAGGCGGGTGCGGTCGCGGGCGACCTGGAGTGCCCACAGCGCGACCTTGGCCCCGAACGTGGTCGGCTCGGCGTGCACGCCGTGGGTGCGCCCGATCATGACGGTGTCGCGATGCTCACGGGCGAGGCCGACGAGCACCTCGATCAGGCGGTCGATCTCGGCGAGGAGGATGTCGGCGGCGTCGCGCAGCTGCCAGCACAACACGGTGTCGCCGACGTCGCTCGACGTCATGCCGTAGTGGATCCACTTGGCGGCACCGTCGTCCACACCGGCTGCGTCGATGATGGCGGACTGGACGACGTCGACGAACGCAGCGACGTCGTGATCGGTGACCGCTTCGCGTTCGAGGATCGCCTCGACGAAGGCGTCGTCGGCGGTGGGAGCGTTGGCCCGGCAGGACGCCGCATCGTCGGCGGGCACGACACCGATCTCGGCGTGCGCCTCGGTGGCGAGCAGTTCGACCTCGAGGTACCGGCCCCACTTGGAGGTGTCGGACCAGACGTCGGTCATCTCGGGCGTGGAGTAGCGGGGGATCATCAGCGTCCTCTCGGGTCACTTCGGGTCAGGTGTCGTACGGAACGGCGAGGCGCAGCCGAGGCGTTTCGCAAGATCACCCGACCCGGCGGGCATCAGGCGGTCCAGAGGAGGTAGTCGTCGCGCTCGGCGCCGACACCCACGACGTTGACCGGCACACCGACCTCGCGTTCGACGATCGCCAGGAACTCCTGAGCCGCCGGCGGCAGCTGGCCGCGCTCGCGGGCACCGGACAGGTCGGTCTTCCACCCGGACAGCGTCTCGTAGACGGGCTCGACCCGGGCGAGGATGTCGGATCGGTCGGGGTAGTAGTCGATCGCCTGGCCGTCGAGGCGGTAGCCGGTGCACACCTTCACCTCGTCGAACCCGTCGAGGATGTCGAGCTTGGTGAGGGCGAGTTCGGTCAGGCTGTTCAGGCGCACCGCCTGGCGCAGCATCACGCAGTCGAGCCAGCCGGCGCGACGACGCCGGCCGGTGACGGTGCCGAACTCCTTGCCGACGTCGATCAGGGTGTCGCCGTCGGCATCGAGCAGCTCGGTCGGAAACGGTCCGGCACCGACACGCGTCGTGTACGCCTTGGTGATGCCGACGATGCGGTCGATGTCGCGCGGCCCGAGACCCGAACCGGCGCACGCGCCGCCCGCGGTCGGGTTCGACGACGTGACGTACGGGTAGGTGCCGTGATCGAGGTCGAGGAACGTGGCTTGGGCACCCTCGAGCAGCACCTGCGATCCCTGCGCGAGGGCGTCGTGCAGCAGGGTGACCGTGTCGGCCACGTACGGCTGGAGGCGGCGACCGAACTCGACGAAGCGCTCGACGATCTCGTCGACGTCGAGCGGCTCCTCGCCGGCCTGGACGATCACGAGGTTCTCGGCGATCGCACGGGCCCGGACCGTCTCGGCGAAGTGATCGAGGTCGACAACCTCACCGACCCGCACACCGACGCGGCGGGCCTTGTCGGCGTAGGCGGGGCCGATGCCCTTGAGGGTGGTGCCGATCTTGTCGTCACCCCGCATCGCCTCGGCGATGGCGTCGTGCGCCTGGTGCCAGGGGAAGATCAGGTGGGCTCGGCTGGAGACCTTGAGGTCGGCGCACGAGATACCGCGGCTCTCGAGCATGTCGATCTCGTGGAACAGGGTCGGCAGATCGACGACGACGCCGTTCGCGATCACGGGGATCACGTGATCGTACAGGACACCGCTCGGCACCAGCTGGAGTGCGTACTTCTCACCGTCGACGACGACGGTGTGGCCGGCATTGTGGCCGCCCTGGTAACGCACCACGTAGGTGTGCTCTTTCGAGAGCAGGTCGATGATCTTGGCCTTGCCTTCGTCACCCCATTGGGCTCCGACGACGACGGTGACGGGCATGGGCACGCTCCCCGTAGAAATGCGGACTGGAACGTGTGGTGATCGTACCAGAGGCGTACCGATACCCTCATTTCTCGTGGCAGTGATGCGCAGGCAGACCTGGACCGAGATGGACGACGCCGCCCGACGGGGCCTGTTCGATCGCGGTCTGGCCGACATCTTCGACGACGGGCTCCGCGCCTCGATCGGTGACCTGTTGCTCGACGTGCGCGATCGCGGCGACGTCGCCGTCTGCGAGGCCCTCGCGAAGTTCGACGGCATGAAGGTCGAACCCGACGGATTGCGCGTGACCGACGACGAGATCGACTCGGCGGCGGTGTCGCCCGAGGTCGACGCAGCGATCGACGACTCGATCGAACACCTGCGGGCCTTCAACGAGCAGCAGATGGAACGGTTCGGCGACTGGTCGTTCGAATCCGAGCCGGGCCTGACCGTCGGCGAGAAGATCACCCCGATTGCGTCGGCCGGGCTGTTCACGCCGTCGGGCAAGGCGAGCTATCCGAGCGTCACGTTCCAGCTGGCGGTGCCGGCGCAGGTGGCCGGCGTCGGGACGATCGTCGTCGTGGTGCCGCCCGTACCGGGCGGGTCGGGCGAGGTCGACCCCGCCGTGCTCACGGTGTGCCGCAAACTCGGCATCCGCGACATCTTCCGGGTGAACGGCCCGGCCGGCATCGCCGCGATGGGATTCGGCACCGAGCGCATCCCCCGGGTCGCGAAGCTGATGGGACCGGGGTCGCCCGCCGTCACGATCGCCCAGGTCGAGATGCAGCGCCACGGGGTGAGCACGGTCATGCTGCTCGGCCCGACCGAGAGCGTGGTCGTCGCCGACCAGACCGCCGATCCGATCCGGCTCGCCGCCGACCTGCTGATCGAGGCCGAACACGGCACCGACAGCTCGGTCGTGCTCGTGACGCCGAGCGGATCACTCGCTGATGCGGTCGACGCCGAGCTGGAGCGTCAGCTGGCCGACCTGCCCGAGGTCCGTGCGACGGCGGCACGTGCCGCTCTCGGCGAGAACGGCGGTTGCGTGCTCACCGACGACGTGCTCGTCGCCGCCGACGTGGCGAGCGAGTACGCACCCGAGCACCTGCAGGTGGCAGTCGCCGACGACGCGGTCGACGCCGTGGTCGAGCGGTTGGTGAACGCCGGCGAGATCCTCATCGGCCAGCACACCCCGTTCTCGGCCGCCAACTTTGTGATCGGTTGCCCGGCGTCGCTGCCGACGAGCGGCTTCGCCAACGTCAGTTCCGGCGTCACCGCATCGACGTTCCTGAAGCGCACCGCCATAGCACGCGCCGACGAACGAGCCTTGCAGCGGATGACCCCGTCGGTCGTCGCCCTCGCCGACCACGAAGGCTTCCCCGCCCACGCCGCCGCCCTCCGCAACCGCCCCGTCGGATGATGTCAGACATCATCCGACCGACCTGACCGGTACAGGCCGCACGCCGTGTCGGATGATGTCTGACATCATCCGACCGAGCGGCGACTAGCTGCCGCGCTTGATGCCGGCTTTGGTGAGGGTGGCGGCGGGGACGCCGACGTCGCGCCACGAGGAGTAGGAGATGCCCTTGCGGTCGGCGTACGACTTGGCGACCTTCACGAAGTCGCCCTCGAGCTTGGTGAGATCGACCGCCGAGTTGAACGACTCGAGTTCTTCGGTGAGATCACGGCGTTCCTGCACCAGCTGCAACTCGTCGATCGCCGACGCCGACTCGAGTTCGGTTTCGATCTTGGCGAGGCGTGACTTGATCGAATCGGGCGTGCGCTTGCGGCCTCGTTTCGGCTTACTGTTGCGGAGTGCTTCCAGGTAGTCGCGCACGATGCGCCCTTCGGCGCGACCGCGCTCGAGCGCAGCCTTGTGTTCGTCGGTCATCGATTTCGGGCCACGCTTGCCTGCCATGATCACGATCGTATCCCACGATCTTTATTTCTTTCCAGAGGTTCCGACATGTTCGAATTGGTGAATCACGGCCCCGACACTTTCGTCGGGACCGGCCCGCGATATCCGTGGGGTGGCCTCTACGGCGGCCAGATCGTGGCGCAGGCGCTCCGTGCTGCGGCGCTGACGGTCGACGAGGGATTCCGCGCCCACTCGATCCGCGCCTATTTCATCCGACGCGGCGACCATCAGGAGCCCGTGCGCTACGAAGTCGACCGGATCCGCAACGGCCGCAGCTTCGTGACCAGGCGTGTGGTTGCCCGGCAGGCGATCGGGGCGATCCTGAACGCCGAGTGCTCGTTCCAGAAGCCCGAATCGTCACTCGATGTGCAGACGATCCAGGCGCCGTCGGTCACCCCGCCCGACGATGTGGAGAACACAGCGTTCTCGGGTGACTTCGACCGTCGTTTCACCGAACCGACCGCCGACAACATCGTCGAACGAGATGGCGAAGGGCGTGTCATGGCGTGGATGCGAGTCCCTCACGAGTTGCCAGAAAGCGGCGCTCCCGATGCCGACATCATCCAACAATGCTGGCTGGCGTTCTTGTCGGACGACCTCGCAACCGACACCGTGCGATCGGCCCACTCGCAGTACCGGACCGACGACGGCGAGCCCCGATATTCCGGTGTGAGCCTCGATCACACGATCTGGTTCCATCGTCCGTTCCGCACCGACGTCTGGCAGTTGCACGACTTCTCGTGCCATCACTTCACCGGCAGCCGCGGCCTCGCCGTCGGTCACGTCTTCCAACCCGATGGCACCCACATCGCCACCGTCAGCCAAGAGGTCCTCCTCCGAGAACCCAAAGATTGAACGGAAGGGGTCAGGCACCTTCTGTTCAGCTTGGCTGGGTGTCAAGCGACTCGTGGAACAGAAGGTGCCTGACCCCTTCTGTTCTCAGAGGAGCGGGGCGACGGCTTCGGCGATGAGGTTCAGGTGGTCGAGGTCGTCGAGGTCGAGGATCTGGAGGTAGAGGCGCTCGGCGCCCGACTCCTGCCAGGCCCGGATCGTCTCGGCCACTTGCTCGGGCGTGCCGGCTGCGCCGTTCTCGCGCACCTCGTCGGGCTCACGGCCGATGGCGGCGGCGCGCCGCTCGAACTCGGCCTCGTCGGCGCCGACGCAGGCGACGAGCGCCGCCGACCACGTCATCGTCGACGGGTCGCGATCGGCCGACTCACAGGCCTCGCGCACCACGGCGCACTGCGATTCGAACACGTCGCGCGACACGAACGGCATGTTGAACTCCGACGCGTAAGTCGCGGCCAGCTTCGGGGTGCGCGACTTGCCACGGCCGCCGACGATGATCGGCGGACCGCCGGCCTGCACCGGCTTCGGGAGCGCCGGCGAGTCGGCGACCTGCCACACGTCGCCGTCGTAGGAGAACGTCTCACCCTCGGGCGTGTTCCAGAGGCCGTGGATGATGGCCATCTGCTCCTCGAGGTTGTCGAAGCGCTCGCCGAGGCCGGGGAACGGGATGCCGTAGGCGGTGTGCTCCTGCTCGAACCAGCCGGCCCCGAAGCCGAAGTCGACGCGACCATTCGACATCTCGTCGACCTGGGCGACCGAGATGGCGAGTGGTCCGGGCATGCGGAACGTCGCGGCGGTGACGAGGGTGCCGAGGCGGATCGTCGAGGTCTCGCGGGCGATGGCGCCGAGGGTGATCCAGGCGTCGGTGGGGCCGGGCTGGCCGCTGACGTCGCCCATCTTGAGGTAGTGATCGCTGCGGAAGAACGCCCCGTAGCCGAGCTGCTCGGCGCGCTGGGCGACGGCGAGGAGGGTGTCGTACGTAGCGCCCTGCTGGGGCTCCGTGAAGATCCGAAGGTCGGCGAGTTCCATGAACCCGACGCTACAGCCGCTCGCCGAACCTCCGGGTCAGGTGCCAGAGGTGACGGCGAGGAACGAGCCGTTACCGGCGGTCACCTGACCCGTGACAGGCGCGCGACCACTAACGTCATCCCACGATGCACGACCTACCGTCGCTCTCGCCCGAACTCGATGCTGTGCGAGCGCACGTGCTGGAGCACTCGGTGAAGCGAGGCGACTTCACCCTCAAGTCCGGTGCGAAGTCGACCTGGTTCCTCGACACGAAGCAGACGGCGTGCCGCCCCGACGGCGTCCTCGCCATGGCCGACGCCATGCTTCAGATCATCCCCGACGACGCCACGGCGATCGGCGGGCTCACGATGGGCGCCGACCCGGTCGCCTTCGGCGTGGCAGCGGTGGCCGCCACCCGCGGCCGCGACCTGCGCAGCTTCAGCGTGCGCAAGGAAGCCAAGGGTCACGGCGTGACCGGCCGCCTAGCGGGTGCACTCCAGCCCGGCGACAAGGTCGTCATCACCGAGGACACCACCACCCGCGGCACCTCCTTGATGGAGGCCGTCGACGTGGTGCGCGAGTACGGCTGCGAGGTCGTCCTCGTCACTCTGATCGTCGACCGCGGCGACACGTGCGCCGCCCTGTGCGAAGCCGCAGGCGTGCGCTATCAGCCGCTGCTGACCTCGCACGACCTCGGCTTCGGCCCCGACGACTGATCAGTCGAGCACTCGACGGGAGGCAACGGCGACCTCACCGGTGGAGGGCCGGTAGTTCGCGATGACCCGCACCGTGTTCTCACCCTGACTGTCGGTCGCGGTCGACTCCAAGAGCAGCTTGGTCGACGCCGCCGACGTGGGCACCTCGATCACGAAACCGACCGCAGCGGCCGAGACCCCGCCAGTGAAGCCGGCGACCACGGCACCACCGCGGAGCACGGCGGCTTTCTGTGCTGGGATCGTGTCGAACTGCAGCGAGTTGTACGGGGCCCAGAGCAGCGCCTGCACGGCCACTTCCTTCTTGGCACCGTTGTTGGCGGTGAAGAGCGGCGTGCTGTAGCCGAGGCTCGAGTTGAGCACGTGCACGGCGACGAAGGCGGTGCCCTGCTGCTTACCCGACACCTCGATGCCGCTGTTCGCCTGGCTCTCGAACCGGGTGTTGCCCTTGATGTAGAGGGTCGCGCCGTCGTCGGAGTCGGCCAGTCGCACCGAGTCGCAGTCGGTGTTGTCGATCGCCGGATACTCCTGGCGGGTGATGTTGCCCATCGTCATGGTCTTGCCCTTGAGCGTGACCAGGCCGAGGTTGTCGAACACATAGTCGCCCGACTTGAAGTAGTTGTTGTTGCCGAGCGGCAGGCTCGTGTAGTAGCCGGGCTCGAAGACCCGGCACGAGCCCTCGATGTTGTAGCCCGGGTTCTGCCAGGTGCCGAGGTCGGCCTCGTACTCGGCGACCTTCGTGGACACGGTGAGGTTGGTGCCGAACAGCTGGTCCCAGGTTCGGTTGACGCAGTAGATGCCGCGAGTCGTCGGGTCGAAGCTGAGGTTGTTCAGGGTCACCGACGACCGGGCGAACTGGACGCCCGAGTCTGACGGGTTCGAAACGGCGCAGCCGTCGTCCGGATACCAGATGTCGCCCTCGACGATCGTCGTGGGCTGCGAGAAGTTGCTACGGCTCGGCGAGTTGAGGAAGACCGGGCCGTTGATCTCGGGCTTGCCACCCAGGCTGAACTCGAAGGTGTTGCCCGTCGCCGGAGCACCTTCCTCGGTGATGACGATGGCCCAACCGTCCGCCGGCGGCAGCGCGCCACCGACGATCCGACAGGACACCACGACATCGCTGCCGTTGACGGTTTCCGGGAACGGCACGTCGATACCGGCGCCGCCCGCGGCGGTCGCGCAGAGCGAACTGCGCAACTCGAGCTGCTCGAGCGCATCGTCCATGGCACCCTGCGCAGACGCCAGTCGGCCGGCCCGAGCCTCGGACTGCTGGCCGTACCGGAGGCCCGCGGAGGTGTAGGTGGCGATGCCGACGACGATGATCGACAGCACCACGGTCACCACGAGGACGAGCGGCAGGATCGCACCCTCGTCCCGATGGTGCCGACGGTTCGTGTTCTGACGCATCACTCCACCACCAGGGTCTCGGAGTCGTGAACGATCTCTTCGGGCAGCCCGGCGAACTCGACGAGTTCGAGCGGACGGTTGCCCTTCTGCCAACGCTCGACCGACGACGACAGCAGTGTGATGACGATGCCGTCGCCGAACGTGTCGACCTGCGGCTGGCGATCGTCCGAACTCGCCTGTCCGTTCGGCGCATCGACGACTCGGATGTACCGCAGCACCAGTTCGCTGCAGTTGCCCGACTTGTTGATGGTGACCTCGACGTCTTCGACTAGTGGGCCGGCCTGCTTGCCGTTGCCACCACTCACCGACACCGGGTTCGGGCTCACGGACTGGATCGACGCCACGCAGGGGATCCGGCTGACGTCGACGTCGATCGTCGAGCTGGCCGTTGCGCCGTCGGGGTCGGTGACGGTGTAGTCGATCGTCGAGATGCCGGGCGACGCCGTCGCCGCCGGAGTGATCTCCACGTCGATCGAGGTCGTTCCGGCGTCGAGCGTGACGACCTGGGCGGTCCATCCGTCGGGAAGCGTGCCGAGGGTGACCGTGAGTTGATCGCTGTTGGGATCGAACACCGGCAGGTTCACGCCGACCTTCACGCCGGGATCGGCGGCGACCGTGACGGGCGACGCCGTCGGCGGATCGTTCGGCGGCAACGTCGTGGTCGTCGTCGACGACGGATTGACCTTGACCGTGATGGTCGAGCTCGCGCTCAGTCCACCGGGGTCGGTCACCGTGTAGTCGATGACGTGGGTCGCGTTGACGTTGTCCGGTGTGAGCGTGACATCGACACCGCTCACCGACGAGGTGAAGGTGGCCGGCACGTTCGTCAGCGTGACCGTGAGGGCCTCACCTTCCGGATCGTTCACCGGGAGCGTGAACGTCACCGGGACGCTCGGGTTCGCGTTGAAGTCGAGCGGGCCCGCCGTCGGCGGCTGGTTCGGGATGGTGGTCGTGGTCGTCGACGTGGTCGTCGTCGGGGCCGCCGTCGTGGTCGTGGCCGCCTGCGGGAGCGTGCTCAACGTCTGGGCGGGGTTGCGAGACGCAGCGTCAACACGGAGGGTGTCGCCCTCGAAGGTGCGCAGCTCGAGCTCGACGCCGATGATGTGGTCGACGCCGTCGACCAGATCCGTCTTCCACGTCACCTGGGTCGGGTTGGTCCCCGACAGCGGCAACCCGGCAGTGAGCTTCTGCGTCTTGGGAGTTCCGCCGTTCACGCAGGTGACGCGGACGATCTTGCTGGAATCGCCCTCGTCGACGAGGCGGTAGTTCGCGACGTAGATGTTCGGCGAGCCGCTGATCGACTCACGCCACGACAGTCGGATGAGGTTCGTGCCCGGGTCGGTGCCGGTGCACCCCGAGGTGCGGCCGGGCGCGTCGTCCCAGAAGTCGGTCGCTGCGGTGAGCGGGGCGTTCGGTGTGGCGCTGACGTCGGCGGGTAGCCACGTCGAGATGCCGAGCAGCGACCGGGCGTCGTCGGCACGCGCCTCGGTCGGCGGCGCCGTTCGCATCACCACCGTGAACGCGACGGAGATCGCCGCGGCGATGACGCCCATGATCGTGACGACGATCAGGATCTCGATCAGGGTGAATCCGTCCCGATCGTGTGCGTTCGGTCGATCAATCACGCTTCACCACCTGGATGGTCTCGATGATCTCGCCGTCGGGGCTCGTCACCTGCATGGTGACCAGCTGCAGCAGATAGCCGGCGTAGTCGTAGCAAGGCTCGGGCGCAGAGGCGGGCTCCCAGTAGCTGGACCCGTCCCAGACCATCACCGGGTACAGAACGGTGAGCTGGTAGTCGGCCCACTCGGGCGGGTTGACGACGCCGTCGCGGATCGTCTGCTGGTACGTCAGGCGCACCTTCTCTTCGCCGCTGCTGAACGCGGCGTCTTCGGGCACGTTGGCCGGGTCGTAGTCGCAGCTCACGCGCTCGGCGGCTTGGAGCACGCCGTTGGCGGATTGCAGCCACTGGTACGACTTGGCGTGGTCTCGTTCGAGGCGCGTGCCGATGATCGACGCTTGCGACGCGCCGAGCACGACGGTCAGCACCATGCCGAGCAGCACGACGCCGATCACGACTTCGACCAGTGTGGCTCCGGTGTCACGACGACGCGAGACCGGACTGGATTCCCTGATTTCCATATCCGCTTCCCTGTACGTGCCCCGTTGGTTGCGGGAGGGCACGTATCAGTGATTCGGCCGGTTCAGGGCGCGACTTGAGCCGCAGACCAGGACTTCGCGGCAAATTCGCGCAGGTCAGAGCACCTGCGGGGTTCGATCAGGGAAGGAGGGCGTCGCTCACCTGACACTCGGTCAGGTGCAGGGTGCTCGCGATCCGCACCATGCGGATCGGTTCGCCGTCGCCCCGGCCACACATCGCGACGGCGGCCTTGATGCACGACTCCTCGTCGGGGAGCACCATCGGCATACGCGCCCGCCGCATGCCGGCCGGGCCGGCGGTGAAGCAGTTGATGTAGGTCTTGCGGAAGTCGAGCTGGTTGGCGAGCGAGGCCGGGATGAAGTCGGCGAAACCCATGCCGAGGGCGTTGCCGCCGCTGACCTCGGTGAGGTCGAGCAGCACGATCGCGCTGACCCGGGGCTTCTCGAGGTCGGCCAGGCCGGGGACCCAGAAGCGGCCCGTCACGTTCGGGTCCATCGTGGTGCCGGAGATGTCCTTGCCGCCCTTCTCGATCACGAGCACGTCGATCTCGTCGAACGGCAGCGGTGGGACGAGGGTACGGGCGTACTCGGTGAGCTCGTGCTCATAGTCGCCGCCGACGTCGTTCGTGCGGAGTCCTTCGACACGGACGATCTCGCCGGTGCCCGCCTCGATCGAGGCGATGCCGCCGAGCAGGCGTCCGCTCTCCCGGAGGGCGGCGCACGCATCGAGGAGCCGGTCGCGCATCTCGATCGGGCCACACGTGTGAACCAGCGCTGCTCCGGGCTGCTTGCCGAAACCGACGACGGCCATCTTCATGCAGCCCGACTCGACCGGCCCCTTGAAGCAGGTGTGCGGCTTGACTCGATTGACCGGCAGGAACCGGTCGGCGGCGGCGGCATTGGCGTCCAGGTGCACCGGCGTTCCGGCGCTCGTGTGGGCGACGACGACGGTGTCCATCGTGGCCCGGATCTCGGCGCCGACGGACTCTTCGGTGATGCCGAGATCGTGCAAGATCTGCCGCTGGCCCTCGGCGGTGGCGCCGCCGTGCGAGCCCATCGCGGGCACCACGAACGGCTCGGCCCCGAGCTGACGCAACGCACGGATGGTGCCGCGGACCAGTTCGACCCGACCGGTGAGGCCGCGAGAGCCGGCACCGACCGCCACGGTCATACCGGGGTTCACGTCGTCGGAGTACGCGTCGATCGCCGCCGTGAACGCAGCCGCCTCGACATCGTGCACCCCGGGAGGTGACGGGACCTCGAGCGGAAACGGATGCAGCTCCGGAACCGTCAACCCCTCAGGAAACGGAAGCTCCACCCCAGCAACGAGCTGATCCCACGACATGGCTGAAGTGTAGAAAGGTGAGCGACGCTACGGGCCGATCGAAAGCACTGCGCAGCTCAGTGTGTCGCCTGCGCTGATCGCGCCTTGATCGGCCTGGTCAAGTTTCACGGAGTAGTTCACGGTGGCGCCGATCGTGTCGGAACCGGTCACTTCGATCGTCGGTGAGGTGCTGCCAACGACGGTGACGCCGCTGGCCCAATTGTAGAAGCGCCAGAGGTCCGAGGGGTTCGCTTGCGAAATCTCGACCGTCCAGCCAGTGAAGCTACTGCCGGTGTTTGACACCGACAGATTGCCTTCACCCTTCTGACCATTGCCCTGATCCTGTGTGATCTCGAACTCGCAATCGGGCATCGGCGGCAGCGTTGTTGTCGTGGTTGTCGACGTTGTCGTGGTTGTCGTCGTCGGGGTCGAGACAACGTCCACCGTGAGGTTTGCTACCGCCGAGGTGGCCCCGTCGTCATCGGTCACGGTGTAGGTCAGCGTCACCGGACCGAGTGATCCGTCAACGGTCACGTCGACATTGACACCCGAGGTATTGACGGTCCATGACGCTGGTTCGCCGCTGACACTTGATGAGACAATCGTCCCATCGGGATCAGTTGCGTTCAGCGTGAAGGACGTTGTCGAACCGGGGTTGACCGCGACGCTCATGTCACCGGCTGTCGGCGCAACATTCGGCGTAGTAGTGGTTGTTGTCGTCGTGGCGGATGGAGATGTCGTCGTTGTCACGTAAGGGGGCACATCGATCGGAATGTCCACACGCCAGTCCGCAACGCGTGCGCCGTACACGTACAAAGGGACTTCAACCGTCGCTTCGACGACCCGGGTCTGATCCGCCACGGAGGCTGCGATGAGATGCACTACCGGGTCTCCGGTAATCGGTTCGGTCTGTGCGCACCGGAGAGTGGTAGTCGATCCGTTCGATACAAGAGCGCTAGGGACCGCGATCGTCGCGTACGAGGGAGCGTCGGCACAATCAGAGTCTGGGACGAGTTGCTTCTTGGCAAATTGTTCGATCGCCCACTGCATAACATTCGATGAGTCTGCGTTGGTTTCCGATCGCTCGCTGGCCGTGTCAGACGTTCGAAGTCCAACCGTTACGTAGCTCACTAGGGCGAGGACGACAAGCGCCAACACGACTGTCAGCACCAGCGTGAGCACTAAGACGGCTCCGCGGTCGCTGCGGCGCGAACGACCCATCACCAATCCAACGTGCCCTGGAACGAGCGGACATCGTTCAGCGATGATCCGAACATCTCGAACGTCCGAGCAATGACGCCGCCCTGAATGCTCGCCTGACTCGTCACGGTCGCATAAGGCGCCAGAATCGATCCCCGCAACTCGTCCCCAGCGAGCAGATTGACCGCGTCCGCGTTCGGAAAGTTCCACACGACGTAGACCGAGTTCGAACCAGAGCCTTGGAGAGTCGGCGCCTCGAAGTCGACCGTGCCACCAACGGTGCTTCGAACATTGATGATCAGCGGGGTGTCGGTCGTTGGCGCATCTCCCGGAGCAAACTTGATCTGGATCGTCTCGAGATCGAGAAGATTCGACTCATCGATGTTGAACGCGTTCGCCTTGCCGTCGGTAAGTGTGAGGCGGGTGTTCGAAGCATCCGTCGAGGTCCCGCCATAACCGCTCGGAAGATCGACGTGAACCGCGCACGCTCCGTTGTTGCAGCTATCCGGCAGGCCGGCCAGCCGATCGGAGCAGGCTCGAAGCTCAGCGAACGCCTCACCAGGGATGACCAAGCGGTCCGTGCCCGGCGGGATGACGGTGGCCGAGCCACCGACGTCGATCGACGGGCTGGCTCCGGGGGATGATTCGGTGATCTTGTCCCCGGTAACGAGGTAGTTGCCGTCCTCGATGATGACATCGTGATGTGGCTTTACCTCAAGCTGACCGGTGGATCCGGCCCAGTCGATCGACCCTGCTAGAAGGCCGACGTTGCTAGGAATAGGGGACTCCGGCAGGTCCGGGAGAGCCTGCGCCACAGAGCCGCCGTGGAACTCAAGTGTCCCGCCAACGAACAGTGAGCTCTTCACCGTGGTGCCATGGAGAATCACATCCCCTTCGACAAAGGTCGCGATGTTGCGCGCTGCCTCAAGCGGGTCCGTCCCACAGACTCCGGAGTTGCTGAAGGGTTGTTCCTCTCGCGGGGCGGCCCGAATTGTCTCGACATCACCGCGCTGGACATATCGAACCGAGACCGACTCAACCTCTTGGTCTGTAGGATCTAGCGAGGAGTCATTGACGACCACTGACGCCTCAGCAATTGGCGACGCATCCGGGTCGAGATAGTCAGCAACGTTTAGGACCGACGATTCAATCCACACAAGGTTCGTTGCGTCGAACGTGCACTCGTACCGGTCGATCCTGGCTTGTTCCGCCGAGGCGGTCAGACGGTAGGCGATCCGCTTGTCAACTTGATCGTTGCGACGATCCGTCACATCTATGCGAAGCACGTTCTCGGTCCCCGCTTCGGAACAGCCGCTTCCGGAGTCACCCACTGCACCGCCGTTGGTAGCCCGGTATGCGTCTGCCCGACTCGGCCCCGACTCGATGTCGAGCGGCAGATAGCTAACAATTTGTCGCGTGTCGTGTGATTCGGCCGTCGACGCCACAACGCCGTCCTGGGATCGGAAGATCACGATCACCGCTGCGGCGACGGCAGCTGAGACCACCCCCAGCAACGCAACCGTGACGATGACCTCGATGAGGGTGAAGCCAGAGTCAGTTCGATGGCGCCGTCTGAGATGCTCGATCACGGTGACCCCGTTCCGTTGATATCCGGGTTGATGGAGACACTTGCCTGACCGGACCCGCCTGCGTACGGCGGCGCAGGTGGGGCCGGCACCAGATCAAGAGTGGGAACGTCTGGAGGCCGCTTCACCACCGTTACCTCCCGCTCAGCATCGTTCACGACAGTCCTGAACGTGATCTGCTGCAATCGATAGCCAGCGGTCGTCCCGCAGGTAGTGGAGAACGTCTCCGTCGTGCGATCCCAGAAGAGAACCGCAACAACTTCGACCGATCCAGGAAATGCACCGTCAAGCGTGGACTGGTACGACGTCCGCGCGTCGTTCGATGGATCTGCCAGGGTCGAACAGTCCAGCCAAGGCACGTTCTCAGGATCGGTGTCGGTCAAGAAGTCGGCGACCTCGGCCACCGTTGCTTGGGACTTCGCGATCTCGTCACTCGTGCGTGCTCCGGCGAGTGCCGCTGTCGTTGCCACCAGAACGGCGACACCGATTGTGCCGAGCAGAACGATCGACACCAACAGCTCGATGAATGTCGCACCGGCGTCGCGGCGCGCTGGAACGACGGTGTCAGCCGATTCGTCCGCCTGTTCGTGTCCGTTGATCACGGTGTGGTCCCTGTCCCTACCGAGAATGGCGCGGGGTGGTCGTTGCGGGCCCGCCCCAGCACTCGTTTCGTTCCAGAGTAGAACGCATCGCGGCTCGGTGTCCCGCGGATTTGGGCCGAAGCACTGCGAATTTGTGCATTTGCGCGCCACGCGTGCTCGGCGCGGCGCTGTACGTGGGATCTGGTGGTCCGGGTTGCCGAAGTGAACGGAAGGTGACTTCGGGCCATGGCGCAATTTCTGGATGACCCCTAGCCTCTCGGCCGTGGAAGCGTTCTGGAGGAACGCGGGGGTGCAGCTCGGCAAGCAGTGGAAGCTTGTGGTGCTCGCCCTCGCCGTCATCACTGTCGTCTTGGGCATCGGACTCACCCGGAGTGAGTTCGCGACCGGGCAGGACTCGTATCTCAACCCCGACTCACAGGTCGCGCTCGACAACGTCGAGTTCCAAGACCAGTTCGGTGGCGAAGCGATCATCCTGCTGTTCGAAGCCGAAGGCGACGCCGACATCCGCGATCTGTTCCGCGACGGCGACATCGCCGAGATGCGGCGGTTGATCGCCGAGCTCGAAGCGCTGCGCGAGGAGACGGGCCTCATCTCGTCGATCGTCACGCCGCTCAACGCGCTCGAGTACTCGAGCGAGCTCCTCAACGGACCGGGTCAGGCGGCGCTGCTCGCCGCACCCGGCCGCGACGAGGCCGGCGCCGAGACGCGCAGCGCCGACATCTCGACCAGCTTCGTCCGTCTCGGCGCCGTGCCGAACGAGGACAAGGTCATCGAGACCGGCACCGACGGCGGCGAGCCGAACCCCGAGTGGATCGAACTGCTCCTGTTCGACAACACCGGCTACGAGATCGTCGACGGCGAACCCGTCCCGCCGTCGATCGACGAGCACGGCATCCGGCTCTCGCTTGCCGGCTCGTTCCCCGACACCCAAACGGCCGTCGGCGGCATCGTGCTCACCGGCAACATCAGCCTCGACGACCAAAGCCTCATCACCGACGAGATCCTCGAGCTGCTCGACACCGCCAGCTTCGAGAACTTCGATCTCACCGTCACCGGCTCGCCGGTGTACCTGAAGGAGATCAACGACTACCTCCAGGGCGGCATGATCACCCTCGGCCTGATCGCCATGGCGGTTATGGCGATCGTCCTCGCCGTCATGTTCCAGGTGCGTTGGCGCCTGCTGCCGCTGCTCGCCGTCGCGATCGGCGTCGTCTGGACGTTCGCCCTCATCGGCTGGATCGGCATCGACCTGTCACTCGTGACGATCTCCGGCCTGCCGATCCTCATCGGCCTCGGCATCGACTTCGCGATCCAGATCCACAACCGGGTCGAGGAAGAAGTGGTGCTCGACCACGACGAGCACCCGATCTCCGAGACCGTCGCCAACCTCGCCCCGCCGCTCATCGCTGCCGCGCTCGCCGGCATCGTCGCCTTCATCGCGCTGCAGTTGTCGAAGGTGCCGATGATCCGCGACTTCGGCTGGCTGCTGATGATCGGCGTCGGCATCCTCCTCATCGTCGGCATCATCGTGCCGGCGACCCTGCTCGGCATCCGCGAGTTCAAGAGCCGCACCGCCGACCGCGGTGAGTCGTGGGTCGAGAAGATCGTGGTCAAGCTCGGCGGGCTGCCCACCAAGGCCGGCCTCGTGCTCGTGTTCGTCTCGCTGTTCCTCTTCGTCGGCGGCATCCTCGTCGAGGGCCGCACCAAGATCGAATCCGACCCGCTGCGTTGGATCGACCAGGACAGCCAGGTCGTCGAAGACGTCGACCACCTCACCGAGGCGACCGGCTTCGCGTCGACGATGGGCATCCTCGTCCAAGCCAACAACGTGTACGACGACGACGTCGTCACCATGCTGTGGGAGTTCACCCTCGACGCCGAGGAGCGACCCGAAGTCATCACCACCTCGTCGCTCGTCAACACCATGGGCAAGATCCTGAAGGTCGACGGCGCCACACCGATCCCGCCCACCGCCCAGGAGATCGAGGCGGCCGCCGAGGTCGCACCCGACGACATCCGCACGGCACTCGTCAACGACGACGCCACAGCCGCGCAGGTCAACCTCCGCCTGGCCGCGTCGAGTCTGGAAGAGCGCGCCGTCCTCGTCGACGAATTGCAGGACGATCTCGACGCCCGCATCGCCGACCTCGACATCGACGCCGACTCGATCCTGCTCGTCGACCTGCCCGACGACCAGGACCCGGTGCGTGCCACCCCGTCCGGCCTCGCCGTCGTCGGTGTCGGCCTGCTCGAGAACCTGTCGGCCAACCGTGCCGTGCTCACCTACTTCTCGCTGTGCCTCGCCGGGCTGTTCCTCATCCTGCGGTTCCGCAGCCTGAGCCGGGCCCTCCTCGCCCTGGTGCCGGTGTTCCTGGCCGTCGGCGCCTCGTCGCTGATCGTCGGCCTGCTCGGCATCCAGCTCAGCCCGCTCACCACCGTGTCGGGCCCGCTGATCATCGCGAGCTGCACCGAGTTCTCCGTACTGATCCTCGGCAGATATCTGGAGGAACGGCAGTCCGGACTCGAACCGCGCAACGCCAGCGACACTGCGGCGTCGCGCACCGGACGCGCCTTCTTCACGTCGGCGTGCACCACGATCGGCGGCTTCGCCGTGCTGATCGTGTCGCCGCTCCCGCTCCTGCGTGACTTCGGCATCATCGTCACCCTCAACGTGGCGATCGCCCTCCTGGCGGCGCTGATCGTCATGCCGCCGATGATGGTGTGGGTCGACATCAAGGGCTGGCTCGGAACGAAGGATCAGGTCGACCCGAGCACCGCCGTGGTCCTCGCCGCGCCGGCCGCGGGCGGACAGCTCGTCGCGTTCGGTGTCGGCACCGTGGCGATCGCCGGCGCCGCCGCCGGTGTGTACGCGCTGGCCGACACGTCGGAGGACACGTCGCAGGAGATCGAGTACGCGGCCGTGCCGTTGCCGACCACCACGACGACCACCACCACGACCACGACGACCACCACCACGACGGTGCCCGAGGGTGAGGACCCGCCGACGACCGAGCCGACCGACACCACCGAGCCGGCCGGCCCCGAGGTCGACCCGGCCGACTTCCCCGACGCGCCGCCCGAAGGCACCGTCGTCGGGCCGGTGCTGTGGCAGCTGCTGGTCGACCAGGGCGTGCCGGGCAATCAGGCGAACTGCGCCGTGCAGACGTCGTACACGATCGTCGACGAGCAGACCCTGCTCGCGATGGGCCTGGCCGACGGCAACCCCGAGGCCCTCGACGTCCTGCGCGAGGGCTCGGCCATGTGCGGCGTCCCCGAAGAAGCCGTCGAAGCCGCCATCGCCGCCCAGTTCGGCTGACCCGACCGCTCCACCCCACGACCCGGCAACCCCGACGAATGCGTGAACAAACTGCGGAATAGTTCCGCAGTTTGTTCATGCGTTGTCAGGCGGCGAGGGTGCGGCGGCGGAGGTCGACCAGCTCGACGAGTTCGGCGATCACCGCCTCGAAGCGCTCACGGATCTCCTGATCGGTGACCCGGTCGACCTGCCAGTGGATGCGACGGAGCTGGCGGTCGCGCCCCTTGTCGTGCTGAGCGTCGAGCCGCCCGCCGTGCCACATCACGTGATCGATCTCGAGCGCCCATCGGATGTCGGGAAGCGCACCGTCGGGATGGATCACGATCCCGTTCCGCAGCCGGATCGGATGTTGCCGGACGATCCCGGTCACACCACGAGCTTCCAGCGCTTTCAGCACTCGGAGCTCGAGGCCCGAGCCCGCCGGCTTCTGCCAGGGCTCGCGTTGGCTAAGCACCCGATTCACCCGTGCCATGCCCGGCCGACCACGTGCCGACATCCGTCGCGCCATTGCCCAGACCGTCGGCACGCTCGCATGATGGTCGAGCACCCATTCCGTGAGCCGCTCGAACCGTTCATCGTCGAGGTCGCGTGCGCAGTCGAACCAGGCCCGGACAGGTGAGGCGACGCGGATGCCGTCGGGCCGGTCGACCCAGTCGGTCGAGTCGAGCACGTTCGTCCGGCGGAGGAGAACGCCGTGGGTGATCGGGGTCCGGTCGTGCTCGATCAGCACGATCGGCTCGTCCGGGCGGAACACGTGGCGGAACTCCCACAGTCGAGCCGCCGCCGCGCCGGTGATCACCACCGCCGGGTCGGCAGCGCACGCAGCAGCACACCGAGCCTCGAACGTGTCGGGTGACGTAGCGACGCGGAGCACGCCGTGGTGCACGCGCACGAGCGAACCCGTCGCCAACTGGTAGCGGATTGCGTGGCTACTCCAGCCATCGGCGGCAAGCTGGTCGAGCGTGACGATGCCGTGCCGCTCGGCGACGAGAGCGGCGAGTCGGGAAGACAGTTGGGCCATGGCGTACCTCCAGGAAAACCGGATGGGCCGACGGCCAACGTCACCGACGGTACCGACTTCGGTCGCCCACCCCTCCCATCCGGCGAACGCATGAACAAACTGCGGAATAGTTCCGCAGTTTGTTCACGCATTCGCTCGGAGGTGGGGGCGCGGGGTGATCTTCTGGGTTCGGTGACACACTGGCGCCGATGTCGAACGTGCCGTACGACAACTCACCGGCCGCGGGGCCTCCGCCCAACGAACGCTGGAACGTCAACATGCCCGCCGTGATCGGCGTGGTCTTCGTGTTCCTGCTCGGCGTCATCATCTGGGTCATCACCTCGACCGGCGGCGACGACCAGGTCGCCACCGACACGAGCATCGAGAGCACGTCGACGATCGCTCTCACCACAACGACCAGCAGCACGGTGCCGGGCACCACCACGCCCGTCCCACTCCCGGTGCTCACGACGGTGTCACCCACGACACAACCCGCTCCAGCACCAACCACGCCGCCCACCCCGGCCCCGACGGCAGCACCGACCCCGACGCCGACACCGGCACCCACGGCTGCGCCCACGACCGCCCGGCCGACCACGACCACGACACCGGCACCACCCCCGACGCCGACCACGTCACCCGACTCCGAACCCGGCGCGGTCCCCGGCGACCTCGGCATCGACGACTACCCGATGCAGCAGCCGGCGTGTGACGAGTCGTACATCACGATCATCGCCTCGGCCGTCGGCGCCCAGGCGACGCCCGGCGGCATCGAAGCCGTCCTCGAGCAGTACGACGGGTCGAACTACCTCCGCACCGACCAGACGTGCCCGTCGCTCAACCCGTCGGTCGACGGCCAGCCGATCTATGTCGTCTACTTCGGTCCGTTCCCGAACGCCGACGACGCCTGCACCGCCCGCGCCGACGGCACCGAGGGCTCGTACGCCCGTCAGCTGAGCGACGACCTCCCACCGAACCACACCGTCGGCTGCCCACCCCTCGAGGGCGACGACGACGACACCGACGACGACTGAGCTCGCCGTCGCCGGGCGTCGCCGGACGTAGCGGCCGCCACCGGCGAGCTGCTCGACTCGAGAACCGGCTCAAGCCGACGGCGGGACCGGCCGATGGTCACCCGTCGAGTCGTTCGGAACCCCCGGACGGGTGACATGGACCGCCCGGAAGGTTTGCCGGGCCGATCGAAGGGAAGCGGAGTGTCGAACAGGACTGTTGTGGATGAACGCGTACGTGTGCGGCGTCGAGTCGCCGGGCTACTCACCGGCGTGCTCGTCGCCGCAACGGCGATCACGGCGTCGGGAGGATCGGGCCAGGCAGCGAACCCGGGAGGAGCGACCAACTTCGACATCACGCCGGGCGGTCAGCTCGTGATCGATCTTCCCGCAGCATGTGGAGACACCCCGTTCGGTGCGACGTACACGGTGACGAACACCGTCGACTTCTCGACTGCGCACGACAACCGGACGACCCTTCGGGTCACGCACACCGGATCGTCCGTGTCGCCCGGCGCCTGGCTCGGTCGCGTCGACCTCGACCTCGACGACCCGCAGCTCGGCCTGATGGGAACCTGCGGCCTCGACTTCTACCAAGTCGGAACGCCCGCCACGACGACCACGACCACGACCACCCTCGCACCTACCACCACAACAACCACCACGACGGTCGCACCCACCACCACCACCACCGTCGCACCCACCACCACGACCACCACGACCACCACGACGGTCGCACCCACCACCACCACGACCGTCGCACCCACCACCACGACGACCGTCGCACCCACCACCACGACGACCGTCGCACCCACCACCACGACCACGACGACCACCGCTCGGACGGTTCGGACCCTGACGGTCAGGTTCTCCTTCGCGGTCAGCATGAACCTCATCGACACCGACAAGAAAGCAGAGCGGCTCGTCGACGTGCTGAAGCGCGAGTTCTCTCTGGCGCTCGACGTGGACTTCGAAGCCATCGGTAGCACGATCACCGTGACGTCATCGAACGGTCCGGTGCCACCACATGCGGCTGCCGGGTTCCGGAGCCAGGAACGCGTCGCCGCCGCCGACACCTCGGCCCTGACCGTCGCCATCGAGATCCCGGCCGACACCACCGACTTCGTCCTCGCCGTCCCCGGCTTCGTGCCCGTCACCGTGCCGGCGACCGCCGACTCGGCCGACGTGACCCTCACGGCCGACGGCCGCCTCGCCGGACGACTCGTCACCTCTGCCGGCACACCCGTCTCCGAAACGCCCGTCACCCTCGTGTGGGCCGGCTACGACGGCACGCCCGGCACCGCTGACGACATCGACGTGCAGATCGCGACCGGTGCCGACGGCAGCTGGGACCTGTCCGGGATGCCGACCGGTACGTGGACCGTCCTCGCCGCCGACGGCACCACGCTCGGCACGGCGACCGTCACCTCGTCGTCCGACTCGACCACGTTCACGATCGACGCGGCGCCGACGGACACGCCGGCCCCCGTCGACACGCTCCCGAGCACTGGTTCCGGCACCGGCTCACAGACCGCTGCAGCGGCGTCGCTGATCCTGCTCGGTCTCGGCGCACTCGTCGTGTCCCGCCGCCGCTCCATCGCCTGAGAACCGATCGCCGGATGACGGCGGCAGCGACGGGACGGTCCCGGCTGCGCCGCACTGGGCGAACGACATCGGCCCGTACGCCCGAAGGGCGGGGAGTCCTCCCCATCGCCTCGCCGGCGGCGAGAGGGCACGATCGTCACATGACGACTCGTGCCCTCTCGACGGCACCGTTCGGTCTGGCGACCCGCGCCGGCCGTCGACGCGACACCAACCAGGACGCAGCCCTCACCGGGCCGACCTGGTTCGTCGTCGCCGACGGCATGGGCGGCCATCGCCGCGGCGACATCGCCAGCCGGGCCGTGATCGACACGTTCACCCAGTCGACGGTCCTCGGCGACACCCGCACAGCGGTCGAGGCCGCGTGTGAGGACGCGCACACGGCGATCCGACGCGCCGCAGCCTCGGCCGACGAACCCGGGATGGGCAGCACCGTGGTCGGCCTCGTCGAGACGGGCGCCGGCGTCGTGGTCTTCCACGTCGGTGACGCCCGCTGCTACCGCCTCGTCGGCGGCGAACTCCGACTCCTCACCCGCGATCACTCGCACGTGCAGGAACTGATCGACGCCGGTCGACTCACCACCGAACAGGCCCGCACCCACCCGCTCCGCAACGTCGTCACCCGAGCGCTCGGCCTCGACGGCGACCACACCCCCGATCTCGTCCACGTCGACCCGCGACCCAGCCGGTTCCTGCTCTGCAGCGACGGTCTCACGGCCGAACTCGGCCCCCGCACGATCGGCCGAACACTCGCCGGGATCGAGCGTCCCGACGAGGCCGCCGAACGGCTCGTTGCACTCGCCTTCGACGGTGATGCCCACGACGACACCACCGCACTCGTCGTCGACACCCCCACGATCGGCGACAATGGTCGCGACGCCGACCCGGAGGTCGGCCGATGACCGTCATGAGCCCGACCGACACCACACCGTCCGCAACGCCCGACGTCACGGACGGCGACACGAACGCCACCCACACCGGTGACGGCGCGACGTCGCTGCTCGTCGAGTTCTGCGGCGAGGTGGTCGCCGTCGACCGCACCCCGTTCACGATCGGCCGCGACGCCGACTACGTCATCGACGACGAGAACCGCTTCCTCCACCGCCACTTCGTCCGGCTCGATCAGCACGGCCCGGTGTGGGTGCTGCACAACGTCGGCGACCAGCTCTCGGCGACCGTGTCCGACACCGACGGCCTCCTCGAGGCGTTCCTCGCCCCGGGCGCCGCGCTGCCACTCGTGTTCGAACGCACCGTCGTGCGCTTCACGGCCGGGCCGACCACCTACGAGTTCACGATCCGGATGGCCGACGCCGCGTTCCAGTCGGTGCGCGTCGACGAGACGCCGGGCGGCGACACCACCATCGGCCGCGTCGCGATGACCCCCGACCAGCTGCGGCTCGTCCTCGCCCTCGCGGAGCCGAACCTGCAGGGTGGCGGCCGCCCCGGCACGGCGATGCCCTCGTCGGCGCAAGCGGCCGAACGACTGGGCTGGACCACGACCAAGTTCAACCGCAAGCTCGACAACGTGTGCCAGAAGCTCACCGCCCAGGGCGTGCGCGGCCTCCATGGCGAGCCGGGCCGGCTGGCGTCCAACCGTCGAGCTCGGCTGGTCGAGTACGCGTTGGCGATGCGCCTCGTCACCCGCGACGACCTCCATCTCCTCGACCAGGACGAGGGCTGACGCCGGTCACCCGATGCGCATCGAGGGGTTCGACGACTTCCGCCCGATCGGACACGGCGGCCTCGGCGACGTCTATCGCGCGGAACGCCTGTCGACCGGCGGTCCCGTCGCCATCAAGGTGCTGCGCGACGTGTCCGACTCGTCGGTCGCGTGGCATCGAACCCGTCGCGAGCTGACGGCGCTCGTGTCACTGAGTGGCCACGCTCACGTGATCCGGCTGCTCGAGCTCCTCGACCTGCCGACCGGGCCGGCGCTCGTGATGGAGTACGCGCCCGGCGGATCGGTCGCCGACCTGCTGGCAGCGCGCCCGGACGACACGCTCGACGTCGCCGAGATCGTGTTGATCGGACGCCAGGCGGCCGACGCACTCGACGCTGCCCACGACCAGGACATCGTCCACCGCGACGTGAAGCCGCAGAACCTCCTGATCGACGGCTACGGACAGATCAAGCTGTGCGATTTCGGGATCGCCTCGCTCACCCGCTCCGAGGAGTTCCGCACCAGGACGAGCGCGTTGTCGATGCGGTACGCGAGCCCCGAAGACCTCGACGAGGACGCCGAGGTCGGCCCGGCGTCCGACGTGTACAGCCTCGGCGCCACGCTCCTCCACCTCGCGCACGGCGCGCCGCCGACGTTGAAGGAGCGGCTGGCGTCGTGGCACCCGACCGACTCCCACGACGACGGTGCCGACGCCGATCGGGCGGCGCTCGACCAGGTGATCGCTGCGTGCCTTCATCCCGAACCGAGCGAGCGCCCGACGGCGGCCGACGTGCTCGACCGGCTCGAGGAACTCGACTGGCAACTCACCGATCGGTGCCGCGCCCTGCCGGTGGTCGAACCCACCGACGAGGCGCGGGCACCGCACCTCGTCGAAGCGGACCAGAACGACGTCGGCGAGCCCGTCGACGTCACCGGTGACGTCCGAGGCGAGCCGGTGGCTCCCGTAGCGGCGGCTGCCCTGTTCGGTGACGACACGTCTGCGTCGACCGTGCTCCGACCCGACCGTCCGCGCCCGGCGGCCCGACCCGACCCGACTCCCACCCGCCGCGATCAACGTTGGCCGTGGATCGTCGCCGCGATCGCCGTGGCGGCCCTCGTGGGTGTCGGGCTCGCACTGCTCTGGCCGAACGACGCCGACGCCCCCGAGTCGAGCACCGGCGACACGACCGCCGACGCCGTGCCGCCACCGACCGAACCGACCGTCACGCCCGCAACGACGGCGTCGACCGCGGCGGCGCCGGCCGTGTCGTTCGTCGAGCGACCGAGCGATGTACCCGAGCTCGGCGGCGACGACATCACGTGGCCGTTCGGGCCGGTCGGCGAGTGCCTCGTCCTCGAAGCCGGCGCCGACACGCTGACGCCGATCGGCTGCGACGAGCCGCACGACCTCCAACGGTTCGAGGTCGACTCGCTCGACGCAGCTACCTTCCCGCCCGATGCGGCGTTCGTCGCCGATGCCGTCGGGGCCGGAACGAACGACGCCTGCCGGGCCGCCTTCATCGACTTCGTCGGCAGCGACCCGGGCACCAGCGAGTTCGAGATCGCCGTCACCCGCCCGTCGGCCGACACGTGGGCCGACGGCGACCGCGGCTACCAGTGCCTGCTCGGCCTCCCCGACGCCCGCCTCGTCGGCGATGCCGCCGGCTCCGGCCAGTAGCCCCCTCGTTCATGTCGCGCTCAGTTCCGATGAGGGGTCGAATTCGCGACATGAACGCACAACACCCCCCGCCTGACGGCGAGGGGTGTTCGGTGTGGTCGAGACCGGCGTCGATCCGGTGACCCCACGCTTTTCAGGCGTGTGCTCTGCCAACTGAGCTACTCGACCAAGCCGACCCACCAAAGTGGGCCGTATGTGCAACAGGGCCGCTCGAAAGCGGCCCTGTAGCGGTCCCGACGGGACTCGAACCCGCGACCTCCGGCGTGACAGGCCGGCACTCTAACCAACTGAGCTACGAGACCAAGTTGTATGTGGCACCCCCAACGGGATTCGAACCCGTGCCGCCACCTTGAAAGGGTGGTGTCCTAGGCCACTAGACGATGGGGGCTTGGAGCCTCATCTTCGTTGAGGAGCGACGAAAACCTAGCAGGCGTCTCGGAAAACTCCACCCTGAGATGAAACGGATCTGGTCATCTAACGTACCGCCGATGCGTGCCCGCTCCCTCCTCGCCGCCGCGGCGATCGGCTATCTGCTCGGCACGTTCCCCACCGCCGACCTCGTGGCCAGGCGGGCATCGGCCGGTCGCGTCGACCTCCGACGCTCCGGATCGGGCAACCCCGGCACCATGAACGCCGTCAACGTGCTCGGCGCGAAGGCCGGCGCCGCGGTGCTCGTGGGTGACCTCGGCAAGGGAGCGCTGGCATCGGTCGTCGGCGGTGCGGTCGCCGGGCCCGTCGGGGCCCACGTCGGTGGGAGCGCCTCCGTGATCGGCCACTGCTACCCCGCGTGGAACGGGTTCCGGGGTGGGAAGGGTGTCGCCGCCAGCGTCGGCCAATGCCTCGTCACCTTCCCCGCCTATTTCCCGATCGACCTCGCCGTCGGCGCCGCCACGGCGGCGATGCCGTGGTGGCGTCAGCGGGCGTTCGGGGCGACGATGGTGTCGTCGGCGTGCTGGGTCGCCGGCGGCGTCGTGTGGTGGCGCCGCGGGTGGAGCAACGGCTGGGGCCCGACGCCGAGCGCCGCCCTGCCCATCGCCGCCGCGGTGAGCAGCGCGGTGATCGCGGAACGTTTCGCCGCCGGACAGCGTTCCCACCATCATGGCCACCACCGCGACGACCACCGCGACGACCACGACCAGCACGAGGGCTGACCTCGCATGACCGCCGACGACACGACGCCGACACCGACATCGACCACGTCGGGCGGTTCGACGGTCGGCATCGTCACCGACTCGAACAGCCAGCTGACCGCCGATCTGGCCGAACGTTTCGACGTCGAGGTGGTGCCGATGACCGTGACCGTCGACGGCATCGACCACCTCGAAGGCGTCGACCTCGACGCCGACGGCTTCTACGGGTTCTTCGACGGCCGACCGCCCGAGGTGTCGACCAGTCAGCCGTCACCGGGCAGCTTCGCGATCGCCTACCGGCGACTCGTCGACCGGGGCTGCACCGAGATCTGGTCGATCCACATCGCCGAGGCGATGTCGGGCACCGTCGCGTCGGCCCAGCTCGGTGCCGGCGAGGTCGACGTGCCGGTGCACGTGATCGACACCGGTAGTGCCAGCTTCGGCGTCGGGGCGTGCGTCTGGGCCGCCGGCGTGGTTCGCGATCGTGGTGGCGACGTCGACGACGTCCGCCGCCGCATCGAGTCGTTCGTCGGCAGGCTCGGCACGACCTTCATGGTCGGGGTGCCCTTGCTCGTCGAGCGTGGCGGTCGGGCCGGCGACCTCGAGATCCCCGGCGAGGCGATCTCGGTGCTGGCGATGAACGACGGCGACGTGCGCGTGCTCGAACAGGTCAGCACGGTCGAGGACACGATCGACGTCATGTCGACCTACGCGGCATCATGGGTCGAGCGCGAACCCGGTGGCGTCACCGTGGCGATCGGGACCGCCGACGAACCGAGCCGTCCGCTGAGCGACCGTTTGGCAGCGGCACTCACCGACGTGCCGGGCATCGACGACGTCGTGCACTACCGGGTCGGACCGTCGGTCGGCGCCCACACCGGACCGGGCACGTTCGGGCTGTTCGTCTTCCCGACGATACGCTGACCCGTCGCGAGTCGTGGCCGACGGCTCAGCGCTGCTCGGTCGACAACATGGCGATCTCGACCAGGTCGACACCAGCGGGCTGCGCCAGCGCATGGACGACGTTCGCGGCGACCGCCTCGGGCGGCAGCCCCTGCGTCGACACGGCCGTCTGGTACTGCTCGCGTGTGGCGTCGTCCTCGACACCGTCGAAGATCGGCGTGTTCACGAAGCCCGGCGAAATCACCGTCACTCGAACACCTTCCGGGCCGAGTTCTTCACGCAAGCTGTCCGACAGGACATGGACGGCGAACTTCGACGCCGAGTAGAAGCCCATCGCGACCGACGATCGGCGCCGGCCCGACATCGACGACAGCACGATCACGTCGGCGGTCTCGGCCGCCCGCAATCGGCCGAGCGCTCCATGAACGGTGTTGAGCACGCCCATGACGTTCACGTCGAACATGACCTGCCAGTCGTCGGGCGAGGTCTCGAGGATCCCGCCCGGGCGGACGAGCCCGGCCGAGCAGACGACGGCGTCGAGACCGCCCAGCTCGTCCGCAGCCCGCTCGATCGCGGCAGCGAGGGCGTCGGCGTCGGTGACGTCGGCAGGAGCCGCGATAGCGGTATCACCGAGGCGTTCGGCCTGCTCCGCCAACGCCTCGGCCGATCGGGCCACCAGCGCGACCCGTCCCCCGGCGGCGACGACCGCGTCGGCGATCGCCGACCCGATCCCCGAACTCGCGCCCGTGATCAACACCCGACGTCCGTCCAACGCTCCTGTCATGCCGCCCATCCTCCCACGAACCCCCACCACGAACAGATGGGGTCAGGCACCTTCTGTGCCACCGGCCGCCTGAACAGGTGAGGTCAGGCACCTTCTGTGCCACCGACCGCCTGACGCCACAGCCGGCCTGAACAGAAGGTGCCTGACCCCATCTGTCAACCGACCGCTCAGAGGGGTTTGGCCATGAGGCTGACGAGGGCTCCGTAGCTGGTCTCTCGTTGGCCGACCTCGACGAACCCCAGCGCGGCGTGGAACGCCAGCGAGTTGTCGTTGCGGGGGCGCAGGTTCACCTCGAGCGTGAACTGCTCGGCGTCGGCGCAGCGCTCGGCGGCGAGACGCTCCACCTCGGCGTACAAGCGACGGCCCAGCCCACGCCGCTGGAACGACGGAGCGATCGCGATCCGGTCGAGATAGACGAACGAGTCGTACCGCTCGTCGAACCACCGGTAGTTGCCCGACTCGTACTCGGTGCCGGGTTCGAGCACCATGCAAAACCCGCCGATCGTGCTCTCCCCGACCTCGTCATCGACGGCGACGAGTGCGATCGTCGACAACTCGCCGATGCGGGCCAACGCCTCCGGCGTCTCCTCACCGACGGCGGGCACCTCGGCCTGATTGATCGCGTGGATGGCGGCGAGGTCGGCAGCGGTGTAGTCGCGGATGCGCATGGGCGCCGACGGTAGACCGCGAGTGGCGGCTACGCCGAGACCGTTGCGTTCTCGTCGTCGAGCGGGGCGACCTGGGCGAAGCGGGCGTGCAGCCGCTCGTGCAGGTCGCGGATGTCGCCGTCGACGTACTCGCGCCGAGACCGCTGCACCTGTCGAGCACCGAGGGTGACACCCACGGCGACACCACCGATCAGTCCGGCCAGGCCCACGATCTTCCACCAGCGCACGATCGGTACTGTAGGCCGCCATGACCGATCAGCAGACCGGCTCGATCACGCTCACCGAGGCAACAGCGGTCGCGCGCACCGGCGACATCTGGTTGTTCCGCGGCCGGTCGGCGGCCGACAAGGCGATCCGGGCAGCGACGAACAGCCCGGTCAACCACGTCGGCATGGTCGTCGCGATCGACGATCTGCCACCCCTGATGTGGCACGCCGAACTCGGTCGCTCACTGCCCGACGTGTGGACCGGTGAGCACCAGCGCGGCACCCAGCTGCACCGGATGGCCGATGCCGTGTCGGTGTGGCACCACAAGTATGGCCAGGACGCGTGGATGCGTCCGATCGACATCGAGGTCACCCGAGCGCAGGAAGACGCCGTGCTGCGGACCATCGACGAGCTCGACGGCAGCGCGTTCCCGCGCACCCGGTCGCTCGCCACCGGCTGGGTGAAGGGTCGGGCGCGACGCAAGACGTCGCTCGAGGCGCTGTTCTGCGCCGAGGTCGTCGCGATCACGCTCGAACGGATGGGACTGCTGTCGGGCGAGCGGCCACCCAACTGGTACGACCCCGGCAAGTTCTGGAGCGGCGACCACCTCCGCCTCGACGGCGCCTCGCTCGGCGACGAGATCGCCGTCACCGACATCGGCGAGTACCTGCCGCCCACTCCGCCCGATCCCGACGACGCCTGAACCGTCGTGAGCGGCCCACCCCGACCTTGACTTCAACCATGGTTGAAGTCGTACCGTGCCGGCCGTGCACGGACGAGCCGCACCCGAACCGACCCGCAGCGAGACGTCGACGACCGGTAGCGTCGCTGCGGTCATGACCCCTCCCGAACCCTCCCCGCTCATCGAGGCACACGACCTCGTCAAGCGCTTCGGCGACTTCACCGCCGTCGGCGGCATCGACATCGAGGTGCGGCCCGGCGAGTCGTTCGGCTTCCTCGGCCCGAACGGCGCCGGCAAGTCGTCGACGATGCGGATGATCGGCTGCGTGTCGCCGCCCACCAGCGGCAACCTGAGCATCTTCGGGCTCGACGCAGCGACGCAGGGCAAGGAGATCCGGGGCCGAATGGGCGTCGTGCCCCAGCTCGACCAGCTCGACGAACAGCTCACGGTCATGGACAACCTGATCGTCTACGGCCGCTACTTCGACATCCCCCGCGCCGAGTGCAAGCGACGGGCCAAGGAACTGCTCGACTTCGTCCAGCTCACCGACCGCGCCGACAGCAAGATCGAACCACTGTCGGGCGGCATGAAGCGACGCGTCTCGATCGCCCGCTCGCTCATCAACGAACCCGACCTGCTGCTGCTCGACGAGCCCACCACCGGCCTCGACCCCCAGGCACGCCACGTGCTGTGGGACCGCCTGTACCGGCTCAAGCAGCAGGGCGTCACGCTCGTGCTCACCACCCACTACATGGACGAAGCCGAGCAGCTGTGCGACCGCCTCGTCGTGATGGACGGCGGCCGCTTCGTCGCCGAGGGGTCACCGGCCGAGCTGATCCGCGAACATTCGCCCCGCGAGGTGCTCGAGCTGCGCTACCCCGCCGGCACCAACGAGGACCACGCATTCGAGGTCGACGGCATCGGGCACCGCCAGGAGATCCTCCCCGACCGCATCCTCATCTACGCCGACGACGGCGAGGTCGCCCTCAAGGAGGTGCACGCCCGCGGCAGCATCCCCGAGTCGGTGCTCGTGCGGCGCAGCTCGCTCGAAGACGTGTTCCTCAAGCTCACCGGCCGCTCCCTGGTCGACTGACGTGAGGCCTTCGACCCGCCGACCGCACCCGGGACGACCGGCGTGAGCACCCCCGCATCGATCCGCGCCTGGGAGGCGCACGTCACGCTGTACCGCAGCGTGTGGAAGTCGAACGTGATGGGGTCGTTCGTGCAGCCGCTGCTGTACCTGCTCGGGATGGGGCTCGGCGTCGGCGCTCTCGTCGACGACGGCAACCAGAACGAGACCCTCCTCGACGGGCTCACCTACTTCCAGTTCCTCGCACCGGCGCTGCTCGCGACCACGGCGATGATGATCGCGTCGAACGAGGCGCTGTGGCCGGTGCTCGGCGGCTTCAAGTGGTGGAAGAAGTTCCACTCCGAGGCGGCGACGCCGCTCACCCCGAACGAGATCGCCGGCGGCGTCGCGCTCTGGCAGATCACCAAGTCGTTCATCGCCGTGTTCGGCGTGGCGGCCGTGCTGCTGATCTTCCCCGACACCCGGTCGTGGGGCGTCCTGCTCGCGATCGTGTTCGGCACCCTCACCGGCGCCGCGTTCGCCGCACCGATCAGCGCCTGGTCGGCCAGCCGCGAGACCGACCACTCGTTCCCGACGATCAACCGGTTCGTCATCGTCCCGCTGTTCTTGTTCGGCGGCGCCTTCTATCCGATCAGTCAGCTGCCCGACTGGATGGAGACCGTGGCGATCGCCACCCCGCTGTGGCACGGCGTCGAACTGTGCCGCAACTCGGTCTACGACCGGCTCGAACTGTGGCCGACCGTCGGCCACATCGCCTACCTCGTTGCCATGGCCGCCGTCGGGTGGCTGCTCGCCGCACGCTCGTTCCGACGGAGGCTGACGCAATGAGCGTGATCGACGCGACGCCGCTGCGGATCGTCCCGCCCCAGATCCGCCACGCCCGCCGTCCCCAGCGGATGCTCGAACGACAGTGGATGGTCAACCGCGCCGGCGGCTGGGCGATCTTCGTCACCGGCTTCTTCGAGCCGCTGTTCTACCTGCTGTCGATCCGCGTCGGATTCGGCGCCCTCGTCGGCGACGTCGACGACAACGGCACCCTCATCCCCTACGCCGAGTTCGTCGCACCCGCGCTGATGGCCGCATCCGCGATGAACGGTGCCGTGTACGAGTCGACGATGAACATCTTCTTCAAGTTGAAGTACGAAAAGTTGTACGACGCCGTGCTCGCCACACCGATGACGTCGGGCGACGTCGCGCTCGGCGAGATCCTCAACGCGACGATCCGTGGCGCCGTGTATTCGGCGGCGTTCCTCGCGACGATGGGGGTGCTCGACATGACGGCGTCGTGGTGGTCGCTGCTGATGCTGCCGGTCGCCGTGCTGATCGCGTTCTCGTTCAGCGCGATCGGGATGGCGGCGACGACGTTCATGCGGTCGTGGGCCGACTTCGAGTACGTGCCGTCGGTGATGCTGCCGCTGTTCCTGTTCTCGGCGACGTTCTACCCCCTGTCGTCGTACGGCGACTGGGCGTGGGTGGTGCAGTTCAGCCCGCTGTACCACGGCGTGGCGACCATGCGGGGCCTCAACAACGGCGACCTGACGTGGGCCATGCTCGCACACATCGGCGTGCTCGTCGCGCTGGCGATCGGCGGCCTCACCCTGACCGCCCGACGGATCGAACGCCTCCTCCTGCGCTGACGTCGCCGTTTCGACACCCGCTCGTTCGGGTAGCCGCTCGTTCGATGAGCGAGGTGGAACGAACGCCCGACGGTCGATACATCGTCGTCGACGGACGACGCTGGCGCGCCACCGACCCGTCGCTGCCCGAGGAACTCGCGACGGAGTTGCGACACGCGTTGATGAGCGCCCGGCGCGCCGTCGGTGCGGCTCGCGGATCCGGCGACGAGGATGCCGAACGGACGGCACGCGACGCCGTGCACGATGCCAAGATCGCCCTGGGCGAACGCGGCCACCCCTGGTGGGAACCCCCCGACGCCGACGCCGACCGAGCCCGCGCCGAAGCCACCGAACGAACCCTCACTCGCCACCGCTGATCGCAGTCCGAAAGCAGTCGGGTCGGGTGTCGGAGGGAACGGCGACGGAGTCGACGTTTCCGAAGATCACCCGACTCCGGCGCCGCGAGTACGCGTCCGGGTCGGGTGATCTCCCGAAACGCCTCGGCTGCGCCTCGGTGTTCCGTACGACACCCGACCCGCATGATCCGGCGGGGCGAAACGATTCGCGAACTCGGGTGGGGCGACCTGGCAGGCGTTGTGGGTGGTCGTACGCTGGAAGCATGTTCTCGCGCGAAAAGACTCGGATGATCACCCCCGACGAAGCGCTGCCCGGTCGCGACACGCCGCTGCAGGTCAACCCCGAGCACGTGGTGCTCGGCACGCCGATCGTGCCGCCGTTCCCCGACGGCACCGAACAGATCGTCGTCGCCATGGGCTGCTTCTGGGGCGCCGAACGCATCTTCTGGCAGCTCCCCGGCGTTTACACCACCGCCGCCGGCTACATGGGCGGCTGGACGAAGCACCCCACCTACGAGGAGACGTGCACCGCCCGCACCGGCCACACCGAGTCGGTGCTCGTCGTGTACGACCCCGCGCAGATCACCGTCGACCAGCTCATGAAGGCGTTCTGGGAGAACCACGATCCCACCACCGCCAACCGTCAGGGCAACGACATCGGTACCCAGTACCGCTCGGCGGTGTTCACGAGCACGCAGGAGCAGCTCGACGCCGTGCTGGCATCGCGAGACCGGTACCAGGCGGCGCTGACCGCTGCCGGCTACGGCGAGATCACGACCCAGATCGCCCTCGCCGACGAGGCCGGCGACGGGGTCTTCTACTACGCCGAGGACTACCACCAGGGCTACCTCCACAAGAACCCGCGGGGCTACTGCAACCACGGCTTCTGCCAGGTCGGCTACGACCTCGAGGCCCACGGCCAGGGCACGGCCCGCGCCATCCTCCCCGACGCCTGACCCGACGCCCGCCCCCCGGTGAGCCGCGGGGCCGCCGACGATCTCGGCGGCTCTCGTCCGGCAACCCGGACCCGACTCACCGAGAACCCGAGCTCGCTCACCGACCCACGATCTCGGCGGCTCTCGTCCGGCAACCCGGACCGAACCCACCGAGAACGTGGGGGGGTCGTGGCGGGTCGGAGTCGCTCGGGTGGGTGACGCCGTCCAACCCGGTGTTTACCCGCCGGTAAGGTGGCGGCCACGCAGCAATCACGACGACGCTGCGGCCACCCCCACGACCCAGCGAGGAGACACGCAGATGGCCGGATTCATGGACAAGCTCAAGGACACCTTCGGCAAGGCGAAGGACAAGTTCGACGAGACGATGGACAGCGAGCAGGTCGAGAAGGCCAAGGCCAAGACGAAGGACCTCGCCGGCAAGGCCACCGCCACGGCGAAGGACACCTACGAGAAGGTGTCCGACAAGGCCAAGGGCGAGGACAAGCCCGAGAACATCAGCGGCCCCGAAGCCCTCGCCGACGAGGCGCCGACCACCGACACCCCGACCGCCGAGGCAGCGGCAGCCGACGACGACAACGCCTGATCACACGCACGCATCACCGACGGGCCACCCGGCAACGGGTGGCCCGTTGCGCGTCCCGAGCCAGACGACACCGACTGACCTCCCGATCGGTGGCGCGGCCGACTCAGGGGAGGCCGACGCGGAGTTGGGCGGCGTAGCGGCCGTCGCGGTCGAGCAGCTCCTCGTGCGAGCCGAGTTCGACGATGCGGCCCGCCTCGAGGAACGCGATCCGGTCGGCCGATCGCACGGTCGACAGGCGATGCGCGATCACGATCGCCGTCCGCCCGTGCAACGCGGCGTCGATCGACGCCTGCACCTGCGCTTCGTTGTCGTTGTCGAGATGGCTGGTCGCCTCGTCGAGGATCATGATCGCCGGGTTCCTCAGCAACAGCCGGGCGATCGCCACCCGCTGCTTCTCGCCCCCGCTCAGGCGGTAGCCGCGCTCACCGACGATCGTGTCGTACCCGTCGGGCAGCGCCGCGATCGTCTCGTGGATGCGGGCCGCACGGCACGCCTCGATCAGGTCGACCTCGGTCGCGTCGGGGCGGGCGTAGCGGAGGTTGTCGGCAATCGACTCGTGGAACAGGTGCGGGTCTTGAGCGACGACACCGATCGACCCGCGCAGCGACGCGAGCGTGAGATCGCGCACGTCGACCCCGTCGACGAGCACCGCCCCCTCACTGACGTCGTACAGGCGCGGCACCAGCGACACCAGCGTGCTCTTGCCGGCGCCCGATGCGCCGACCAGCGCCAGCGTCTCGCCGGGCGCGACCCGGAGCGACAGTCCCGCCAGCACGTCGACGTCGGGGTCGGCACCCGGGATCGCCTGCGTCTCCATCGACGCGATCGCCGAATCGGCGGCGGGCGGATACCGGAAGGTGACGTCACGCAACTCGACCTCGCCACGCGGCGACACCAAGTCGACGGCACCGGGACGGTCGTGGATCGGTTCGGGAGCGTCGAGCACCTCGAAGACCCGTTCGAACGACACCATCGAGGTCATCAGGTCGACGCGGGCGTTCGTCAGGCCGGTGAGCGGCTGGTACACGCGCGTGACCAACGCGGCGAGGGCGACGAGGGTCCCGGCCGTGATGTCACCGCTGACGACGAGCTGACCGCCAATGCCGTAGATCGCGGCCGTGCCCACCGCGGCGACGAGGCCGAGCGCCACGAAGAAGACACGGCCGAGCATCGCCGACCGCACGCCCGCATCGCGGACGGCGTGGGCACGGACGTCGAACTGCGACTGCTCACGATCGAGCGTGCCGAACAGCTTGACGAGCATCGCGCCCGACACGTTGAACCGCTCGGTCATCTGGGTGTTCATCGCGGCGTTGTGCTGCATCTGATCACGCGAGATGTCCTGCAGTCGCCGCCCGACACGCCGCGCCGGCACGATGAAGACCGGCAACACGATCAGGGCGAGGATCGTGAGGCGCCACTCGAGCGCGAGCATCGCGGCGAGTGTGGTGACGAGCACGACGACGTTGCTGACGACACTGCCGAGCGTGGAGGTGACGGCGCTCTGGGCCCCGATCACGTCGTTGTTGAGGCGGCTCGTGATGGTGCCGGTCGGGGTGCGGGTGAAGAAGGCGAGCGGCAGCCGTTGCACCTTGGCGAACAGGGCACTGCGCAGATCGGCGATGAGCCCTTCGCCCACACGGGCGCTGCACCAACGCTGGAAGATCTGCAGCACGGCGTCGGTCAGCGCAGCGGCGACCGCGATGCCGGCCAACCACCAGATCTGACCCCGGTCCTCGTTCGGGATCGCGTCGTCGAGGATCGCCCGGACGACGAACGGCGGCACGAGCGCCAGGAGTGCGGCGAGCAGGATCGCGCCGAGGAACAAGAAGATCGTGCCCCGATACGGGCGGGCGAATCCCCATACGCGCCGCATCGTGTCGCGGCCGACCGCCGCGTCCTTCACGGCGTCGGTGTCGCGGGGCATCATGTGGTGGGGACCCATCCGCACACCAGCAGGCTACGAGCACGGATCGGCAGCGACGCCTGAGATCGAGCCGAGACGGATCGGGCCCGCTCCACCGCACGAACCGGGTCGGCCCCTACGCTGCTCGGCTATGACCGGGCGTACGCGAGCGGCGGTGGCCGCCATCACCCTGACCTCCCTCGCACTGTCGGCGTGCAGCTCCGGCTCCGACGACGACGCAGCACCGGAGTCGACCGAGGCGTCACCGACCACCGACGCCGAGCCGGCCGATGAACCCGCGACCGACGATGTCGACGAACCGGCCGACGACGGTGACGCCGACGAGCAGACCGACGAGCCGGCCTCCGGCGACGAGCCCGACACGTTCGAGGTGGCGCCGATCGAGTGGAGCGAGTTCGACGACGACGTCGACGTCGCCACCGTGTCGGTGCCGGTCGACTACGAGAACCCCGGTGGCGACCAGTTCGAGTTGTTCGTCGCCCGACACCGAGCCCTCGACCAGGACGAGCGGATCGGCTCGCTCCTCATCAACCCGGGCGGACCCGGCTTCGGCGGATCCGACTACGCACTGTTCGCGACCCAGGTGTTCGATCGCGACCTGCTCGACCACTTCGACATCGTCGGCTGGGATCCGCGCGGCACCGGTGAGTCGGAACCGGCGATCGACTGCATCGACGACTTCGACCCGTACTTCACCGCCGTCGACCTCACACCCGAGACCGAGGAAGACCGCACCAACGCCGTCGGCGTCGCGGCCAACTTCGTCGAGGCGTGCGAGACGAACAACGCCGGCTACTTCGAGTACGTCGGCACCAACAACTCGGCTCGCGACATCGACGCGTTGCGACAGGCGCTCGGCGAGGACGAGATCTCGTACTTCGGGTTCAGCTACGGCAGCGAGCTGGGTGCCACCTGGGCGACCCTGTTCCCCGACACCGTGCGCGCCGCCGTGCTCGACGGCGCTGCCGACCCGAACGCCGACGCCCTCGAGGGATCGCTGCAGCAGATGGCCGGCTTCCAGGCGTCGCTCGAGACGTTCCTCTCTCGCTGCAGCGCCGACAGCAGCTGCGAGTTCCACAACGACGGCGACGCCGAGACGGCGTTCGTCGACCTGCTGGCGTCGCTCGACGCCGAACCGTCCGACGTCGAGCCCGATCGGCCGCCGGTGAACCGCGACGTCGCCCTCGTCGCCACGATCCAGGCGATGTACTCCGAGTCGTTCTGGCCGGCGCTCGAACGTGCGCTGGCCGACGCTGCGAACGGCGACGCCGCCGGCCTGCTCGCGCTCAACGACGCGTACTACCAACGCCAGTCCGACGGCACCTACGGCAACGAACTCGAGGCGTTCCAGGTGATCTCGTGCGCCGACACCGCCGACCGCGAGACGGTCGAGGAGGCCGACGCCGAGGTCGCACAGTTCCGCGAGGTCGCACCCCTGCTCGTGCCCGAGGGCTCGATCGGCAGCTACTTCTGCACCTTCTTCGACACACCGCTCGACCCACGTGTCGACATCACCGGTGCCGGAGCCGGACCGATCGTCGTGATCGGCACGACCGGCGACCCGGCGACGCCGTTCGAGTCGACGGTGCGCATGGCCGAGACGCTCGAGGACGGCCGCCTCGTCATCGTCGAGGCCGACCAGCACACCGGCTACGGCGTGAACCGGTGCGTGATCGATGTCGTCAACGACTACCTCGTCGATCTGAACGCACCCGAGTCCGGCACCGAGTGTCGCTGACTCGACGGCGCTGACACCGGCGGCGACACCACGACCCGATCCCGGACGCGCAACGACGCCGGCCGCACGTGGCGGACCGGCGTCGTCGTCTGGCGGAGAGGGTGGGATTTGAACCCACGGACGCTTGCACGTCGCACGCTTTCGAGGCGTGTCCCTTCGGCCACTCGGGCACCTCTCCGTCGAGCGAGGCTAGCGGGATTCGCGCCCCGTGCGGACAGGTGAGCCTGCTGCGACGGGGACTCGAACACGCCGCACACCACCGGCCGAGCCGCCGTTCGTGCCACTCGGGGTGCTCCAGCAGCGGTCGCCAGGCGGCTGTCACCACCGGTCGTGGTAATTTCTCGCCGCCGGACCGCATCCGTGGTCGCCGATAACACCGGGATTCAAGACCTCGGTGGGATCGGTCGATAGCCAGCCAGGAGAGGCGGTTCGGTGACGTGACCACGCACCGATGAACAACCGACAAGGAGGGAAACACATGTCGTCGCCCGACACCGGCGCGGACGCGCACGACGACCATGTCGTCAAGCTCCTCGTCACCGGCCCGTTCAACGCGGGCAAGACCACCCTCATCGGCTCGATCAGCCAGACCCCGGTCGTCGACACCGACGTCGCGACCACCGGCGACGAAGCCGCGACCAAGCAACGCACGACCGTGGCGATGGACTTCGGCACCTACTCGGTGACCGACGACGAAGGCCGCGTCGAGTTGCTGATGTTCGGCACGCCCGGCCAGGCCCGCTTCGCGTTCATGACCGACGTGATGAAGGGCGACGTCGACGCCGTCATCTCGGTGGTCGACGGCAGCGACGACGCCTCGCACCAGCTCGCCGGTCAGGCGATGCGATCGCTCCTCGCCGATCTGCACACCCCGCTCGTCGTCGCCGTCAACCGCTGCGACGACCCCGACGAGGCGCACCGCATCGCACGCCGACTGGGCGCCCTGTCGAACGAGGCCGTCGTGCCGTGCCAGCTGATCCACGGCGAGTCGGCGCGCGACGTCGTCGTCGCCGCACTGATCGCCGCGCTCGAACGGCTCGAGCGGCCCGACTCGTGGCGCACCCCGCTCCAGCGGGTCATCGACGCCCTGCGCCGCACCGAGGCGGTCGCCGCATGACCGAGCAACCGCACCCCGACGTGCTCGGGCTGCGGGCATCGCTGCCGGCACCCGGCTGGACGGTCCTCGACACCGCTCGCGAACAGCGCTTCACGGGCGAACTGCGCGCGCACACCGACAACGGTCTCGAGTTCCACGTGTACGTCGATCGCGGCGACGTGTACTGCGCCGAACGCTCGACCGACCCGACGCTCGGCATCCGCCTCGTCGAGGCCGGCGCGATCAACACCGCCCAACTCGAGTACGGCATGTTGCGCATCGGTGAGATCGAGCACCTCGGTCGGCTCTTCGACCGTGTGCCGTCGATCAACCGCGACGCCGTGTTCGTCCTCAACCAGTTGATGACCGAGGAGACGATGCGCTCGATGGCGGCGCGGTCGATCACCGACGTCGAGGCGACGCCGTACCGGCACCACCCGTCGGGCATGCACCGCTGGACGACGCTCGATCTGTCGCGCAGTCCGGCACCGTGGGGCGAGCTCCCCGAGCTGGCACTCCCGGCGCCGGCGCCCGACGCCCGCCCGGTGTCGGACGAGGAACCGGCGCCCGCTCCGGCGCCCGCTCCAGCTCCGACCACAGAGGCACCCGGTCCCGCTCCCACCGACTCGGCGGCCGCCCGACCGGCGCCGCCGACGCAGGAGCGACCCGACCTGCAGTCCGACCCGGCGGCCGACCTGTTCCTCGACGACGTCGTCCAGTGGGACGAGCCGTCGATGCTCGTCAGCACGACGACCAGCACGATCACCGCCGCGACCACGCACGAACGACGGGAGCTGTTCCCGGCCAGTCCGCCGCTGCGCGAGACCGATTGGGTCGACGAGCTCGGACCCGACGGCGTTGGCGATGCGCCCGCCGCAGCAGCGACACACGCGAAGCTGCCGCCCGTTGCGGTGCCACCGGTGGAGCAGTTCGAGGTGATCTGGCCCTCGGGCGAAGTCGACGACGTCACCACCTCCGGGCCGCTCGACCACGGCGATGACACGTCTTCGCCGGAGCCGACGGGTGGCGACACGACGAACGGGCCGCACGACGACGCCGGTGACGGCATCGACGACGCCGGCGAGCAGCAGACGGAGTCGACCCGGTCGTCGTCGCCCGAACCGACCGACGGCACCGACGCAACCGAGCCGGCCGAGTCGACAGGCGATCGCGACGACTCTGTCGACGAACCGGCACCGCACGACGACGCGCTCGCAGTGCGACGGGCGGTCGCCACGATCGACACCGGATCGCTCGCCGTGCGCCGCCGACTCGCGTCGCCGGGTGAGGATCTGCCGACACCGCCGGGCCGTCTCATCGTCGGCCGCGACCACCACACGGCCTGGCGGAACGGGAGCGAGCGACCGACCGGATCCGTGTTCGACGCCCAGCCGGCCGAACCGCCGACGGCGCCCGTGCACGACGCACCGGCCGACGACGACAACGAGCGGCGCGCCGGCGCCCTGCGTCGCCTGATCGGCAGCCTCCGCAAGACCGACGACTGACGCGTCCTGCGCCGATCGCGGCGGGTCGTCGAGGCCTCGGGGCCTCGGGGCCGAGCGTGAGGAGCGTTACACGCCGCCGCTGCGGGCCGCGTTGTCGAACCTCGTGTACTGGCCGAGGAAGACGAGCCGCTTGGTGCCGATCGGGCCGGCACGATGCTTCGCGACGATGACCTCGGCCGAACCCTTGTCGGGCGAGTCGGGGTGGTACACCTCGTCGCGGTACAGGAACATGACGACGTCGGCGTCCTGCTCGAGCGAACCCGACTCACGCAGGTCGGACAGCATCGGGCGCTTGTCGGCTCGGGCCTCGAGGCTTCGGCTGAGCTGGCTGGCCGCGATGATCGGAACCTCGAGTTCACGGGCGAGGATTTTCAGGTTTCGGCTGATCTCGCTGACCTCGAGCTGGCGGTTCTCGGAGTTGCCGGTGCCGCCCATCAGCTGGAGGTAGTCGATCAGGATCAGACCGAGGCCGCCGTAGCGGGCCTTGATGCGACGGGCCTTCGCGCGGATCTCCATCACGGTGACGCGCGGGTTGTCGTCGAGGAACAGGGGCACCTCGAGGCGGCCGATCGCCTTGCCGATCTTGGCCCAGTCGGACTCGGCGAGCTTGCCGGTGCGGATCTTGGTGGAGTCGACCCGCGCCTCGCTGGACAGGATTCGCTGGGTGAGTTCTTGGTGGCCCATCTCGAGCGAGAAGAACAGCACCGGCTTCACCGATTCCATCGCGACGTGCGACGCCATGCCGAGCAGGAACGCCGACTTACCCATGGCGGGGCGGGCGCCGACGATGTACAGCGCGTTCTCCTGCAACCCCGACAGCAGTTCGTCGAGATCGGCGTAGCCGCTCGGGACGCCGGTGATCGTGTCGCCGCGGTCGTAGGTGGCCTGCAGGTGGTCCATCACCTGGGGCAGCAATTCTTCGATCTGGCGGGTCGAGTCGGTGACGCGCTGCTCGGCGACGTTGAACACCTTCGACTCGGCCTCGTCGAGCGCCTTCATGACGTCGTCGGGTTCGCTGTAGCCGATCTCGGCGATGTCGCCGGCGGCGAAGATCAGCTGACGCAGCAGCGCCGTCTCCTGGACGATCTTGGCGTAGTGACCCGCCGACGAGATGGCCGGCGTGGTGTTCTGCAGTTCGTGCAGCGCGCCAGGCCCGCCGACCTCGTCGATCAGCCCGGCACGGCGCAGCTCGTCGGCGACGGTGACGGTGTCGGCCGGGGCGCCCTGGGAGTACAGCGAACGGATGGCGTCGAAGATGTGGCGGTTGGCCGGCCGGTAGAAGTCGGCCGGCATGAGGCCCATCTCGCTGACGATGCCGATCGCTTCGCGAGACAGCAGCATCGCACCGAGCACCGATTCTTCGGCGTCGATGTTGTGCGGCGGGACGCGCCCGCGCGAACTCTGGGATGGTCGTTCGTCGCGTGGTCGGAAGTCGCCGCCGCTGGTTTCGATGGGGAAGTACTCGTCACCAGCCATGGGGGGACCAGCCTGCCGGGAAACCCCTGTGTGGAGGAAGGGGACAAGGGTGTGGACTTGCTGTGAATTGCACGTGGACACCGGGGTCGCCCATGTGTACAAGTCTGACGCGGGGGTGCGCGCGAGTTGTGCGACCCCCCGACGGTCACCCGTTCTGTTCGAGACAGGTGGTGATCTCGGTGATGTCGTCGGGGTTGCCGGTCGACCGGAACACGATGTCGTCGACGCGACCGACCTCGTAGCCCCAGTCGGAGTCGGTGTAGCCCGCCTCGGCGACGTCGGCCTGCTCCGACGAACCGTAGGCCTCGACCGTGCCGCCCCATCCGGCGCCCTTGCTCCACACGACCATGTCGACGATGCCGAGGTTGGCCCGCATGTCGTCGTTCATGCCGGTGTTCGACTCGTCGGGCGCCGTGACCGTCATGCCCGCCGACTCGAGACAGGACTGCGAGGCAGCGATCAGGCCGCTGCCGCCCTCGTCGACCGTTTCCGCCGTGACCGTCGTGTCGCTCACCGCATCGTCCGCCGAGTCGGCCGACTCCTCGGCCGAGGCGGCGGGTTCGGCCGCCGGTTCGTCGTCACCCCCGCCGCACGCCGCCAACGAGGCGATCAGCGCCAGCCCGAGAGTCGAATGCCACACACGCTTGCTCATGGGTCCATCGAACACGGCCGTGGACACGGCCGACAGTGGGCTACCCACCCCACCCCACTCCGGCTACCCGGAGTACATCGATGGGGTCGGGACGCGACAGAGCCCGGCCTCATCGAGGAGGCCGGGCTCTGCAGTACGGACACGTGTCCCGAATTCCCGACTCCGAGTCGGGATCAGATCGTTCGCTCGCCAGGCAGCCGAGCCCCGAGTTGCCTTCCGGCAACGAGCGGGCGATGGCAACGCCGCGAGCGGGCGATCTGGCCCGACTCGGTCAGGCTTCGGTGATGTCGAGGGTGATGGGGAACGAGACCTCGGGATGGAGGCTCGCCTTCACCTGGTGCTGACCGAGGGTGCGGATCGGATCGTCGATGATGATCGCCTTGCGGTCGATCTCGATGCCGGTCTGCTCGGCCACGGCGGCGACGATCTCGGCGTCGTGGATCGAGCCGAACAGCTTGCCGTCGTGCGCCTTGGCGGTGAGCGTGATCACCTTCGGCACGAGCGTCGAGGCGACGGTCGTGGCGGCCTCGCGGTCGCTCGCGTCACGCAGGTCGCGTGCCTTGCGCATCTTGGCGGCCTGCTCGATCGCGCCGGCCGACGCCTTGATGCCGTGGCCCTTGGGCAGGAGGAAGTTGCGGGCGTAGCCGTCGGCCACGTCGACGATGTCGCCGCGCTTGCCGAGGCCGTCGATGTCGTTGCGGAGAATCACCTGCATGATCAGTCCTCACCCTCCTGCGTCGGGGCGTCGTCGTTGTCGTCGCCCTCGGCCTCGTTGCCCTCGACCTGGCTGTCGGAGCCCTCGTCGCGCGGGGGACGACGATCGCCGTCACGACCACCGTCGCGACGGTCGTCGCGGCGGCCGCCACGCGGCGCCGAGGCGACACGGTTGGCGTAGGGCAGCAGCGCCATCTCGCGGGCGATCTTGATCGCCTTGGCGACCTCGAGCTGCTGCTGACGGTCGTTGCCGCTGACCCGCATGTTGCGGATCTTGGCGCGGTCGCTCATGAAGCGGCTGAGCAGGTCGACGTCTTTGTAGTCGACGTACTCGACGTCTTCGATGATGAGCGGGCTGGTCTTCTTCTTGTACTTGCGGGGGTTTTCGGGCTTCCCGCGTCCCCGTTGTGCCTTCTTGGCCATGAGTTCAGGTCCTTCCTGGACGATGCAGAGATCGGTTCGTTACGAATGGGCGCCGAGCGACCGCTCGACGCCGACAGAGGAGTCGGGGCTGATCAGAAGGGTTCTTCGTCGCCGTAGACCGGATCGGGCTGACGGCCACCGCCGCCACCGCCACCGCCGGAGAAGCCACCGCCGCCGCCTTGACCGCCGCCCCCACCCTGACGGGAGGTGCGCTCGATCTGGGCCTGGGCCCAGCGGAGGCTCGGTGCGCAATCGTCGACGTCGATCTCGATCGAGGTGCGCTTGTTGCCATCGCGGTCTTCCCAGTCGCGCGACCGGACCGAGCCGGTCACCACGACGCGGGTGCCCTTGGAGATGGTCGCAGCGATGTTCTCACCGAGGTCACGCCAGGCCGAGCAGTTGAAGAACGTCGTTTCGCCGTCTTCCCACTCGCCCGTCTGGGGGTTACGCCGACGCGGGGTCCAAGCGACGCCGAACGAGCAGACGGCGGTGCCGCCGGTCGTGAAGCGCAGCTCGGGATCGCGGGTGACGTTCCCGATGATCTGGACGAAATTGTCGTTGGCCATGATGGCTCCCTTCGTGTTCGCCTGTCAGCCGGGGCTGATCAGGCCGTGACCGCCATGCCGCGGCGAGCAGCCTCGGCGTCGGGCAGTCGGATCAGCTTGTGGCGGACGACTTCGTCCGCGAGGCGGAGCTGGCGCTCGAGTTCGTCGAGGGCGCCACCGTCGGCGACACACTCGACCACGAAGTAGAAGCCGGCTTCCCTCTTGTTGATCGGGTAGGCGAATGCTCGCTTGCCCCACCAATCGGGCTTGCCGTGCAGGACTCCCCCGGCCTTGTCGATCTCGTCGGACACCATCTTGGTGAACGCCTGGGCCTTGGGTTCGTCGACGTCACCGTCGATGATGACCATCAGTTCGTAAGCACGCGTCATGCGTGATGCACTCCCTTCGGACTGCGATCGGGCCCCTCGGCCCGACCTGAGGCTCCCCCGTGCCGTGCGAGGCGTGTGGGAGCAGGGTGAATATGACCCCGCAAGCGTATCGGAGCGAACTCGCACATGTGCACGAGCCTGCCACAGGGCTGTGACAGGGTTTCCCGAACCGACACGTCGGATGAGGTCAGACCCCAACCGACGAACCCAGGACTCCCGCATCGCGAGACTCGTCGGTTGGGGTCTGACCTCATCCGACAACCGACATGCGGGTTGTCGGGGTGTGCTGGTAGAAACGCTCCGTGAGTCGCGCTCGGCGGTACGCCCGTTTCGTCCGCGAACTCGTCGGTCTCCACCCGAAACTGTTCGCGGCGGCGGTCGCCGGCGCGTTCGTCTTCGCCCTGTTCACCGTCGCGTCCAGCATGGCGATCGAGTGGGTGATCGACGAGGTCGTGCTGCCCGCCTTCGAACCGGGTGGTGTGAGCCGCAGCACCCTCGTCGCCGGCTGCGCCCTGATCATCGGCGTCGGCGTCGTCCGCGCCACCGGCGTCGTCATGCGGCGCTCGTTCGCCGGCATGACCCAGTGGCGTGTCGCCGAGACCTTGTCCGACCGGGTGAGCGAACGCTTCATCCGCCAGCCGGCCAGCTGGCACCGCCGCCAGAGCGACGGCCAGCTCGTCGCCCGAGCCGGCGTCGACGTCGAGACCTCGATCAGCGCTCTCGCGCCGATCCCGTTCGCATGCGGCACCGTCCTGCTGATCTTCGTGTCGGCGGCCTACCTGCTCGCCACCGACCTCGTGCTCGGCGCGGTCGCCGTGTCGATCTTCCCGGTCCTGATCATCCTCAACGTGATCTACCAGCACCGTGTCGACGCCCACTTCGACAACGCCCAGCAGGCACTCGGCGAGTTCTCCGGTGCCGTGCACGAGAGCTTCGAGGCGGTCCAGCTCGTCAAGGCGTACGGCGCGGGCGAACGCGAGACGCAGCGCCTGTCGACCATGGCGTCGAAGATCCGCGATGCACGCGTCCGCGCCGTCTACCTGCGCGGCACGTTCGAGGCGTTTCTCGAGTCGATCCCGTCGCTCACGAACATCGGCCTCGTCGTGCTCGGCGCCAGCCGGGTGCAGTCGGGCGACCTGACGATCGGCCAGCTGTCGGGCTTCATCTTCATGTTCACGCTGCTGGTGTTCCCGCTCCGGATCATCGGCTACGCCCTGTCGGAGCTGCCCCACGCCGACGCCGGCTACCGCCGCGTGAAAGCCGTGCTCGACGAGCCGCTCGACCCCGACCCACGTGACTCGATCGGCCACACCCACGGCGAACTCGCCGTGCAGCTCGACGGTGCGTCGTACACGTACCCCGGCGAGTCGTCACCGGTCGTCCACCCCGCCGACCTGCTCGTGCCGCGAGGCACCGTCACCGCCATCGTCGGAGCGACCGGTGCCGGCAAGAGCACGATGGTCGACCTCATCGGCGGTGTGCTGCCTGCCACGGCGGGGACGGTCTCGGTCACACCCGGACCGACCGCGATCGTGTTCCAGGAGGCCTTCCTGTTCGGCGGCACGGTCCGCGACAACGTGACGGTCGGTCTCGACGTCACCGACGACCAGGTGTGGGAGGCGCTCGGCTGGGCATGCGCCGACGGCTTCGTCCGCGACCTGCCCGACGGTCTCGACACCGCCGTGGGCGAACGCGGCGTCACCTTGTCGGGCGGCCAGCGTCAGCGCATCGCACTCGCACGCGCCCTGGTCCGGCGGCCCGCCCTGCTGCTGCTCGACGACACCACCTCAGCGCTCGACCCGGCGACCGAACTCGCCGTGCTCGACAACCTGCGCACTGCGCTCGAGCACACCTCGATCGTGATGGTCGCCTCCCGCCCCTCCACCATCGCCCTCGCCGACGACGTGTTGTTCATGGCGCAGGGCCGCATCCTCGACCACGGCAAACACGAGCGGCTCATGCACGACGTGCCCGACTACCGAGAACTCGTCGAAGCGTTCGAGACCGACCGCGCAGCACCGGCCGGAGGTGCGTCGTGACCCACCACGTGATGACCGAACCGATCGGCCGCTTCTCCGCCTCCGGCACCATCGGCCGCGGCCTCCAGGAGGCACCGATCCTGCGCCAGGGCCTCGCGCTCACCTGGCTCCTCGCCGCCGTCGGCGCCGGTGGCCGCGTCATCGTGCCGATCGTCATCCAGCAGGCGATCGACCGCGGCCTCGACGACAGCGGGTCTGGCATCAGCGTCGACATGTCGTTCGTCGCCTGGTGCGCCGTGATCGGCATCGTCGCCCAACTGATCGCGGCGGTGAGCCAACGCACCGCGATCGTCCGCCTCGGCACACGCAGCGAGCAGGCCCTCAACGACCTGCGGACGCGGCTCATCAACCACATCCACAAGATCAGCCTCGCCGACCACAACGAGGAACGTCGCGGCGCGCTCGTCGCCCGCACCACCAGCGACATCGAGACCCTCGCCGAGTTCTTCCGATGGGGAGGCCTCGCCTGGCTGATCAACGGCACCCTGATGGTGATCGTCGCGGGCGTCATGCTCGCCTACAACTGGCTGCTCGCCCTGATCGCGATCGGGTTCGCGATCCCGCTCTTCATCGTGCTGCAAGCCGTGCAGCGTCACCTGGTGAAGGCCTACGAGACGGCACGTCGTCGCGTCGGCGACATGCTCGGCTCCGTCAGCGAACTCGTCACCGGCGCCGAGACGATTCGCGAGTACGACGCCGGCGACATGCTGCTCGAACGGAACAACGAGCTGGTGAAGAAGCGATCCGACGCCCAGATCCGCGGCGGCATCATCGGTGCGTTCCTGTTCCCGCTCGGCGAGGTGTTCTCGGTCGTCACGATCGCCACCATCGTCGCGGTCGGCGTCGGCATCGGCCCAGGCGGCGGGCTCACGTCGGGTGCCCTGATCGGCTTCATCTTCCTCACGTACCGGTTCCTCGAACCGATCGCCGAGTTCACCGAGGTGCTCGACCAGACCCAGACCGCCGTGGCGGGCCTGCGCCGCGTGCTCGGCGTGCTCGACATCCCCGTCGAACCGCCACCGCCCGAACACCCACGCCCCCTGCCCGCCGGCCGCCTCGACATCGACATCGACGACGTCACCTTCGCCTACCGCAGCCGCGGCGTGCGCACCGGCTCCGACGATGTCGTGCTCGAACACATCTCGATCCACATCCCCGCCGGCCAGCAGGTGGCGATGGTCGGTGCGACCGGTTCGGGCAAGACCACGCTGGGCCGCCTCATCGCCCGCATGGCCGACCCGATCGCCGGCGACATCCGCCTCGGCGGGGTGCCGCTCAGCCAGGTGGCCGACGCCGATCTGCGCTCCCGGCTCGTCGTCGTGGCGCAGGAACCATTCCTCTTCGACGACTCGATCTACGCGAACGCCGTGTTCTCCGAGCCCGACACCAGCCGAGCACAGGTCGATCGGCTCGTCGACACGCTCGACATCCGTGACTGGATCGACTCGTTGCCCGAGGGTCTCGACACCCGGGTCGGCGAACGAGGCGACGCGCTCTCGGCCGGCGAACGTCAGCTCGTCGCGCTCTTGCGTGCCGGCGTCGCCGACCCCGACGTGCTGATCCTCGACGAGGCGACCTCGTCGGTCGACGCGCTCACCGAGGTGCGCACGTCACGCGCCCTCCAGCACCTCGCCGAAGGCCGGACCACCATCGCGATCGCACACCGCCTGTCGACGGCGGCGCGCGCCGACCGGGTGCTGGTGCTCGACCACGGCCGGCTCGTGGAAGACGGCCACCACGACGAGCTCCTCACCGCCGACGGCCCGTACCGCCGGCTGTACGACGCCTGGCTCGCCGCCACCTCCACCACCTGACCAGATGGGGTCAGGCACCTTCTGTTCAGCTCCTGAACAGAAGGGGTCAGGCACCTTCTGTTCAACTGGTGGTGATGACCGATCGGTCAGGGAACAGAAGGTGCCTGACCCCATCTGTTTCGGGGACCGGTGCCGCGGGTAGGCCCGGGTGTCAGCGACACGAGGAGGAACCTCGACATGGCAGACCCGTACGTCATCACGTCACCGTGCATCGACACCAAGGACAAGGCCTGTGTGGAGGTGTGTCCGGTGCAGTGCATCTACGAGATCCGCGACGGCAAGCTCGTCTCCGAGTTCCCCGACGGCGAGGTCGCCAACGAGCACCAGCCGCACCCCGACCTGCAGCACCTGCACGGCGACTCGATGCTCTACATCAATCCGGACGAGTGCACGGCGTGCGACGCCTGCATGCCGGTGTGTCCGGTCGACGCCATCTTCCCCGGCGACCAGGTGCCCGACGACGAAGCCGAGTTCGTCGACGTCAACCGGTTCGTCTTCGCCGAAGCGACCGCCACCGCCTGACCGGCGGTCACTATTCGCAGGCGAGGGTGGTGAGTCGGAGGCGGCTGCCCTCGGCGATGCCGAGGGCGTCGAGGCCGCCTTGCACCGTCTCGATCGCGACGAGGAACTGCGGAGCGGTCGGGTACACCGGGCACGGGTCGGCCTCGCACGGCTCCATGTCGAACGAGTCGAGGTAGCCACCTTGCTCGTCGAAGAACGCGATCGAGAGCGGCAGCGGCGTGTTCTTCATCCAGAACGTGCCGGTGTGCGGCGCGCCGTAGACGAACGCCATCCCGTCGCCGTCGCCGAGATCGGTGACGCCCATCAAGCCCTGTGCTCGCGACCGCGACGAGTCGGCCATCCACAGGCACAACTCGCACACCTCGCCGTCGGCGGTGGTCACGGTGGCCCGCACCCGGTCGAACCCCTCCGGTGTCACCGACTCGGCCGGCACCGTGGTGCTCGCCGGCTCGGTGCTCGCGAGCTCGGTGCCGGCTGGATCGGTGACTGCCGGTTCGGTGCTTGCGGTTTCGGCGTTCGCCGTGACGGTCGGCTCGGTCGCCACGAGCGGTGTCGTCGGCGCCGTGTCGACGAGGGTCGAGGCGACAGCGGTGGCATCACCCGACCCGTCGTCGGACGAGCAGCCGACCAATCCGGCCACCAGCATCAAGGTCACGAGCACGCCACGCATCGGCCATGCAGGCTAGGCCTCGTCCACATCGGACACCCGTCGCCCGAGCCCGTATCGTCGTGATCATGACGAGTGCGCTCATCTGCGAGTCGTGCGGCGCCGACGCCGACGAACTCCACCCGGTCCGACGCAAATACGTGACGATCGGATCGTGGGATCAGGAGGCGGGCGAGCGCGTCGTCGACGAGGTCGAGCGCTGGTGCTTCTCGTGCCTCACCCAGTACCCCCACGAACCGGCCGTGTAGCCGACAGCTCAGGGGGTCGATCGCGCGTCAGCGCAGCGCGACGACGCTGCGGCCCTTGGCCTTGCCGGCGAGAATGTCGGTGAGGACCGTGTCGAGATCGTCGAGGGTCACGTCGTGGCCGATCGCGTCGAGATTCGACGGCTTCAGGTCGGAGCCGATGCGGGCCCATGCCGCGCGGCGCCGCGCGATGTCCATCTCGACCGAGTCGATACCGAGCAGGTTGACGCCACGGAGGATGAACGGCAGCACGGTGGTCGGCAGGCCGGGGCCACCGGTGAGCCCGCTCGCTGCGACCGAACCGCCGTAGTGCACCTGCTTCAGCACGTTCGCCAGCGTGACACCGCCCACGCAGTCGACCGCGCCGGCCCACCGCGTCGACTCGAGCGGACGCTTCGATTCCTCCGAGAACTCGGCCCGGTCGATCACGTCGGAGGCGCCGAGGCCACGCAGGAAGTCGGCGGCGTCGGCCTTGCCGCTGCTGGCGACGACCTCGTACCCGAGGTTCGACAAGATGTCGACGGCGGTCGAGCCCACACCACCGGTGGCACCGGTGACGAGCACCGGACCGGCGTCGGGTGTGACGCCGTGATCCTGCAGGGCGATCACCGACAGGGCGGCGGTGAAGCCGCCGGTGCCGACCACCATCGAGTCGCGCAACGACAAGCCGTCGGGCAACGCCACCAGCCAGTCGGCGGGGACGCGGGCGAGTTCGGCGTAGCCGCCGTGGCGCGACACGCCGATGCCGTAACCGTGGGCGATCACCTCGGTGCCGGCCGGCATACCCGGCGCGTCCTCGAGCAACACACCGCTCAGGTCGACACCCGGGACGATCGGTGAGATGCGGGCGACCTTGCCGGTCGGGGTGGAGGCCAGGCCGTCCTTGTAGTTGACGCTCGACCAATGCACCTCGACGAGCACACCGTCATCGGGCAGATCGTCGGTGGTGAGCGTGGTCACCCCACGCTCGACCGCTTCGCCGTCGGTGACCGCCTGAAAACCCCGGAACTCCGTCATGCCGCCACCGTACCGACCACGCCTCGCCGCTTCAGCGTTCGAAGTTGTCGGGGATGAGGAGGTCGTCGGGGGACAGGTCGTCGATCGACGACCTGCCGAGGCCCAACATGGCCGAGTCGATGCCCATCCGGAGGATGTCGAGCACGTTCTCGACGCCGGCCTGACCGTTGGCGGCGAGGCCCCACAGGTAGGCACGGCCGATCATCGTCGCCTTGGCGCCGAGCGCCAGTGCCTTCACGACGTCGCTGCCGCGGCGGATGCCGCCGTCCATCACGACGTCGACCTGGTCTCCGACCGCCGCGGCGATGCCGGGCAGCACCCGCATCGGCGACGGTGTGCCGTCGAGGTTGTTGCCGCCGTGGTTCGACACCGAGATGGCGGTCGCGCCGGCGTCGACCGCCCGCTTGGCCTCGTCGACGCGCATGATGCCCTTGACCATGAACTCGCCGCCCCACTGCTCGCGCAGCCAGGCGATGTCGTCCCACGTGGGCGGCGGCGTGCCCATCCAGGTGCCGTACGCCTCGAAGAACCCGGGCACGCGCTCACCGGGCTGGACGAAGTTCGGCACACCGAGACCGGGCAGCGCGCCCGTGCGCACCCACTCCCACAGCCACAGCGGCTTCACGGCCACTTCGGGTGCGTGCTTGGCCATCGTGCGCAGGCTCATGTCCTGCGGGATGTCGGGGCTGCCCCAGTCGCGGCTGTGCACGAACGACCAGTCGAGGGTGACGATCAGGCCGACCGCGCCGTTTGCCTTGGCACGGTCGAGCCGAGCCGCCATCGAGTCGCGATCGCCCGCCCAGTAGATCTGGAAGAACGTCTGCGGGTTCGCGGCGATGACCTCTTCGATCGGCTTGCTGGCGAACGACGACAGTCCCATCGCGATGCCGCGGGCGGCGGCCGCACGAGCCACGGCGACCTCACCGTCGGGATGGACGGCCTGCACGCCGGTCGGCGAGATCATCACCGGCATCGACAGCGGCTGGCCCATGACCTCGGTTGCCATGGCCCGTTCGGCCGGCTGACCGGCGGTGAGCGGCTTCACGCCGAGCTCGCGGAACGCCGCCTCGTTGTCGTCGAGCGTCTGGCCGCGCTCGGTGCCGGCGACGAGCGCCTTGTAGACCGAACGGGGGAGGAGCCGCTTCGCGCGCCGCTGCGCGACTGCGACCGATTCGAACCAGCTGTTGGGCATGGGCCGAGCGTAGGGGTGCCATCGCCCGGACCGGCAATCCGGGACCGGCGATCCGGGAGGGGCGATCGGTCGACCGGGTGGACCGCGGTCGTCGACGGGCTGGTCAGACCGGGATGATGCGGAGCAGGTGGTGCCAGCGGCACTCGGGGCACGCCTCGACGACGTAGGCGGTCATCTCACCGCCGTACTTGCGCAGCATGCGACGCAGATCGCGGATCTCCTTCGCCGTCGACACGCACTTGCCCGACGCCGGGAGCCGATGACCGAACACGTAGGTGACGATCGACAGCTTCGATTCTTCGCAGATCGGGCATTCGGCCGCCGTCTCGGTGCCGACGTTCCGGGCGGCACGGATGAGCTCGGGGTGGGCGTCGCACACCTCGGTGCGCGAGATGCGCCCCAGCCGCACCTGATTGATCAGCATCCGGCGTGCCAGCCGATGGTCGACGATGCCGCGTTGGGGCTGTTCGCCTCCACGCAACGCACCGACCGAGAAGCCCATACATCGAGCATAGATGCTCCCGCCCGACCTGCCTCCGGCGCACCCACGCGCCCGCCCGTCGAGCGCCGGCGGCCGCCCTCCGCCCGCCTTGTTAAGGTGCAACGCCAATGGGCGGACGACTTCGGCGGAAGCGACTGCGCGGTGCGGCGATCCTCACCGTCGTCGCGGGACTGTTGGTGGCGGCGACACCGCGCGTCGACGCGAGCACCGACGAACCGGCGGTCGAGACGTTCCCGCTCGAGGTCGGACCGTGGCTGGCCGTCGGCTACGCGTTCGGTGCAGCCACGGCAACGCAAGACGGCATCACGATCACCTGGGACGGCAGCATCCCCGCCGACTTCGAGTTCAGCGTGTTCGACGACGACACCGCCGAGGGCACCTGGGCGCACCAGGGCGAGGCGACGATGGAGTTCTCCGGATCCGCGGGTGGGGCGACGCTGTCCGCCGTCGCCGACCTCACGTTCGCCGGTGGTGGTCCGATCGGGGGCAGCAACGAGCAACTGGTGCTCAGCGGCAACTCGTCGACGACCGGCCAGGTCCGGGTCGACGTCGCCGGCGCCGCACGGTCGATGTCGATCGACAATGCGAACACGATCAGCCCCATCGCGCTGGAGGTCGAGTCGACGACGTGCGACGAGGCCTACGGCCGTTGGGCGTACGCCGTCGAGCAGGAGTTCGACACCCTCGGATGGGACGCGACGTTCGACGGCTACTGGTTCGGCTATCGACAGTCGGCCGAGGTGACCGACGGGATCGACCAGCTCCTCGACGCCGCAACCGTCGACGGCGCCGATGTCACGAGCCGCGCCAAGATCCTCGAACTCGCCGCCAGCCTCCTGCAGGAGTACAACTCGTTCGCCGGGGCGGGCAGCTGGACCTTCGACCAGGTCGCGTCGCTCGGCGCCCGGACTGAGGCCGTCCTCACGACCTTGCGCAACCTGTCGGAGTGCGACCGACGGCTCTACGGACCCGACAACGTCGAGACCTTCATCAACGGGCTGACGTTCGTCATCCAGAACCTCATCATCTCGACCGCCGGCCAGGACGCCATGACGTCGACCCAGTTCCAGCACCTCGTCCACCTCGGGGTCCGCAACGCCGCGATCGGTCCGGGCTCGCCGAACCCCTTCTACGCCGACGCCGCCCTCAACACCCTCATCGACGGTGGGAGCCGGATCCTCGCCGCCAACGTCGACCCGGCCGACGGGCTGATCGCGATCAACGACGACACCCGCCGCGTGATGGCGATCGGGGCGGCGATGGGGTGGACGTACGAGGTCGACGGCGTCCCGTACGACGCCCGCGCCGTGTACCAGACCGACCTGGGCGAGAGCTGGGAAGGCGCCGTGCCGGGAGCGGACGAGTGACCGCCCGACGCCTCGTGGCGGCCGCCGCTGCGCTGCTGCTCGTCGCCGGCTGCGCGTCCGGCGACGACGACACGGCGACCGACGGCGACACGACCTCCGACGGCGACACGACCACCGTCGTGGACACGGCGGCGGACGACAGCCCCGACGACACGAGCGCCGTCACCACGCCGGCCGACACCGACTCGACCGCCGCGACGACCGAGCCTGCGTCGCCCGCCACCACCGCCCCGACGGCGACCACACAGCCCATCGCCACCACGGTGCCGCCCGAACCGTTCTACGGCGACTTCGAGGTCGTCATCGCACAGCACACCCCGGAATCGGGCGGCGGGCTCCGACCACGCCTGATCTGGGATGCGGTCGACGGCGCCGATCACTACGCCGTCTACCTCTACGCACCGTCCGGCGAGGCGTATTGGGCGTGGCGAGGACGCGAGACCGAGGTGTTCGTGGGCGGCGCGACCCAACTGGCCGACGGGTCACCCGGACCCAGCGTCTCCGACGGCATGAGTTGGGCGGTCGTCGCGTACGACGCCGATCTCCTTCCCGTGGCCGCCAGCCCGATGCGTTCCATCACACCCTGAGCCCGTCACCCCGCAGCGAGCGATCCCGTCCGAACCGGGCGAGATCCGGCAAACTGGTGCCGTGACCACGTCAGTGATCAGATTCGGCCGAGACATCCCGACCGACGCAGAGCTGCGCGTCTGCGGCGACATCGGCGACGGCAAGCGCGCACTCGAACTCGGCGTCAGCCGCGAACAGAACGCCTTGGCGTTCGCATCGTGCGGCGCCCGATCGATCGCCGTCGATCCCGACGAGTCGAAGATCGAGGCGTTGCGCAGCGCTGCCGCCGAGGCGGAGGTGACCGTCCAGGGCATCACGACCGAGCTCGCCGACCTCGGCGCGATCAGCAGCGCGTCGCTCGACCTCGTGGTGGCCAACCACTCGCTCCTCGACGTCGACGACCTGGGCCGCTTGCTGCGCCAGGTGCACCGGGTGATGCGATCGGGCAAGCCGTTCGTGATCGCCGTGCCGCACCCGTTCGCCCGGGTCTACACGACCGACGAGATGGGTTCGAAGGTGCATCCGTACGGCACCGTGGGTCGCACGATCGGCGACTGGTTCATCCATCTGGCGCGCTCCAACTTCCGAGTCGACCAGATCCTCGAACTGGGTGTCAGCGAGATCAGCCCGGTGCCGACCACCCTGATCCTGCGGGCGGTCAAAGAAGGCGACTGACACTCGGCACGTCCCCATCGTGGACGTGAGTTCGGGACCAACGGCCCGTCGACGGGCAGTCCGGCGACGCAGTACCGTCGAGCCGTGACCAACCAACTCCCGGCCCCGGTCACCCCCCGAACCGGACGATCCCACGAGTCGGCGGGCGACGCCGTCCGCCGATCCGCCACGACCACGGCGTCCGACCGACGCTCGTTCGGTGTCGAACGCCGACGCGACGTCCCGCTCGACGAGCACGCACGAGTCCCGACCGAACGCGGCGATCCCGTCGCGATCCTCGCCGGGCAGGACACGAACCGACTCGCCTCCCTCGTCCCGATCCGCCACGGCCGCATGAGCGCCAGCGCGTTCACGTTCTACCGCGGGGCAGCGGCCGTCATGGCCGACGATCTCTCGACGGTCCCGTCGAGCGGGCTGTGGGTCCAGCTGTGCGGCGACGCCCACCTGTCGAACTTCGGCGTGTTCAACGGGCCCGACCGCCGACTGGTGTTCGATGTCAACGACTTCGACGAGACGCTGCCCGGTCCGTTCGAGTGGGACGTCAAACGACTGGCCGCCTCGATGGTCGTCGCCGCCCGCGCCAACGAGCTCGGCGAGAGCAAGGCCCGCCGCGCCGCGCTCGCCGCCGTCGCCGGCTACCGCGACGCGATCGCGAAGCTCGCCGTCGTCGACCCGCTCGAGCTCTACTACTTCCGCCTCGAGGTCGACGAGATCATCGCCCGGTTGCGCTCGGAGGGTCGCAAACACGCCGACAAGCTGATCGGCAAGGCTCGCAAGAAGAACAGTCTGCGTGCCGTGTCGAAGCTCACGAACGAGGTCGACGGTCGCCTCCGCTTCGTCGACGACCCGCCGCTCGTCGAACGACTGCCCGACCTCGACGACGACGAACGCGACGACATCCGATCGTTCTTCGAGCAGTACCTCGCCACGCTGCCGCTCTCGCGCCGTCGGGTCCTCGAGCGCTACCGGACCGTCGACGTCGCCCGCAAGGTCGTCGGGGTCGGCAGTGTCGGCACTCGCTGCCTGATCTTGCTGTGCACCACCGCCGACGGCGACCCGCTGGTGCTGCAGTTCAAGGAGGCGACGGCGTCGGTGCTCGAACCGGCCCTCGAACCGAGCGCGTTCGACACCGCCGGTGAACGCGTCGTACAGGGGCAGCGCCTCATGCAGGCCGCCGGCGACGTCTTCCTCGGCTGGTCGCGGTTCACCTACACGAGCACCGGCCAGACCGCCGACTTCTACTTCCGGCAACTCTGGGACGGCAAGGGATCGTGGCCGATCGAGGAACTCGGCGGCAAAGCACTCCGCATCTACGGCGACCTGTGCGGTCGGACCCTCGCGGTCGCCCACGCACGCACCGGTGACGCCGCAGCGATCACCGGGTACCTCGGCGACGACGCGACCTTCGACGAGGCGGTCGCCGACTTCTCCGAGCGCTACGCCGATCTCACCGACGACGACCACCGTCGCCACCTGGCGGCGATCGACGACGGCACGATCGACGCGGTCCGCGACATCTGACGAAACGGTGGAATCGCGCACCGGAGCGGGTCGGACGGCGGAGCCTGCGGGTGAGCGTGAGGGGGTTTGCGCTCACCCGCCGGCTCGACGCCTGACGACCAACCTACGGGCCGGATCCGACGCGCGTGTTTCGTCCCGGTGAACTCTCGCGCCGATGTGGCGAGGGTCACGCAGGCGTCGTCAGACGCCGGCGCGTTCCGACTCGATGAGCGCGGCCGGACGGGGCCGGCCGAACAGGTATCCCTGCCCCTTGTCGCACCCGAGTTCGCGCAGCCGGTTCAGCTGCAGGGGCGACTCGATGCCTTCGGCCACGACACTCAACCCGAGTGACTGTCCGAGCCGGACGACCGCCTCGACGATCGTCGAGTCCTCCTGCTCGATGCCGAGCCCGGCGACGAACGAGCGGTCGATCTTGATCGTCTCCACCGGGAACCGCTTCAGGTACGTGAGCGACGAGTAGCCGGTGCCGAAGTCGTCGACCGACAGGTGCAGGCCCAGGCTGCGCAGCTCACGCAACGCCACGCTGGCCGCTTTCACATCGGAGAGCAGCGCGGTCTCGGTGATCTCCAGCCACACCTTGTCGGCGTCGGTGCCGGTCTCGGCGAGCGCCTCCGACACGGTGTCGAAGAAGCCGGGGTCGACGAGCTGGCGGGTGCCGACGTTCACCGACAGATAGCAGTCGGCGAAGGGCAGGTCGGACGCCTGCCACGCCGCCAGCTGCGCGAGCGAGTCGCGCAGGATCCGGTTGCCGAGATCGGTCAGCAGTCCCGACTCCTCGGCCAACGGGAGGAACTCACCCGGTGGCAGCAGACCGCGGTCGGGGTGCAGCCATCGGCACAGCACCTCGTACCCCTGGATGCGACCCGACGGCAGGTCGACGATCGGCTGGAAGTACGGCACGATCTCGCCGCGCTCGATCCCGCGTCGCAGCTCGCCCGTCGTCTTGAGCGCCTTCACGCCGGTCACGTGGCTGCCGGCCTCGAACGCCTCGACGCAGTCGCGGCCACGAGCCTTGGCCCGGTACATGGCGGCGTCGGCGTCGCGCAGCATGTCGTTCGGTGACATGCCGACCTCGTAGTTGGTCGAGTACCCGATCGAGGCGGTGACGTACAGGTCGTGCTCGTCGATCGTGACCGGCGGATGTACCGCACGTCGGAGCCGCTCGGCAACGTCGACCGGCTCGCCGCGCAGCATCACGACGAACTCGTCGCCGCCGAAGCGGGCGAGCACGTCGTCGTCACGCAACGCCGACGAGAGACGCCGGGCGATCTCGCGGATCAGCTGGTCGCCGACCTCGTGCCCCAGGCTGTCGTTGACGACCTTGAACTGGTCGACGTCGACGAACAGCACCGCCACGTCGTTGATCTCGGCGGTCGCCAACCGGTCGGCGAGCTTGTGCATCATGAACGACCGGTTGGGTAGCCCCGTCAGTTCGTCGTGACGTGCCGCGTACCGGAGCTGGGCGGCGGCGCGGCGCTGCTCGGTGACGTCCTCGACATGGGTGATCGCCAGCATCTGGCCGTCGTCCTCGGTGGTCGACACCCTGGTGCGGGCCCACACGAACTCGCCGTCACGTCGGCGGTACCGCTGGTCGATCCGGAACGAGTCGACGATGCCGAGTTCGAGCCGGGCGCGATGCGGCTGCGCCGCACGCACGTCGTCGGGATGGGTGAACTCGCGCAGGGTGCAGCCGACCAACTCGTTGACGTCGTAGCGGAGCATGTCGGCGAGCGACTGGTTGGCGTCGACGATGCGCCCGTCGTCGAGCCGCACCAGGGCCATCCCGGTCGGTGCCGACTGGAACGCCTGATGGAACCGCTTGCGCGCCTGGCTCAGCTCGCGGGCCTGCTGCTCGCGTTCGGAGATGTCGCGGAACCGCACGACGAGACGCGACTCCTGATCGAACACGGTGGTCTGACGCGGCAGGTGGAACGACGCCTCGATCACGGCGCGTTCGGTCGCGCCGGTGTGGACCTGCATCTGGATCGGCTCGACGTCGTCGCCGGTGAAGGCACGCTGCAATCCGGCGAGCAGGTCGGCCTGATCATCGGTCTCGACGTAGTCGGCGAGGTGGGTGTCGACCATCGCCCGACGAGTCAGGTCGAACATCGCGAGCGCAGCGGCGTTGGTCGAGCGGACGATGCCGTCACGGTCGACGAGCATCACCGCCTCGGGCAGTTCGTCGAGCAGGCGTCGCACCTCGGCCTCGGCCGATTCGACCACGGCGAGCTGCCGGTTCATCCGAACCGTCTGACGCCGCGTGTTCCAGACGCTCGCCGAGAGCGCCAGCACCGAGACGGTGCCGATGACGACCAGGGTGGTGTCAGCGCTCAGGTTCACGTGACGAGGTTAGGGCCGCGCGCCGGGTGAGATCGGGGATAGCAGTGTGATCAGGTTCGACGACGGGCCGTGTCAGGAACGGGCGGCCCACCACTCGTCGAGGCGTCGGGTGACCTCGTCCTCACCGAGGATCCCCTCGTCGAGGCGGATGTCGAGGAGGAACTGGAGCGCCTCGCCGACCTCACGACCGGGGCCGATGCCGAGATGGTCCATCACGGCCTTGCCGTCGAGCTCGGGTCGGATCTTGGCGATCTCCTCGGCCTCGGCGAGTTCGGCGATGCGCTCCTCGAGATCGTCCATCCGCTTCGACAAGGTGCGGGCCTTGCGCTCGTTGCGGGTCGTGCAGTCGCAACGCGTCAGGACGTTCAGCTCGTGGAGCAGGTCGCCGGCGTCGCGCACGTACCGTCGCACGGCCGCATCGCTCCACCCCAGGCGGTACGTGTGGAATCGGAGATGCAGCGCGACCAGCTCGGTCACGGCGGCGACGTCGTCGTTCGAGTAGCGCAGCGCCGTCATCCGCTTCTTGGTCATCCGCGCACCGACCGCGTCGTGGTGGTGGAACGTGGTGCCCTTGCCCTCGAGATAGCCGCGGGTGCGCGGCTTGCCGATGTCGTGGAACAGTGCTGCGAGGCGAACCAGCCGGAAGTCGAACTCGGGCCGGTCGTCGGGCTGCTCGTGCGGCGGCCGGACGTTCTCGACGACCGCGATCGAGTGGGTGAGGACGTCCTTGTGACGATGGATCGGATCGTGCTCGAGGCGCATCGCCGACAGCTCCGGCAGGAACTCGTCGGCGAGACCGGTGTCGTGCAGGAACCAGAGCCCCGCCGCGGGATGGTCGACGGTGATCAGCTTGTCGAACTCGTCGCGAATGCGCTCGGCCGACACGATCTCCATCCGTGCGCGCATCGTCTCGACGGCCGCGACGAGTTCGTCGGTCGGTGTCAGTTCGAACCGGGCGATGAACCGGGCGGCGCGCAGCATGCGGAGCGGGTCGTCGCTGAAGCTGATGTCGGGGCCGAGCGGGGTACGCAGCACCCGCTGCATCAGATCGGCTGCTCCGCCGTGCGGATCGACGAGGGTGGGGGTGGCGCCGCCGGTCAGCTCGAGCGCCATCGCGTTGATCGTGAAGTCGCGTCGGGCGAGGTCGGTCTCGATGTCGTCGGAGTAGGTGACGTGGGGCTTGCGCGAGTCGTCGGCGTAGATCTCGGCCCGGAACGTCGTGATCTCGTAGGTGCGGTCGCCGAACTTGGCGCCGATCGTGCCGAACCGCTCCCCCTGTGTCCAGATCGCGTCGGCCCATCCCTCGATGCACGCCTTGATGGCATCCGGTCGGGCGTCGGTCGTCAGGTCGAGGTCGAAGTCGCTCCGCCCGGTGTCGACGAGCAGGTCGCGGACCGTTCCGCCCACCAGGTAGAGCCGATGACCCGCCTGCTCGAACCGTTCGGCGACGGGTCGGAGTTCGTCGAGAACAGGGGCGAAGCGGTCCGGGATCATGGCCCGACCAGGCTAACGAGCCGACGGCAGGCCAGGCACGAACGACCCATGATCACGAGGTGACGCAGGCGGGGCGCCCAGGAAAACGCTCGTCGAGCGGACTACCGTTTCGCGCGTGAATCAATCTGCGGTGCGGACCACCAGGCCCGTGGCACGCACATGGCGGATGCGTGCGTGGCCGAGCGACGCATCCGTCGCGCACCTGATCTTCACCGACCATCAGCACCTCCCGTCGCGCGACGAACTCGACGACGCAATCGCCCACGCGATCCGCAAGGGCGCCCGCGCGATTCGGACCTCGGCGATGTTCCCGGGCGCGGCCGACGTCGTGCTCGCCGACGGCTTCGATGTGATCGACCGCCTGGCACTGCTCGCGTTCGATCTCGACACCGAACTCCCCGAGCTGCGCGGCGAGGTGCAGCTCGGTCGGCTCCGACCGTGGCACCTCACCCCGTGCAGCCAGATCGATCGTGAGTCGTTCGGATTGCTGTGGGGCAACTCGGCGACGAGCCTGCGCGACATTCGCCACGCCACGCCCAGTTCGTCGTCGCGCGTTGCCCGATCCAATGACGGGATCATCGGATTCGCGATCTCCGGGGCCGCCGGCGACCACGGCTACCTGCAGCGACTCGCCGTCCGGCCCGATGCCCGCCGACGTGGCGCCGGACACGATCTGGTCGTCGACGCCTTGCGCTGGATGCAGCGCCGGAGCGCCGATCAGGCGCTCGTCAACACCGGCGTCACCAACGATGCCGCGCTGAGCCTGTACCGGTCGCTCGGCTTCGTCGACCTGACCGACGAACTCGTGATCGCCGAGCGTCGGCTCACCTGACCCGTGGCGCGTCTCCGCAGCATCGCGTCGATCACGGCGGCCTTCGTCGTCGCGCTGGTCACGGTCGCAGTGGTCACCGTGGCCGGTACCGCATCGTCGGCGCGGCCCGCCCAATCGTCCGACACGTCCGACACGGCTGACACGTCCGACGGCATGTCGCTGCTCGACGAGACCTACACCGTCGACCCGGGCGGCACCGTGCGCCTCTCGTTGCTCGTGACCGGCGACGTCCCCGAGATCACCACCACGAACACGACCACCACGACGACCACCACCACGACGACGACGACCACCACCACGACGACGGTCCCCACCACCGTGCCCGGGCAGGTGGAGCCGCCGCCCGCACCCGAGCCGACGACACCGGCGGCGACGGTGCCGACCACCGAACCGGCCCCGACCCCGACGGTGCCGGCCGGTCCCGAGATGGTCGTCCAGGTCCGCGCCCACGCCTCCGTCGAGTCACGCGCCGAGGTCGACGCGGTCGACGACGGCGACCCGGGTCCCATCATCGACATCGTCCAGTTCGATCTCGACGACGTCGCCCGGGTCGACGAGGCGACCGGCGACCGCATCGTCGACCTCCAGATCGAACTCACCGAGACCGGGACCGACTTCGATCGGCTCGACCTCACCGAGGCCGGGGTGTACCCACTCACGGTCCAGATCCGGCGCGACGGCCGCATCGCCGCCGACCACACGACCTTCATCGAGGTGCTCGACACCTCACGGTTCGGTCGCGGACCACTCACCTATGCCGTGTTCGCCGCGATCGACGACTTCGGACCGACACCGACCGAGGCACAACTCGACGACGCACGCACCCAGCTCGAACGCGTCGCCGAGCTGGTCGACGCCGTCGACGGGCCCGTCACCCTCTCCCTGCCACCGACCGTCGTCACCGAGTTCGTCGCGACCGAGCCCGCAGCGATCGAACGGCTGCAGGCGGCGCTCGGGCCCGGCGACCTGCTGCTGGCGTTGCCCGACGTCGAGCTCGACCCGTCGTCCGCCGCCTCGGTCGACCTCGTCGGCACGTTCACCGACCGGGTCGTCGTCGGCGAGGAACTCCTCACCCGGACGTTCCCCGGCGTGCCGATCGCCCGGTCGGCGTGGCCGGTCACCACCGACATCACCCCCGACGGCGCAGCGACGTTGCGCGACCTCGGCATCCCGCTCCTCGTCGTGTCCCAGGAGCGGTACCTCGAGTTCGACGACAACATCGGCGCGTTCGTCGACACGACGCTGCTGTCGGGCGCCGAACTCCCCGACCGGTCCCTGATGCGGATGATCATCGTCGATGCGATCGACGAGCGTCTCGCCGGCGACGTCGACGACCGCTTCAATGCCACCGAGCGCGCCGTCCGGGTCGTGGCCGGCACCGGCGCCGTCCGCTACGGGCTCGAGCCCGATCTACGCGGCATGGTGCTCACGGCCCCCGACCTGTCGGCCCCCGACGGTGCGACACTCGCCGAGGTCGAACGCTTCGTCGGCTCCCATCCCGAACTCGGTTTCGACGCGATCTCGCGGCTGTCCCAGATCAACACGTTCTTCGTCGACCACGAACCCCACACGGTGCAGCTCGACGCCGAACCACCCGTCGAACTCGAGCCCCGTGTCGACCGTGCCGGCGCCTCGCGGCTCCTCGCCGACGACACGACCTCGATGCTGCCGACCGACGACGAGCGTCCGACCGAATGGGAGACGTCGCTACAGCTGGCGATGTCGACCGGGCTGACATCGGTCGAAGCCGACTCGATCATCACGGCGGTCGACGACGACATCGCATCGGTCCGCGCCGCGATCCTGCCTCCCGAGGCGTACCAGTTCACGATCGCCGGTCGCCAGGCCGACGTGCCGGTCCGGATCGAGAACACCGGGTCGACACCGATGACCGTCGTCGTGCGGCTCACCTCCGACAAGTTGTCGGTGCCCGGCGGCGACGTGACCGCCGTGCTGGCCCCTGGCGACGTCACCGACGTGGTGGTCCCGGTCGAGACGCGATCGAACGGCCTGTTCCCGGTCATGGTCGAGGTGCGCACCCCGGTCGGCAACCTGCTCACCGAACCGGTCGAGATGACCGCCCGGGTCACCAGCCTGAGCGGCCTCGGTCGGGTCGTCACCGTCGGCGCGCTCCTGGTGCTGCTGAGCTGGTGGTACAGCTACTTCCGTCGGCGCCGCGCCGAGACGATGGCCGCAGCGTCGAGCCGTCACCCGTCGAACGGCGACGCGGGAGTCCACGCCGGCGACGAGCACGGCGACCAGCACGACGGCGAGTCGACGGGAGCGACCGACACGACCGGAGCAGACGAGCGGGCCCCGGCGTGGCCGGGCCGCCTCGGGGCCAACGGTTCACACCGCGCCGGCACCGGCACCGGCAGCCGAACCGATACCACGACCGACACCCCGACCGGCAGCAACGACGGCGTCCCCGAGACAGCACCGGCCGAACCGGAGTAAGATCCGGACCCCGTGAGTGTCCGTATCGTCACCGATTCGTCCTGCGACCTGCCCGAGTCCGTCGTCACCGACCTCGGCGTGCGCGTCGTCCCGCTCTCGATCCGCTTCGGCGACGACGAGTTCATCGATCGCGAGGAGCTGTCCACCGAACAGTTCTGGCAGAAGTGCGCAGCGCAGGACGCCCTTCCCGAGACCGCGGCGCCCGCGCCCGGCCAGTTCGAGAAGGTCTACCGCGAGCTCGCCGACGACGGCGCCACCGGCATCGTCGTCATCAGCCTGTCGGGCAAGCTGTCCGCGACCATGCAGAGCGCCGAGCTCGCCGCCCGCTCGGTGTCGGAGACGATCGACGTCCGCGTCGTCGACAGCCGCAGCGTCACGCTCGGTGTCGGCACCATGGTCATCGCCGCTGCACGCGCCGCCGGCGAGGGTGCCTCGCTCGACGAGGTCGAGAACATGTCGACCGACCGCGCCAACCGCACGCACGTGTTCGGCGCCCTCGACACCCTCGAGAACCTCAAGAAGGGCGGCCGCATCGGTGGCGCCAAGGCACTGCTCGCGACGGCCCTCGCCATCAAGCCGATCGTCGAGGTCGTCGACGGTGAGGTCGCCCAGGCCGGCAAGCAGCGCACGCGCAGCAAGGCGCTGAAGTTCCTCGTCGACAAGGTGAAGTCGTACGGCGACGACGTCAACGACCTCGCGGTGCTCCACGCCGATTGCGACGACGTCGACGAGTTCGTCGCCATGCTCCAGCCCCTGTACGACGGCGAGATCGTGATCGGCGACATCGGCCCCGTCATCGGTACCCACACCGGCCAGGGCACGATCGGCGTCGCCTTCAGCTCCTGAACGCCGGTTGATGTCTCGGATGATGTCAGACATCATCCGACATTGCCCTGATACCGCAGGACTCGCCCACTAGCGTGGCGGACGATCATGGCGTCGTCGGCAGCACCTCCTCCTCGCGCACCGGTAGGTGAACTGCTCGCGGGCCGGTATCGGCTCGAGCGTCGCATCGGCCAGGGCGGCATGGCCGAGGTGTGGGTCGCCACCGACACCGACCTCGATCGCCGCGTCGCGGTCAAGTGGTTGAAGACCAACCTGGCGAGCGATCCGATCGTCGCCGAACGGTTCCGTCGCGAAGCGATCGCCGTCGCACGACTCAACCACCCGAACATCGTCGGCGTGCACGACGTCGTCGCCCACGAGGGTCGCCAGGCCGTCGTCATGCAACTGGTCGACGGCAAGAGCCTCCGCCAACTGCTCGACAGCCAGAAGCGGCTCGGGCCCGAACTCACGATCCACATCGGCGCCGCGATCGCCGGTGCACTCGACGAGGCGCATCGCAACGGGTTCGTCCACCGCGACGTCAAGCCCGGCAACATCCTCGTCACCTCCGACGGTCGCGTGCTGCTCACCGACTTCGGCATCGCCAAGGGGTTGCAGCCGGGCGACGAAGACCTCACCAGCGACAACGTGATGATGGGTACGGCCAAGTACCTGTCGCCCGAGCAGGTGCGAGGCCGCCGACTCGACGGTCGCGCCGACCTCTACTCGCTGGCGCTCGTGCTCTACGAATGCCTCGCCGGGCGCGTCCCGTTCCTGGGCGAGACCGACGCCGACACGGCCCTGGCCCGCCTGCAGCGCGACCCCACCGATCTCGGGCACCTGCGGCCCACCCTGCCGATCGGCCTCGTCAACCTGATCCACAAGACGCTGGCCCGCAACCCGGCCCACCGGCCCCAGACCGGCAGCGACCTGCGAGCGGCCCTGCTCGCGGTCGACACCTCTCCCCCACCGATCGACGGCACCCCGGCCGAACCTCCGCCGCGGATCGCCAACCCGCCGACGCGTGCCCTCGGCGCCGGTCCCGGCGTGCCGGGCGACCCGCACATCAGCGGTGCCGTTCCCGTCACGCGCACCGACGACCGCACCCCGGCCACTGCTCCCGCACCCGAGACCGAGCAGCGCGACCCGACACCCGCCGGCCCGGTGCCGGTCGGGACGCCGGCCCGACAGGACGCCCAGCGGTGGACGCCGTCACTCGTGGTCGTCGGCGGTCTCGTGGTGATCGCGCTCGTCGTCGCCGGTGCGCTGTTCGTCGGGCTCAACCAGGGCGACTCGGCCGACGACCTCACGATCGAGACGATCGTGCCCGCCGACGAACCCGACGCGGTCGCCGACGAGCAGATCGACGACGCCACCGACGAGGCAGGCGACGTCGCTGCCGGCCCGGTGTCGATCGTCGACGTCCTGGCCTGGGACCCCGACGGCACCAACGGCACCGAGAACAACGGCCAGGCGTCACTCGCGCTGGCCGACGGCAGCACCTCGACCGCCTGGCCGACCGAGTGCTACAGCGACAAGTACCTGGGCGGCAAGCGGGGTGTGGGCCTGATCCTCAGCCTGTCCGCACCCTCGGCCGGTCGACTCAGCGTCGACGCCCTCAACGGCCCGTACCAGCTCGAGGTCTACGCCAGCACCGACGAGGCGGCACCCGCCGATCTCGACGGCTGGACGCGGATCGGCGACAACAACTTCGGGGACGACCCGGCGACGGTGACCACCGACGTCGACGTGGCCGCCACGCACCTCCTGCTCTGGCTCACCGAGCTCGGGCCCGACGATGCGTGCAGCAATGCCAACCCCTATCGGGGTCGGCTCGGAGAAGTCAGCTACCAGCCGTGACCGCGTTCGAACGGTCGGACGACGAACTCGTCTCGGCCGCCCGCCAGGGTGACGCGGCCGCGATGGACGCCTTGCTCCGGCGTCACTACGACCGGGTGCACGCGGTGTGCCGCCGCATCGCCGGGTCGACCCGCGACGCCGACGACGCGGCGCAGGAGGCGATGATCCGCATCGTCCGCAATCTCGACAAGTTCGACGGCCGCTCCGCGTTCGGCACCTGGGCGTACCGGATCGCCACGAACACCTCGCTCGACGAACTCCGCAAGCGCAAGCGCCGACCGCAGCTGCACAGCGTGCCCGACGACGACGAGCAGCACGGCATGCCCGAGCAGGCCGACGAGCTGTCGCACCGGGTCGTGGAGTCGGTCGCGGATCGCCTCGCGATCGACGATGCCCTCGCCGAACTCCCCGACGACTTCCGCATCCCCGTGGTGATGCGCGACGTCGGCGACCTCGACTACGCCGAGATCGCGGACGAACTCGGCGTGCCGGTCGGTACCGTCAAGTCCCGCATCGCCAGAGGCCGGAAGATGCTCGTCGAACGACTCGGGAACCGGACACCCGACCCGGAACGTCCAACTCCTGAACGTCGCGACGGGCCCCCTCCCCCACGACCACCTGACACGACATGATGCACGATCCCGACACGCTTGCGAGCGCCTATCTCGACGGTGAACTGACCGACGACGAACGGCGAGCCGCAGAGGCCGACCCGGCAGTGATGGCCGAGGTCGAGCAGTTGCGCGCACTCCGGGCCGGCATCGCCGAGGTCGAACCGCCATCGGACGGCGCCCGTGAGGCGGCGATCGGCGCAGCCATGGCGGCCTTCCACGAGCAGTTCGCAGCAGCGCCGGAACCGGCCGTGCCGGCCGAACCCGACGCCGTCGTGGTGCCGCTGTGGCAGCGCTTCGCCAGCCCGCAGTGGCTCGGCACCGCAGCCGCGGCGCTCGTGCTGGTCGTCGGTGTCGGCGTGATCGTCACCCGCAGCGGGGGCGACGACGACAGCCTCGACACTGCCGGCGACGAGACGGCCGACATGGTGCTCGCCGACGAACCGGCCGACGACGCGCTCGATCTTCCCGACGCCGATGCCGACCGGATGACCGAGTCGGAGATGGCCGACGAGGTGTTCGCCGCCGAGGCCGAGAGCGACGACATGGGCGCCGACGACATGGAGATGGCCGACGAACCCGCGGAAGAGCCCGCCGAGGAACCGGCCGAGGAGTCGGCCGACGTCGCCGAGGGCGACGACATGGATTCGGGCGACGCCGAGATGGCCGACGAACCAGCGAGCGACGGCGAGGACGCCACCGGCGCAGCAGCAGGCCCGCCGGCGCTCGACGACCCCTCGCTCCATTTCGAGTTCGAGGTTCCCATCATGGGTCCGCTCCAGCTCCGCGCTGCCGGGTGGTACCTGCTCGCCGAGCGCGCCGAGGGCGCACTCGGCCCCACACCCGAGTACCGCTGCGAGTTCTACAACGTGCTCGGTGCCGCGCTGCTCGACGACGACGGCGAGATCCGAGAGGTCCTCATCGAGATCGACGAGATCGAGCGGGTCGTCCACGCCGTCGATCGCGACGAGTGCATCGTCGTGCTCAGCGTCGACCTCGACGAACGCTGACTCGCCGACGAACGCCATCGGACCCGACGAGCCCGATGCGGATCACCCGAACGGATCTGGCCGGGCCGGGTACCGGCGCGGCTAGTCTCGTCGTCATGCCGGGCAATCCGCTGACCGACGACAACTGGGCCAACGAGGTCACCGACCAGATCACCGAGTTCGTCGGGACGGTCCGTCAGAAGACCACCGACAACGCGATCGTCGTCGTTCGTGGTGTGGTGTTCGGCCTCCTGGCAGCCTTCATCGGGTTCGCCCTGCTGATCCTGTTCCTCATCTTCGCCACGCGTGGCCTGCAGTCGCTGTTCAACCTGTTCCTGTCGTGGGAACGAGCGGTGTACGTGAGCTACTTCGTGCTCGGGGGAATCTTGTCGATCGTCGGGTTGTTGCTCATGAAGAAGCGCACCAGCGCGTTCTGAACGCCCCCAGCATCCACGGAGTCCAAGCATGTCCGACGTTCGCAACGTCATCATCGTCGGGTCCGGTCCCGCCGGCCTCACGGCCGCGATCTACACCGCCCGCGCCAACCTCGCCCCCCTCGTGATCGAGGGTGAGCCGTCGTCCACCTCCGACCAGCCGGGCGGCCAGCTCATGCTGACCACCGAGGTCGAGAACTTCCCCGGGTTCCCCGAGGGCATCATGGGCCCCGAGCTCATGATGAACTTCCGCAAGCAGGCCGAGCGCTTCGGTGCCGACTTCCTCACCGAGAAGGTCACCAAGGTCGATCTCAGCGAACGCCCCTTCAAGGTGTGGGTCCGCGACGACCTGTACCAGGCCGATGCGATCATCGTGTCCACCGGCGCCCGCTCCCTCATGCTCGGCCTCGAGGCCGAGACGCGCCTGCTCGGACACGGCCTGTCCACCTGCGCCACCTGCGACGGCTTCTTCTTCCGTGGCCAGAACATCGCCGTGGTCGGCGGTGGCGATTCGGCGATCGAAGAAGCCACGTTCCTCACGAAGTTCGCCGACAAGGTCACGATCATCCACCGTCGCGACGAGCTGCGCGCCAGCAAGATCATGCAGGAGCGAGCCTTCGCCAACCCGAAGATCGACTTCCTGTGGAACCACACCGTCACCGACATCCACGGCGACGGCTCGGTCACCGGGGTGCAGGTCACCAACACGGTCGACGGCACGGTGAGCGATCTCGACGTCACCGGCGTGTTCGTGGCGATCGGCCACCGTCCCAACACCGACCTGTTCGCCGGCCAGCTGCAGCTCGAGGACAACGGCTACCTCACGACGATGCCCGATTCGAGCTACACCAACATCGCGGGTGTCTTCGCCTGCGGCGACGTGCAGGATCACACCTACCGCCAGGCGATCACCGCCGCCGGTTCGGGTTGCATGGCGGCGATCGACGCCGAACGCTGGCTCGAAGCCCAGCACGACGCCTGATCTCGGCGCTCGTTCCGACCCCCTCTCGACCCCGGCGCTGGCTCGAACAGCGCGTCAGCCGATCCCCGATCGCACCATTCCCGATCACATCGGTCGGGAATGGATCGGTCGGTCGTGGGGTTTCTCCTCACTACACTCGCTGTACCGGCGACCGATCCAAAGGACGTGACATGGCCAACGGCATCACCAACCTCACCACCGCGACATTCGACGAGACCGTCGCGGGTTCGAGCACCCCGGTGCTCGTCGATTTCTGGGCGGAATGGTGCGGGCCCTGCAAGCAGATCGCCCCGATCCTCGAAGAGCTCGCCGGCGAACTCGACGGGCAGCTCCAGATCACGAAGCTGAACGTCGACGAGAACCCCGACATCGCCATGCGCTACCAGGTCATGAGCATCCCGACGCTCCTGGTCATCGACGGTGGCGACGTGAAGAAGAAGATCGTCGGCGCCAAGGGCAAGGGCGCCCTCCTGCAGGAGCTCGACGAATTCCTGGCGACCTCCCACTGACGCCGGGTCAGCGCGGCGAGGCCGTGCGCGACCTGCAACGCCGCCTCGGTGCCGCCGGGTTCGCTCCCGACGGCGCCGAGGCGGGTTTTTTTTTGCGCGTCCACGGAACAGGCCCTGCGTGACTTCCAAGCCCATCGCGGCGTCCGCACCACCGGTGAGTGCGACGACGAGACGTGGCGTGCCCTCGTGGAAGCGACATGGAAGCTCGGCGACCGGCTGCTCATGCACGTCGCCCCCAACCTGCGTGGCGACGACGTCGGTGAGCTCCAGGCCTCGCTGGCCCGCCTCGGCTTCGACTCCGGTCGGGTCGACGGCATCTTCGGACCCTCGACGGCGCATGCCGTCGAAGACTTCCAGCACAACTGCGGTCTGTACGTCGACGGGGTGTGTGGCCCCGACACCGTGCGGGCCCTGAACGTCCTGGCACGCCAGACGGGCACCGGCCCCGGCATCACCGCCGTCCGCGAGCTCGCCTCTCTCACGGCCACGGCACGGAGCCTGGCCGACCTGCGGGTCGTCGTCGGCCAGTTCGGCGGGCTCAGCGGCCTCAGCCGGCAGCTGATCCAGGCGCTCCGCCACCGCAGCGCCACCGTGGTGGCCAGCGACGAGCCCGACGCGAGTGCCCAGGCCGTGGCCGCCAACCGTTTTGCCGCCACGGTGTACATCGGCTTCGAGGCGACGCCCGAGTCCGACCCGACGGTGCACTTCTACCAGGTGCCCCAGTTCGAATCGGTCGGGGGACGAGCCCTGGCGACCCGGATCGCCGACGCGTGCGCCACCACAGCCGCCGTCACCCCCTCGGTGCACGGGATGCGACTCCCGATCCTGCGAGAGACCCGGATGCCGGCGGTGCTGTTCACCGTCGGCGACGCCCATCGCGCCCTCGACGACGCGCCGCGCCTCGTCGAAGCCGTGGTCGAGGCACTCGAGCGCTGGGCTGCCACCCCCCTCGACGACTGATCCGGTCGCTCGGTCGGCGTACGTCGTCCTCCACCGCCGAACTGCGTTATCCACAAGGTTGTCCCCTGCCTGTGGTTGACGTTGAGCCCCGGATCCACGCTTTGCGCGCGATCTGTGTGCATAACCGCCGTATTTCTCACATCTGGTGTGTCGAGCGTCACACAATGACAGCAAGTCTCACGTCGCGTCTGTGGATGATGTTGAGAGTCGTGGGGACAACCTCACGCGCGGGTCGAAGGTTGTCCACAAGACGGGCGACGCCGCATTGAGGTGCTGTTTGCCCGCTGCGTTCAGCGCGTCACTCAGCGTCGGTGTCGGGCTCGGTCATCCGGCGGTAGATCCGCTCCAGATCTTCGAGATCCGCGAACTCGATCGCGATCTTGCCCTTCTTCGCACCCATCTGCACCTGGACACGCGTCGCCAGATGATCGGCCAGCAACTCCTCGAGTTCGAGCAAGCCGGGCGGTCGCAACCGAGTGGTCGGCGCAACGCCGGCGCCATCGAGCGACGGCTCGGGTGACGGTGCGTCGGACGGTCGCGGCTCGGGTTCGTCGGCGACCGGTGCCTGCGGCAGTCCCCCGTTCTTGACGGCGAGCTCGACCATCCGGACCGTCCACCCTTCGTCGACCGCGCGCTCGGCGATCGAGGCCTGGAGGGCACGGTCCGGCGTGCCGAGCAGGGCGCGGGCATGCCCGGCCGACAGCCGACCATCCGCCAGCAGATGCTGGATCGTCGGTGGGAGACCGAGCAGCCGCAGCGTGTTGGTCACGGCCGAGCGGCTCTTGCCGACGCGATCGGCGACATCCTCGTGGGTGAGCTCGAAGTCCTCGATCAGCTGCTGATACGCCGCCGCCTCTTCGAGCGGGGTGAGATCTTGGCGATGCAGGTTCTCGACCAACGCCTGCTCGACCGACGACAGATCGTCGGTCGTCCGCACGACGGCCGGGACGGCCGCCAAGCCGGCACGGGTCGCAGCACGCCAGCGCCGCTCCCCCGCCACGAGTTCGAACCCGTCCTCGACCTCGCGCACGAGGATTGGCTGCAGCACGCCGATCTGCTGGATCGACGCCGTCAACTCGGCCAGCGACTCCTCGTCGAAGTGCACGCGTGGCTGATGCGGGTTCGGGACGATGTCGGCGATCGGGATCTCACGCAGCACCGCCGTGTCGTCACCACCGCCCGGTGTCGCCTCACCGGGTGGGATCAGCGAACTCAAGCCCTTGCCGAGTCCTCCACTACGCCGGGCCATGGTGCACCTCCTTCGCGACGTCGCGATACGCGACGGCGCCGTTCGAGCGGGGGTCATAGACGATGATCGGCTGGCCGAACGACGGCGCCTCCGACAGGCGGACCGAACGAGGGACCACCGGACGGACCACCTTCTCGCCGAAGTGGTCACGCACTTCGGCGACGACCTGTTCCGAGAGCTTGGTACGAGCGTCGTACATGACGCACACGATCGTCGAGACATCGAGATCGGGGTTCAGATTGCGCTTCACCAGGTCGACGTTGCGCAGCAACTGACCGAGTCCTTCGAGCGCGTAGTACTCGGTCTGGATCGGGACGAGCACCTCACTCGCCGCCGCCAGTCCGTTGACCGTCAGCAGGCCGAGCGTGGGCGGGCAGTCGATGAGGACATAGTCGTAATCGTCGATCACCGCCGCGATCGCCTGACGGAGCCGTGTTTCGCGAGAGAACGCCGGGACCAGCTCGATCTCGGCACCCGCCAGGTCGAGACTGGCCGGCGCGACGAACAGCCCACGGACGTCGGTCGGCTCGATCACGTTCTCGAGCGGCTCGTCGTGCATGAGTACGTGGTACATCGAGACCTCGAGCCCACGATTCTCGATGCCCAGACCCGTGGACGCATTGCCCTGCGGGTCGAGATCGATCACCAGGGTGCGGAGTCCGAGTTCGGCGAGACACGCACCCAGGTTGATCGTCGTCGTCGTCTTGCCGACGCCACCTTTCTGGTTGGCAACGGCGATGACACGGGGGAGTTCTCGAACCGGCGGCCGAGGAGCAGCTGCGGCATCCATCGCCCGCCATTCTGCCCGCTCCAGACCGCAGAACCGCGGATAGACCCCGGAATGTTCCACGTGAAACCAAACGAGCTGCGGTCTCCACACCGCAGGCTGTTTCACGTGAAACATGTCGTTCCCTTCGGGTCAGCTCTCGGAGGTGCCGGAGAGGAACGAGCCGCGCGGATCAGCTGACCTGGATCCGTATCGACGACCAGTGCGAGAACGAGCCGTCGAGCCAGGCCAACAGCGCCGAGGACGTTTCACGTGAACACGTCAACGCATTCCGGACAGGCATCACGGTCACGGGAAAGGAGCGACACCGTGCGGATCACCCTGACCCGGTACCGTTCGGCGAACCACCGGTGAACATGCCGGCGAGCCAGACGATGGGGGCCGGGGGTCAGGTGGTGCGTTTCACGTGAAACATGCGGCGGAGCTTCCCGGGAGATGACCTGGTCCGGAGCCCGGCGCGTCAACCACCGGGAACGAGCCGGCGTATCCGACCGCAGGACCCCGGAGGCGCGTTTCACGTGAAACAGTTCAGCGCATTCCGGACAGGTACCGCCGGCGAAGCCTCGTCCTACCGAAACGCACGGCGAGGGGGAGCCGCTACCGGCAGATCGCTTGACCCATTGCCCGGCGCGTCAGCCACGGGAACGAATCGTCGTACCCCACAACAGGACCCCGGAGTCAGGTGACCGCCGGGAACGACTCGCCCAGAGGGCGAGTCGTCACCTCTGGCACCTGACCCGGAGGCGCGTTTCTCGTGAAACAGTTCAGCGCATTCCGGACAGGTGTCGCGGGCGACGGCGACGGACGAGCCGCTACCGGCAGATCACTTGACCCATTGCCCGGCGTGTCAGCCACGGGAACGAATCGTCGTACCCGACCAGAGACCCCGGTGGCGTTCGCCGAACCACCGGCGGAGCGTCGTACCAGCCGGGGCGGAACACGCCGTCGAGCCAGACCTAACGACGGTTCGTCAGGGGGCGTCGAAGCGGATGACTGTGCCCGTGCGGGTGGGGGAGAGGTGGAGCTCGTCGAGGAGCTCGGCCGGCCAGCGGTCACCCGTCGGCGGCTCACTGATCACGATGCAGCCGCCCGGCCGCACACAGCCTGCTGCCGTTCGGAGCGTGAACTCGGGCGGTCCGAAGCCACGAGCGGTCACGATGTCGAACCCAGGGTCGACGCCGTCGGTCACCTCACGCACGACCTCGTCGGCGTCACGACAGGCGACCGATACCTGCTCGAAGCCCAGGCGCCGGACCGCTCGCTCGAGGAAGTCGGTCCGCTTCTGCCGACGGTCGAGCAACACGATCTCCAGATCAGGCCGGGCGTCGGCGACCACCAGACCCGGCAAACCGCCGCCGCTGCCGAGGTCGAGGAGTCGGCCGGAACGATCGCCGATGGCGGTGACGTACTGTTCGGCGTGGGCGACCGCCTCATCGATGGCGCGGTCGCCGAAAAAGCCGAAACGCTGCGCCTGGCGCAGCGTTTCGAACAGATCAGGGTGACGATCCACGATCAGGCGGGGCTGATGACCACCCGGCGGTTGGGCTCGTCGCCTTCGGACCGGCTGGTCACACCGTCGATCTCGGTGATCGCATCGTGGACGACCTTGCGGTCGGCCGACGACATCGGCTCGAGCGCCTTGGTGCTGCCGGCCTCGATCACCTGGTTCGCAACGGCGACGGCGAACTTCTCGAGTGCGCCCTTGCGCTTCTCGCGGTAGCCGCCGACGTCGATCCGCAGGCGGGTCTCGTGATCGCCCAGGCGGCGCTGCGACGAGACACGGGCCAGGTCTTGGACGGCGGTGAGGGTGCGGCCGCCGGGGCCGACCAGCAGGCCGAGTTCGTCGCCGGACACCCGGACGTCGATCTCGGTGCCGTCGATCTCGACGTCGGTCGTGGCCTCGGCACCGAACGCCGTGGCGAGCCCGCTCATGAACGCCACTGCGGCGTCACCGACTTCTTGCGGCGAGACCTCGGTCTCGGTTCCGTTGTCTTCCATGGCGGCATGCTCCTTGTCTGTCCGCTGGCGCTTCGAGCGCCCCCGTTGGCCGTTCGACGACCGTTGCTGATCCTGTTGAGGCGTGCGGGCCTGCTTGGCGTCGGCCTGGTCGTCGGTCGCCGTGGCGACGGCACCACCGTCGTCGTTGCCGGCGTCGTTCTGATGCTTGCTCCGGTTGTCGTTCCGGTTGTCGTTCCGGTTGTCGTTGCGGTCACGACCGCCGCGCTTCGACTTGTTCCCGCGGCGGCGATCACGGCGGTCCTGCTTCGGACGCACCTGCGCCGGCTTGACGCGGGCCCGGACGCGAGCCTCGCTCTTCACCCGACCGAACAAGCCGGTCTTGGCCTCTTCGACGACCTCGAACTCGGCATCGTCACGTGCCACGCCGAGCTGATCGAGTGCCAGCTCCTTGGCTTCATCCACCGTCTTGCCGGTGGTCACGACCCATTCCATGTTGCTCCTTGTGCCTGATTGACGAGCGCGTCACTTCTTCTTGTGGCGTTTCGTCGACGTCGGCCGCTGCCGCGACGACGATCCGCCCTTTGCGCTCGGGGTGGGTCGGTTCTTCGGGGCTGTGGTGCGCTTGGTCGGGCGGACCTGATCGTTCGAGTTCGACTTCGCCGACTTGGACGTGGCGTCCTTCGAACGATCCTTGGCCTTCGACTGAGCTTGCTTGGCCTCGGCGAGGTCACGGCGAGCCTTGGCGAGTGCACCGCCGCCGCCATCGGCCTTGGCCATCTCGCGAGCCTTCTCGCTCGCCGCCTGGGCCTGCCGGCCGAGCGACTCGTCGCCCGCGTAGAACCGCTTGGTGATGTAGAGCTGTTGCAGGATCCGAAGGATCGACTGCACGATGTAGTAGACGACCAGGCCGAGCAGGAAGAACACCTGGAACACGGCGAACGCGACCGGCAGGTACTGCATCAGCTTCTGCTGGGTCGGCGACATGGTCGGGCTCACGGCGGCTCGAGCGGCCACCATGCGCTGCTGGACGAAGTAGAGGGCACCGAGCGCCACGACGAGCGCCGCGTAGATGAGGCCTCGGGTGAAGTCGGTGCCGAGCATCTCGGCGGGGGAGACCGACAGGTCGAGCCCGAACGACTCCATGTGCTCGGAACGCACCAGCGACTGGTACATGTCGGAGCCCTCCGACAGGTATCGGGGCACGAAGCCGATCGGCCCGGTGTCACCGGCGGCGTTGAGCACGGTCTGGGCCATGAGCTCGTTGCCGCCGTCGGGCTTGTAGGTCAGGCCGTGCAGGACGCGGAACATGATGATGAACACCGGCATCTGGGCGACCAGGGGCAGGCACGAGGCCATCGGGTTGACCTTGTGCTCCTGGTAGAGCTTCATCATCTCTTCGTTGAGCTTCTGGCGGTCGTCCTTGTACTCCGCCTGCAGGCGGCGCATCTCGGGGGCCAGGCGCTGCATCTCGAGCATGCCCTTGGTGCTCTTGAGGATCAGCGGGGTCACCAGCAGCATCACGATCACGGCGATCAACGCGATCGCCAGCGCGTAGTTGCTGGTCAGGGCGTACAGCCACGCCAGGAGGGCGGCCGGGTACTCGAAGAAGTCGATGGCGAGCATGGATCAGTGCTCCAGATGATCGTGCGGGGGTGGAACCGGGTCGAACCCGGACGGGCCGAGTGGGCGGCAACGCAGCAGCCGACGCATCGTCAGCCACGACCCGCGACCGGCACCGTGCAGGTGGATCGCCTCGGCGCCGTACTCGGAACAGGACGGGAAGAAACGGCACGGCGACGGGCGCCCTTCGAAGGCGCGCTGGTACGCACCGATACCGCGGAGGAGCAGGCGTTGAGCGGGGGAGTGGTCCGGAAGATCGACGTGTGCCGTCGTCACATCGGACCCCTCGACCGTCGTCACGACGACGTCGGTGTGCTCGTGGCAGCACGGAGCAACTGCTCGATCTCCGTGCGCAGTTGATCGAACGTCAGTTCGGTCGCTGTCGGCTTCGCGCCGATCAGCAACAGTCCCGGGGGCAGCGGCTCTCGCTGATCGAGATGCCGCACGATCTCCCGGAGTCGGCGACGCAGACGATTCCGCGTCACCGCCGGACCGCAGGCGCGCCCGATCGAGTACGCCACGCGTGTCGCGTTCGAACTCGGTTGCGGACACCAGCTGCACCAGAGGGACGATCGACGGATTCGTCGCCCGTCACGCGACAGGGTGCTGAAGGCGTGACGGCCGTGAATCCGTTGGATCAAGCCGAGAGTCGGGCGCGGCCCTTGGCGCGACGGTTCTTGATGATGTTCCGTCCGGCGCGGGTGCTCATGCGAGCACGGAAGCCGTGCTTCTTCGCACGACGCTGGGCATTGGGTTGAAAAGTACGCTTCATGGTCGTCTCCTGGTCGGCCGAGCGGCAGCAGGGCCGGCCGACACGTTGTGATGCACTGATGGGCCCGCCCGCGGGCGCGCCCTTTCGACCTGACAAGGCTACGGGCGCGCGCCGACCAGTGCCAACCATCCGGGAATTCCCATTGCAACCGCATCCGGCGACCACCGGGACCGCTCCCAACCGCCCGTCGACCCGCACCGTGTCCGTTGTCGTGCCATGTGTCCACAGGGACACCTGGCCCCCGGCCGCGACGTCGGCGGTGATGCCGCGAGGAGGTGCCCGGTGAGACCCTGACCAGGGGCGACACCGCCGGACCGCGGATTTCCCCAATCCCATTGCCTGCGCCGTTTCGACGATGTGGGGGAACGTGGTAGGTTGCGACGCCTGCCGTGACAGGACCCTTGTCCACACCTGTGGACAACCGTGTGGACGCCGAAGGCATCGGGTCCGACCACCGGTTCGAGCGTCGTCACGGCGCGAGATCCACAGACCGGAGACCACGCAGGAGGTGGGATGAGCGATCAAGACGAAGTGTGGACCGCCGTTGCTCAGATCCTGCGCTCCCAGCTCACCGAATCGGTCTGGTACTCCACCTTCGCCGAGGTCGTCCCCCAGCTCGACGACGACCATCAGCAGCTCGTCATCCAGGTGCCGAGCACCCTGGCGCGGGAACGGATCCTCACCCGCTACCAACCCCTGATCACCGACGCGATGGCCGATCTCGGGTTCTCCGATCGCCGGTTCGATGTCATCATCGGCGGTGCCGAGCGACCCGAACACACGGGCGAGGTGCCGGTGATCAACACCCTGATCCCCACCGCCGAACCGGTCGCCGAAACCGAGTCACCCCAGGTCAGCGGGGTCACAACCGACCCGAACGCCGCCCTCGACGACGCCGGACTGAATCCTCGGTACACCTTCGAGACGTTCGTGAAGGGTGCATCCAACCAGTTCGCGCTGGCTGCTGCCCTGCGCGTCGCCGAGACACCCGCTCGCAGCTACAACCCGCTGTTCATCTACGGTTCGGCCGGTCTCGGCAAGACCCACCTGCTGCACGCGATCGGCCACTACGTCCACTCGAACTACCAGCACCACGTCGTGCGGTATGTGTCGACCGAGACGTTCATGAACGAGTACGTCGACGCGATCCGCTCGAACTCGATGGCCGGCCTCCGTCGCCGCTACCGCGAGATCGACGTCCTGCTCATCGACGACGTCCAATTCCTCGAAGGCAAAGAAGGCCTCCAGGAGGAGTTCTTCCACACCTTCAACTCGCTGCACGGCGCGAACAAGCAGATCGTCATCAGCTCCGACCGCATGCCCGACGCGATCCCGACGCTCGAGGAACGCCTGCGTGGGCGGTTCAAGTGGGGGCTGATCACCGACATCCAGCCCCCCGACATGGAGACCCGTCTCGCGATCCTCCGCAACAAGGCCGAACGCGAGAAGGTGCGGGTGCCCGCCGAGACCCTCGAGTTCATCGCCTCGAAGATCGCCACCAACATCCGCGAACTCGAAGGCGCCCTCATCCGCGTCACCGCGTACGCCAGCCTGAGCGGTGCACCGATCACGACCGAGCTCGCCCAGCAGCAGCTCCACGATCTCCTCACCGACATCGAGGTCAAGCCACGCACCGACGAGGAACTGCTGGCCGAGATCGCCCGCATCCTCAACTTCGACGTCGAAGCCCTGAAGGGCAAGAGCCGGCAGCGGCCACTCGTCACCGCCCGCCAGATCGCGATGTACGTGTTCCGCGAGCAGACCGACCTGAGCTATCCGTCGATCGCCCGCCTGTTCGGCGGCCGCGACCACACGACGGTGATCCACGCCGTCGAGAAGATCCAGCGTCAGATGGGTGAACGCCAGGCGATCTACGAACAGGTCACCGACGTCATCCAGAAACTCAAGATGGCGTCCCCGTCATGAGTCGGCACCGATCCGACCATCGCCTCGTCACTCGGACGACGGCGCCCGTTCGCCCCGTGGACACCTTGTGGACGCGCCACGGGACAACGCGTGTCGTTCCCGTGGACAACGCGACGTCATCCACCGAACTACATCACCGTCATCCGCGCGGTGGGGACGACGGTGGACAACAGCGCGCGGCCGCGCGTAGCCCCTACGCTGGGCGAATCGTGGGTTGTCCACAATCCACAGCACCTCTTACTAGTACTAATTCGATACACACCACATTGTGAGGAGAAGGGTCGCACTGTGAAGTTCCGTTGCGAGCGTGAGATTCTGGCCGAGGCGTTGACGACCGCCGGCCGTGCAGCGACCAGTCGGACCGGCACGTTGCCGGTGCTGTCGGGCGTGCGACTCGATGTTGCCGGGGGCGAGTTGACCGTCACCGGTACCGACCTCGAGTTGACGATCCGGCTGACCGTCCCGGTCCACAGCGATCAGGACGGATCGGCCGTGGTGCCGGCCCGCCTGATCAGCGACATCGTCCGGGCACTGCCCGCCGGTGCCGTCGAGATCAGTCTCGGCGACGACGAGATGGCGATCAGCGCCGGTCGGTCGCAGTTCTCGGTCCGGCCGCTGTCGCTCAGCGACTACCCGGCCCAGGCCGAGCCCGACGCCGAGCCGGTCACCCTCCAGTCGAGCGAGGTGTCCGACGCACTCCGCCAGGTCGTGCGTGCCGCGTCGACCGACGACGCCCGTGCGGTGCTCACCGGTGTGCTCATCGCTGCCGACGACGAGGGCCTGAAGATGGTCGCCACCGACTCGTACCGACTGGCCGTGCGCGACCTGCCCCAGTCGTCGATGCTCGGCTCGGGCCAGAAGGTGCTCGTCCCCGGTCGTGCCCTCGCCGAGTTGCAGCGCATCCTCTCCTCCGGCGACGACGAACTCACCGTTCGGCTCGGCACCCGCGAGGCCGTGTTCGAAGCCGGCGAGACCCGACTCACCACCCGCCTGATCGAGGGTGAGTACCCGAACTACCGCAACCTGTTGCCGTCGGCGTACCCGAACCTGCTCACCGTGGGCCGCGAGGCACTCCTCGAGGCGTTGCGACGCGTGAAGATCCTCGCCCAGGACTCGACGCCGGTGCGGCTCACCCTCGCCGGTGACACCCTGCAGCTCACCGCCATCACCCAGGACGTCGGCAACGCCCACGAGGAGATCGACGCCAGCTACGACGGTGCCGAGATGACCGTGGCGTTCAACCCCGACTACCTGGCGTCGGGCATCGACGCGGTCGAGGGTGACGAGGTGACCCTCGCGACGATGGACCCGATGAAGCCGGCAGTGCTCCGCGGCGTCGGCCACGACGAGTACCTCTACCTCCTCATGCCCGTCCGCGTGCCGTAACGTCCGATTTCTCGAACTTGCGCGACCCAGTCGCGCGTCGACGGACCACCTGCTTGGTCGGGTCTCACCTCGTCGAGGGCTCGGCCCCGGGTCGCTCTGGGAATGCCGTGCCTCAAGCGGGGAGGGTGCTGAGCAGGGTGGCGAGGGCGGTGGGGGCGGCGAGGGGCAGGGTGCTGTGGATGATGATGTGGGCGGCTCGTCGTCCGCTGGGGCGATAGCGGCGGATCGTGACGATGCCGACGACGAGGTAGACGGCGATGCCGACCGCGGCGCCGATCAGGAACCCCGACACCAGGCCGTCGAGCTCGCACCAGTCGTCGTACGCAGTGCAGTCGGCGTTGACCGACCGGCTGATCGTCACGCCGATCGCGGTGCCGATCGCACCACCGATGCCGGTGGCCAACGTGGCCGCCAACACGCACAGCGCGACGGGATGCATCGACCGACCCTGATCGCCGGTGTCGAGACGACCGGGCTGCTCGATCACGGGCGTCATGGGCGTCGCGGACGGTGGCGGGGGCGGGAGTGCGTTCATGGGTTCCACGCTGAACGATCCGGGCGCTCGGCGATATCCGTCGAATCCCTCATCGGTGCGTAGGGGACCGTCGTCACCGGGCGGGGGAGCGTTAGCGTCGAGACCGCGATGATCGTCGAGCGGCTCGAACTCACCGACTTCCGGAACTACGAGTCCGCGGCCTTCGATCTGACCGCGGGCGTCACCGCCGTGATCGGCAAGAACGGCCAGGGCAAGACCAACCTGGCCGAAGCGCTGGCGTTCCTCGCCACGCTCACGAGCTTTCGCGGCGCCCCTGCCGACGCGCTCTTGCGATCGGGCGCCGAGGCGGCAATCCTGCGGGCGACGCTGCGCGAGGACGACGGCCGCGAGATCCTGATCGAAGCCGAGCTGCCGCGCACCGGCCGCAACCGGGTGCAGGTCAACCGCCAGAAGCTGCAGCGCACACGCGATCTGCTCGGCGTGATGCGGGTGACCGTGTTCGCGCCCGACGACCTCGTCGTCGTGAAGGGCGGCCCCGGCGACCGCCGCCGCTTCCTCGACGACGCCCTGGTCGCGCTCCGCACCAGCTACGACCCGTTGCGTCTCGAGCTCGACAAGGTGGTCCGGCAGCGCAACACCCTGCTCAAGCAGTCGGGCGGACGCCTGTCGGACGAGGCCGCGGTCACCCTCGACGTGTGGGACGCCCGTTTCGCCGAGCTCGGTGAGCAGCTCGGCTACGCGCGGGCGACGCTCGTCGCCCGCTGTCAGCCGATGGTGGCCGAGGCGTACGAACAACTCGCCGGCACCGCCGCCCCGGTCGAGCTGGTGTACGAACCGGCGTGGCGCAACAGCGGCCTCGGCGCTGCACTCGCTGCGTCTCGAGACGACGATGTCCGCCGCGGGGTGTCGACCGTCGGTCCGCACCGCGACGAGGTCGAGATCGGCCTGAACGGTCTGCCGGCCCGCACCCACGCCAGTCAGGGAGAACAGCGAACCCTCGCCCTCGCGATGCGCCTCGCCGCCCACCGGCTCGTGGCCGAGCGCACCGAGTCGACCCCGGTCCTGGTGCTCGACGATGTGCTGTCCGAGCTCGACCCCGACCGGGCGACCGCCCTGCTCGCGAACCTGCCGCCCGGCCAGATCGTGATCACCACAGCGTCACCCCTGCCGCCGGCCGCAGAACCCGAACGCATCATCGAGATCGCGTCGGGCGCCATCGTCGCCTGAACCGGAACGGGGCTGTCGGGCTCGCTGTTACCCCGCTGTTACCGGCTCGGATCAGACTCGACACTCGTGCGGGCTACAACACGGTTCTCCCTGGCAGGGGCGGTCGCCATCGCGATCACCACCTCGATCGCGCCGGCGTCGATCGACGCAGCACCACCCCCGGCGGTCGAGCCGTCGCGGGTGGCACCGCGAGCGCTCAACACCGTCAACATCCTGATGAGCGGACCGGGCGCGACGGCGGTCTACGGACCCAACGAACTGGTCGAGATCATGGCCGGCAACATCAACTACGTGGGCGGCAAGGTGTCGGTCGGCCGCGAGGTGGTGGGCGCGTGCGAGGCGCATCCGGTGCTGTCGGGGAAGCGTTCGAAGAAGGGCGTCGAGGACTACCTGCAACCCTTCGCCGACATCTACATGGTTCCGGCCGGCCAGCAGCCGAGCAACGGCGAGACCCTCAGTGATCTGAACGGCCAACCCAACACGGTCATCGGGTCGCTCGGCGGCTCGTTCGTGTACGAACCACTCGGGGTCACGTTCCCGAGCGGCAAGATCGGCGCCGGGGTCTATGCGCTGGTCGTCGACGAGTGCCAGAACGGCGTGTTCGACACCGGCGAGGACTCCTTCATCGACGACGCCTTCTGGGTCGATCTCGACCAGGACGTGCCGGGCCTGTCGACCGGTGCTTCGTCGTTCCTCACGGCGAAGTCGAGGGCCGGTCGCCTCGCGACGAGTCTGCACGGCGTGAAGCAGTTGCTGAAGTTCAAAGAGGCCCTCGACAAGGCACAGAAGACCCTGAAGCTCGCAGCCGCGGCCGTGTCGCCCGAGGCGATGGTGACGATGGTGCTCACCGAGGTGCTGTCGAAGATCCAGGAGCCGACCCTCAAGGAAGGCGAGCTGATCCTGAAGACAATGTTCACCCAGTTCGAGAAGCGGGCCAAGGGCCTGGCGGCCGACCCGCCCCAAACCGACTTCCGCCGACACGCCGTGCCCGTCGTGGCGGGGGCGAGCTTCGAAGACCGAACCGACGAGTACGGCGCCGCCACGATGGCGTACGCGTCGATGCTCGATGCACTGTCGGGGCTCTCGGGCGCGATTCTCGACGCCGTCGAGCGCTACCAGGGCGCCGATCTGCGGGGCGACGGGCAATGGGCGATTCGCCACGCCGAGCGGGTCGAAGCGTTGACGACGCTGTACACCGACCTGCTCGACGACCTCGACGCCGCCGAGGCGAGGCTGCTCGGGGCGATTCAGGCCCAGCACCAGGACGGACCGCCGTCGCAGGACTACCAGCACGCGATCTTCATGCTGCGTCTCGAGACGGCGGCCGAGTCGCTGAACTCGAACAGCACGTACACCTACGAGCTCCAACCCGACGTGCTCAACACCGGCATCGACCCGGCGGCGGCACGCCCGACGCTCGACTACTGGCTCGACCAGGTCCACAGCTCCGAGCGCCCCGGCGGCACGGCCGACTGGCAGGCGCCGATCGAGGCCGCGACCGACAGCCTCCACGAGTTCGCCGACAGCTTCCCCGGTCTCGTGGCGCAGTTCGATCCGATGATCGCCGAGCTCGCTGCCGACGCGCCGACATACGGCAACGTCGACGACTCACCGATCACGATCACGGCGACGGGTGCCGTGCGTGCCGGTGACGACGTGGCAGTGAGCGCCACCGTTCCGGCCGGATCCGTCGTCGAGTGGGACCTCGACGGTGACGGTGCGTTCGACGACGCAACCGGCGACGCCGTCACGTGGACGGTGCCCGGCGACGCCATGGTGGGGGCCCCGCTGTTCGTGAGCGCCCAGTACAGCTTCCTCAAAGAAGCCGGCGTCGCAACCGAGCTGTTCGTGGTCGAACCGGGCGGCAACCGGCCGCCCGATGTCGACGACACGCCGACGTCGTTCGTCGGTGCCCCGGGCGACACCGCCAGCTTCGATCCGTTGGCCTCCGACCCCGACGGCGATCCGCTCACGTATACCTGGTTCGTCGACGGCGTCGAGGCCGGAACCGGCGCCACGTTCGACTACCCGACGCCGAGCGATCGTCTCGTGACCCACGCGGTCGAGGTCGTCGTCTCCGACGGACAGGCAGCGACCCGGCGCCTGTATCTGATCGAGACCCGCACCGCCGACGCCGACAACGACGGCTACATGGCGGCTCCCGGACCCGACTGTCACGATGCCACGCATCTGGGCGTTCTCGGCCAGCTGATCAACCCCAACCGATCCGAGGTGACCGGCAACGGTGTCGACGACAACTGCAACGGGCAGATCGACGAGCCGGTCCCGGCGACGATCTCGATCCCGAACGTCGCTGCGCCGGGCACGCGAGTCACCGTCGGCACAGAGGTCGAACTCGACGTCGTCAACTGGACGCACGGACGTCGCAACACCGGCGACACGTTCGAGTTCACCGTCGACTGGGGTGAGTCGGTCGACACCTTCACCGTTGCCCAGGACACGGGCACGCCCGAGGACGAGACCGACATCGACATCGTGTCCCACATCTACGAGCGCCCGGTCCAGAGCCAGACCATCGCGGTGTGCGGACGACGGCTCGGCGACCCGTCCGACCCACAGAACGCGACGTTCTGCAACACCGGTAAGCGGGTCGATGTCCACCCCGACCGGCCACTCGTCAACGCCGACGACCTCCGAGACCTCGACGTGTACCGATTGCTCGGTCGCGGTGTCAGTGTGTCGACCGTCGGCGACTGGGCGCCGGTCGACCCGCACGGCCACGCCGTCCGCTCGGTCGGCAACCCGTCGGAGTACGTCGTCGCCGACACCGGTGACGAGCTCGGCGTCGACGGCTATGGACGGGTGTCGATGATCTTCTCGGTGCTCGCGACCGGTGACGACGACACCGTCGGCCTGCTGTTCGGCTTCGACCCCGACGACGACACCGAGCCGCACGACACTCTCGCCACCCACGTCCAAGCCGTGCCGAACAGCGAGTTCCACGGTGTCCGATGGTCGAACGACTCCCAGTCACTGACCAACTATCCGTGCAACGACGACGAGGACCTCAGCTCGCGGTTCCACCCCGATCCGCTGACCGCGTTCCACTTCGTCGGCGAGCCGATCTGGTGGGAGATGAGCAAGCTGATCGACCTCGCCGAACCGTACGACCCGTCCGACGACGCGGCCGAAGGGGAGGATCCACAGGACCCCGGTTGCGACGACAGCCCGAACGGGGTGCCACCGTTCGCGTCGGTGCCGACCGGTGTCGACCCCGACGTCCTCGTCGGTGCCGACAAGTGGGAAGTGCGCAGTTGGGACGCGTCGCAGAACGGCCGCAATCCCGACCCGTACCTCGTCGAGGTCGACTACCAGCCGTACTCGTTCACCGTCTGGATCGACGGCGTCGAACAGTTCCACTACGACAAGCCCCAGGGCGAGGACCCCTTCGGACCCTCGGACGTCGCCTTCTTCTACTCGTCGCAGAACTCACTCGAGGTGTCGATCTCGACGACCGCGCCCACGTTCTCGTTCGAGCAGGGCAAGGGCGGCGAATTCTGGCGCACCGATCCGATCACCGGCGACCCCGTCGACCCGGACGGCATCGTCATGTCGATGATCGACGGCGCCCACGACGAGCACACGGCGGTGGTGCACTGGGGCGACGGCACCAACAGCGCCGAAGGTGTCGTGGCGCCGGGTGCCGTCGCCGGCGAGTTCTCGATCGCCGCCGACCACGTGTACGACGAGGTCGGCGAGTTCGTCGGCGAGGTGTGCGTCACCGATCAGCGCGACTTCTCGAACTGCGGCCAGTTCCGAGCGATCGTCACCAACGCCGCACCACAGGTGCACGCCGGGCGCGACCTGGCAGCCGACGCCGTCGTCGATCTCGACGACATGGGGTTCCAGGATCCCGGCTCGGCCGACACCCACACGGCGACGATCGACTGGGGCGACGGCACCGTCGAGGCCGGACTGATCACCGACGAACGTGGTGGTGGCGTGGTGAGCGGGTCGCACACCTATGCCTCGACGGGTTCGTACACGGTCGAGCTGTGCGTCACCGACCAGCACGGCGCCACCGGTTGCGACGACCGGGAGATCACGGTCGACGCGACCGAGTACGCACCCGAGGCCGACGCGGACGACGCCGAGGGCGACGTCGACGAGCCGGTCGACGTGCTGGTCGGCTTCACCGACCTCGACCAGGACGACGGCCACACCGCGACGATCGACTGGGGTGACGGATCGGGTGTCGGCCCACTCGACATGTCGATCGGCCAAGGATGCGAAGACGCCGACGAGGCACCGGGCGTGCAGCTCGCATGTCGCACGGTCGGCGCGGCGCAACCGTCGCACACGTACGCAACAGCGGGAACGTTCGACGTGTTGGTGGAGGTGTGCGACGTGACCGACCGATGCGATCAGGCGTCGGCGTCGGTCGTGATCGCAGACTCGGGACCCGACGTCCCGGCGGCACCCGCTGCGCCGACCGGCGTTCCCGGTGACGGCACGGTCGCCGTGTCGTGGACCGCCCCCACCGACGACGGCGGTTCGTCGATCACGGGCTATGTCGTGTCCGCGTCACCGGGAGGCGCATCCTGCACGACGAGCGGCGCGCTCGCCTGCGTCGTGTCGGGCCTGACGAACGGGACGCCGTACACGTTCCGGGTACGAGCCACGAACGGCGTGGGTACCGGCGCGTGGTCGGCACCGTCGACCGCCGTGACACCGACGTCGTCTGAACCCGACCCGGTTCCGTTCCTCGTCCCGTTGACGCCGGCTCGGTTGATGGAGACGCGTGTTGGTGCGTCGTTGACGACGGTGGATGGTGAGGATGAGGGTGTTGGTGTTCGTCCGGCTGGTGATGTGTACGAGCTGACGGTGGTGGGTCGTGGTGGTGTGCCGGGTTCGGGTGTTGCTGCGGCGGTGTTGAACGTGGGTGCGGTGAATCCGCGTGGTGATGGTCATGTGACGGTGTATCCGTGTGGTCGTAAGCCGGTGGCGTCGTCGTTGAACTTCTTGGATTCGAACAATCCGAATGAGGTGATCGCGAAGTTGTCGGGGTCGGGGTCGGTGTGTGTGTTCACGTCGACGCCGACGGATCTGATCGTCGACGTCACGGGGTATGTGCCGGATGGTTCGGATTACATGCCGTTGACGCCGGCTCGGTTGATGGAGACGCGTGTTGGTGCGTCGTTGACGACGGTGGATGGTGAGGATGAGGGTGTTGGTGTTCGTCCGGCTGGTGATGTGTACGAGCTGACGGTGGTGGGTCGTGGTGGTGTGCCGGGTTCGGGTGTTGCTGCGGCGGTGTTGAACGTGGGTGCGGTGAATCCGCGTGGTGATGGTCATGTGACGGTGTATCCGTGTGGTCGTAAGCCGGTGGCGTCGTCGTTGAACTTCTTGGATTCGAACAATCCGAATGAGGTGATCGCGAAGTTGTCGGGGTCGGGGTCGGTGTGTGTGTTCACGTCGACGCCGACGGATCTGATCGTCGACGTCACGGGGTATGTGCCGGATGGTTCGGATTACATGCCGTTGACGCCGGCTCGGTTGATGGAGACGCGTGTTGGTGCGTCGTTGACGACGGTGGATGGTGAGGATGAGGGTGTTGGTGTTCGTCCGGCTGGTGATGTGTACGAGCTGACGGTGGTGGGTCGTGGTGGTGTGCCGGGTTCGGGTGTTGCTGCGGCGGTGTTGAACGTGGGTGCGGTGAATCCGCGTGGTGATGGTCATGTGACGGTGTATCCGTGTGGTCGTAAGCCGGTGGCGTCGTCGTTGAACTTCTTGGATTCGAACAATCCGAATGAGGTGATCGCGAAGTTGTCGGGGTCGGGGTCGGTGTGTGTGTTCACGTCGACGCCGACGGATCTGATCGTCGACGTCACGGGCTACATCGAGCTGCTCGACTGACGCCCGGACGCGGCACGGCCCACCCGGAGAACCGGGTGGGCCGAGCCTCGGGTCGCTCGGGGCGACTCGTTCGTCAGCCGACGTCGACCGACACCATGGCGACGAAGGTGGCGTACTCGTCGTTCTGCCAGGGCGCCTCGAGGAACAGACAGGGCAGGTCGGCGCGGTCGCCGGTCACGCCGTACTGGTGGCAGGGGAGTGCGGTGTCGAGGTCGGCCTGGGTGACGTCGCCCGGTGTGCGGGCGACGTTGACCCGGGTGTCGCAGTCGGGGAGGTAGATCGGCTCGCTCGCCACGCCGAGGCCGGCGGCGCAGAACTCGGCCTTGCCGTCCCAGTCGCGTTCGGCGGCGGACACGCCGATCCACGGGATCGACCAGCCCTCGGCCGGCACCAGGAACGACGCCGTGTTGTGGCTCGACAGGACGATGTCCTTGGGTGCGTGCATCTTCTCTTCGGCGCGGTTGCCGACGGTGTAGCCGTCGACGCCCCAGCGGAAGCTGACCTCACCGCGGTTGCTCTTCCACTTGTCGCCGTCGTAGGTGAGCCGGATCTTTTCGAAGCCGACCGTGAGCTGGGTCAAGGGGATGTCGTCGGTGTGGAACGTGCCGACGCGGTAGTCGACGCCGTGGTCGTCCTCGGCTCGGGCGACCACGTGGTACGTCGTGTCGGCTGCGAGGCCGGTCACGTCGAACGTCGTGCTCGTCGCCGGGTTCGGGTTCTCGTACACCTTTGCCTCGAGCGGCAGGAGCGGGTTGCCGCCGATCGTGCCGGGCTCGCTGGTCGACACCCACACGTCGAGGCGTGCCGGCGTGTTCGTCTCGACGTGCAACTCGACGGTCGAGTGGTGATCGGTCTTGGCAACCGAGCCCTCGGTGATGCAGTGGAGCGCACACCCGGTCGCGTTGCCCGCGAACCCGTCGATCACGTCGACGGTCGTGAAGTGGTGCTCGAACACCTTCGAATGGCCGTCCTGGTCGATCACGATCAGCTCGAGCTCGTACTGGGTGTCGGGTTCGAGCGGCGAGATCGGGATCGCCCACTCGCTGTCGTAGCCCGATTTGCCGATGTGGAACGACGAGTCGGTCCCCACCTCGGTGATCTCGATCTCGGCGTGGACTGGCAGCGTGGCGTCGATCTCGAGGACCACGTTCGGGGTGACGCCGTTCGAGATCAGCTGGGCGCGGGTGACGCACTCGAGCTGGCAACCCTCGAGGCCGCTCGTGATCGTGCCGAGATGTGGCGGCAGCGGGGTGACCCGGAAGTCGCTCGGACCGTCGATGGGGGTCGGGTCGGGATCACCACCGATGCCGGGCAGGAGGTCGGTCGGGCCGGGCACGGTCGGCTGGGGCAACGGCTTGTCGACCGGGAGGAGGTACTCGGTGGGGCCGGGTTCGGGTGCCGGTGGGTCGGGTTCGGGGTCGTCCGGGCCGTCGATCGCGCCGGGCACGACGCCGGGCAGATCGGGTTCTTCGCCGGGGTCGCCGGGTTCGAGGTGACCGTCGCCGGACGGGTCGTGATCGTCGGACGGGTCGTCGTTCGCCGGGGTGGCGTCGACGTCGACGACGGTGTCGGCGGGTGCGGTCGTCTCGGGACGAGCCGCGACGGTGGCGCTCGGCGCATCCGTCGTGGGGACGTCGTCGGATGCCGGCGCTGTGGCCGCGGCCGTGTCGTCGGGATCGGCGTCGGTCCGGTCGATCTCGATCGGTGCGGTGGAACTCGACGAGGTGCCTCCGCCCGAGGCGGCTGCGGCGGCGAGGCCGGCGGTGCCGATCAGCGCGGCGACCGTGACGGCTGCGGCGGTGCGGATCTGGCGGCTGGTGAGACGGCTGGTGTTCATGGTGGTGCTCCTTCGATGTGTCGGTTGGTGACACACGTCCAGAGCGACCCAAGGGCGATGTCTCGCGAAAACTCCGCGACACCCACCGGTTAGCGTCGGTGGTGATGAACGAGCCGGTGCCGATCTCCCAGTCACTCGACGGCGTGGTGAAGTCGCTGCGCGGCCCGAGTCGACAGGCGGTGAGCGGGGTGTTCGGTCGGTGGGCCGACGCCGTCGGTCAGCAGGTGGCCGACCACGTGCGGCCGGTCAAGCTCGATGCCGGCGTGCTCCTCGTCGAGGTCGACGAACCGGCCTGGGCGACGCAGGTCAAGTTCCTCACGCCCACGATCATCGAGCGCTTGCGCGCCACGGCCGGCGTCGAGGTCGACAAGATCGAGGTCCGCGTCGACCGCCGCAACGCCCGCGGCGCCAAGTACGACTGAGCGCGGCAGCGGGTCAGTCGGCCGGTTCTTCGGTCGAGACGCCGCCCGACTCGTTGATGGCGTTCGTGAGCCAGCTCCACAGCGGGGGGCCGACCACGACGGCGACGACCAGGAACCCGGCGGCGACGCCGAGCTTGATCTTCTTCGCCTTCTTCTTCCGGGCGGCACGGATCTCGGCGGCCTTCCGCGACGCCTCGCTCGGTGCGGCCTTCTCGGGCATCAGGTGCGCCATCGGGTGCACCGGCTCGGCCGGCTCGTCGTCGCCTTCGTCGCTGTCGCTCCCGGTCGTGCCGGTGTCGGTCGTCTCGCTCGACGGCGCGGCGGCGGGCGTCGCTGCGAGCTGCGGTGCGTCGTCGGGCGACGGGATGCCGGTCGGCGACGTCAGCACCGGTGCGGCCGTCGGCAGCGACGGCAGCGACGGCAGGTCGAGACCAGCCGGGATCTCCGGAGCCATCGGCTGTTCGGGCGCCTCGGCGGGCGGCGCCGGCGCGACCGTCGGTGTCGACGAACCGAGTCGCGGTGCGTCACCGTCGAGCGTCGGAGCCGGCGCGCCCGGCACCGGCAGCGGCGATGCGGTCCCCGGTTGGGGCGCGGTCATGGTGGCCGACGGCCCGGGAGCGGGCAGCGAGGGTGCGGACAGGTCGGTACGGTCGTCGCCCGGGTGGTTCATGCCTGGTCATCGGCGCAGGAGCGCCGCGTCTTGAGCGAACCGGGTGCGCTGACCGGGGACGCGGGCGGCATGATGGGGGCCATGAGCACCGACCCCACCAGCACGGACACGGTCAAGGCGCGCCTCCAGTCCGACCTCACGACGGCCATGAAGGCCCGCGACGAGGTCGCGCTGTCGACGATCCGGATGCTGCGCAGCGCGATCAGCAACGCCGAGGTCGCCGGCGACACCGCCGCCGAGCTGTCCGACGACGAGGTGATCGCCGTGTTGCAGTCGGAGGCCAAGAAGCGGACCGAGTCGGCCGCCGTGTACGAGGAGGCCGGTCGTACCGAGCTCGCCGCCAAGGAGCGCGCCGAGCTCGAGATCGTCGAGCGCTACCTGCCGGCGGCGATGAGCGACGACGAGCTCGAGGCGATCGTCGACGAGGAGGTCGCCAATGCTGCCGCCGGTGGTGCCGAGGGCGGCCGTGCGATGGGCATGGTCATCAAGGCGGTCCGCGAGCGTGCCGGTGCGAGCGCCGACGGTGCCCGCATCGCCGCACTCGTGAAGTCGAAGCTCACCGGCTGACGCGGCAAGCGGACCGACCGTCGTCCGATCGTGACGTGGTGACGAAGGGCCGTTCCGAGGGGTGCCGGCGGTGAGGTAGACCGGAGCCGATGAGTGTGCTCGCGGACAACCCGCTGCTCGTGCTCTTTCTCGTCGTCGGGCTCGGCGGTGCACTCGGACGGGTGCGGGTCCGCGGCGTCGGTCTCGGGCCGGCCGCGGCGCTGTTCGTCGGGCTCGCGTTCTCGGCGGTCGACGCCGACCTCGCGAACGTGCCGTCGATCGTGCCGACACTCGGCCTCGGCCTGTTCATCTACACCGTCGGTCTGGCGTCGGGCCCGTCGTTCATCGCCGGTTTCCGGGGTGGCGGCGCACGCATCGTCGTGGCGAGCGGTGTCCTGCTCGCGCTGATCGCCGGTGTGGTCGTGGCCGTCATCGAGGTGCTCGGCCTCGACGACGGAGCACGGGCCGGCCTGTTCGCCGGCAGCCAGACCAACACGCCGGCGCTGCAGGCATCGATCACCGCCTTGGCCGACGAGATCGCATCGGGGGCCGTCACCGACCCCGTCGTCGGCTACTCGATCGCCTACCCGTTCGGTGTGCTGGCGATGATCACCGCCGCCGGGCTATCGCTGCGCCGGGCATCGCGCAAGCCCGCTGCGGAGGGTGGCATGTCCGACGGCACCACCGGTTCGGCGGCGACGAGCGCGACCGTCGAGGTGACCCGCGCCGACCTGCCGACGCTCGGCGAGCTCCGCCACTGGGAGGGCGAGCTGCTGGCGTTCTCCCGGGTCGAGCACCAGGGTGAGGTCGACTTGGCGACGAACGACGTCCGGCTCGAACCGGGCGACCTCTGCACGGTGATCGGGAGCGCCCAAGCGGTCGCCCACTTCACCGACTGGATCGGGCGGCCCAGCGACCGCCACCTGGCGCTCGACCGCAACAAGCTCGACTTCCGTCGCATCGCGGTGTCGAATCGCGAACTGGCCGGCGTCCGCCTGGGCGACCTCGACGTCGAGGGACGGTTCGGTGCCACCGTGACCCGGGTACGCCGCGGCGACGTCGACCTCGTCGCCGACCCCGCCATCGTGCTGCGGCTCGGCGACCGCCTGCGCGTCGTCGGCCCGAGCGACCGGATGGGCGACATGGCGAAGCTGTTCGGTGACTCCGACCGTGGTCTCGGTGAGGTCGACGCCATGGGGTTCGCACTCGGCCTGGCGATCGGGCTCGCGATCGGTGCCATCACCGTGCCGATCCCCGGCGGCGGCGAACTGGCACTGGGCATCGGCGGTGGGCCGCTGATCGCCGGCCTGGTGCTCGGCACCGTGTCGCGTACCGGACCCGTCACCTGGCAGATCCCCCACGCCGCCAACCTGGCGCTGCGCCAGCTCGGCATCTTGATGTTCCTCGGCGGGGTCGGCGTCAACTCGGGGGCCACCTTCGCCGACTCGGTCGGCACCGGCACGGGCGCCAAGCTCGCGCTCGGTGCCCTGATCGTCACCGTGATCACGGCGGCGAGCGCCGGACTGCTGATTCGCTGGCTCAACCCCGACGGTGTCGAGGCAGCCGGGCAACTGTCGGGCTTCCAGACCCAGCCCGCCGTGCTCGCCTTCGCGATGGAGCGGGCCAACGGCGACGAGCGCGTCGATCAGGGCTACGCCCTGCTGTTCCCCCTCGGCATCGTCGTGAAGTTGATCCTCGTCCAGTTCCTGATCTGAGCGAGCCGATCCCGCTCGCGTCGGAATTCATCTGCCGGCCAACCGGCGCGCGGACGTCGTTCACCGGCGCTCCGTAGCGTCGCGGTCGTGGGTGATCGAGGAGATCTCACGGACGAGCCCGTCGACCGGTCGGCAACCATCGCCGCCGAACTGATCGATGCGCTCTCGATGGCGGTCTCCTCGCTCGGCCTGTGCGACCGCACCGACTCCTCGATCGACGAGTCGTCGGCGGTACCGGTCCCCACCTAGCCCAGCGGTCGGCTCCTGATCGTCGAGTCTCCTCCCCCTCCTCGACGACAGGGGCCCACCGAGGGCCGAGTCTGCCGTCTCCCGGCACCGGGTAGTTTGGTGTCGATGACCGCCACGCCGCTCGAGCCGGCTCGACGCTCCCCGGCGTTGGTCGAGTTGCTGAGTCGAGCCGAGGTGCGCCTCCTCGACGAACTCGACGACGACGGGGTGGTGATCGAGGGTGACGACGCCGAGATCGCACTCGTCGTCGAGGAACTCGATCACGTGCGTCGCCCGCCGGTCCACGAAGGACGCAGCCCGATCTACGGCGCGTTCGTCGTCGGGCCGGGCGACGACCTCACGACGGCGTCCGATCTCGTCGAGCTGATCGAGCTCGACCGCGACGTCGACGCGGCGCGTCGGTTCGCCGACGGCCGCTTCACGTACCTGGTGCGGCGCACCGACGGCCGCAACCAGCTGGCGTGCTTCCGCCGCAGCGTGCAGTACGAGGCCGACCTGGTCGAGGTGCAACGCCAGACGGGCGTCCAGATCGTCCAGCGCACCCTGATGGGTCGCGCACGGCTGTACGACCGGCGAGGCGTCGTCGAGTGGTCGGGGCGCGCCTGGAACGTCCGTGAACGCGCCGACCGGCTCCTCGAGGTGATCGACCCGCTGGTCGAGGGCGCGCCACGCGACGTCCTGTCGGCGCTGCTCGACCTGTGCGTGCACTGGCTGTCGTCGGCGCGGATCGGCGCCACGATCCTGTACGACTTCGACCCGCGCGAAGACGACGGGCCGTCGCTCGACCTCGACGCCGCGATCGAGGTGCCGCACCTCTCGGTCGCGAAGCGGCATCACTTCCCCGCCCTCTTCGCCTCGCTCAGCCAGACCGATCTCGCCGCCCGGGTGCTGCCCGACGGCACCGTCGACCGGATCGGCGTCGGCCTGCGGTCGTCGATCGAGTCGGAGCAGGCGGTGCCCCAGAAGGGCGGCATGCGCCACCGGTCGGCCGCCCGGTACACCTGGGACCACACCCACACGATCGCCCTCGTGGTGAGCGAGGACGGCCCGGTGACGGTGTTCCGCGAGGGTCGCAAGATCCAGATCTGCGACCGTCCCGACGGCTCGATCACCGGCGGTTGCTGACCCCGGCAGGGGCCGCCCACACGACCCCGTCCACCCGATCGCGAACGACGTCACGAGGGCGATCGAAGGGTCTCTCGCGGAGCGGTCGCACGACCACCGCCGAACGGGGAGTTCGACCCGGCGCAAATCCAGAAATCACAAGGGTTTCGTGGTCGCCGATTGCCCCGGTCGCGGGCCGTTTCGCTGGTAGGATGAAGGCACTGCGTTTTCGCCCTCCGAAACCCACCCGATCCTGCCGGATCCGACCCGGAACCGAACGTACGATCGACGGAGCGAACGCCTTCGCGAACGAACTCGAATCGTTCGCCAGCCATCCATCGAAGCCGAGGTAACACGTGTCCACGACGAAGCAGGGAGCATCCGATTACGGGGCCAAGGACATCCAGGTCCTGGAGGGGCTCGATCCGGTCCGCAAACGGCCGGGCATGTACATCGGGTCCACCGGTCTGCAGGGTCTGCACCACCTGATCTGGGAAGTCGTCGACAACTCGGTCGACGAGGCAATGGCGGGCTACTGCGACGAGATCTCGGTCACCCTCACCGCCGACGGCGGCTGCCGCGTCGACGACAACGGTCGCGGCATCCCCGTCGACCCGTACACGTCCGGTCAGCACCAGGGCAAGAGCGCCGCCGAGGTCGTCCTCACGGTGCTCCACGCCGGCGGCAAGTTCGGTGGCGAGGGCTACAAGGTGTCGGGCGGTCTGCACGGCGTCGGTGTGTCGGTGGTGAACGCACTGTCCGAGCGCCTCACGATCGAAGTCGACCGCGGGGGCAAGCACCACTTCCAGGAGTACGCCAAGGGCGGCAAGCCCCAGGGCGACATGAAGGTCGTCGGCGACACCCCCGCCGACGGTCGCACCAGCGGCACCTCCATCACGTTCTGGCCCGACCCGGCGATCTTCCAGGCCGAAGGCGTCGAGTTCGTCGCCCGCACCGTGCTCGAGCGCCTCCAGACGATGGCGTTCCTCAACAAGGGCCTCACGATCAACTTCGCCGACGAGCGCCCCGAGAAGGAACAGCAGGTCACCTACCAGTACAAGGGCGGCCTGGTCGACTTCGTCAAGCACCTCAACGCCTCGAAAGACCCGCTCTTCAGCAAGGTCTGCGCCTACGAGGACGAAGACGAAGACGGTCAGATGCTCGACATCGCGATCCAGTGGAACACCGGCTACCACGAGGGCATCCACGGCTACGCCAACGGCATCTCCACCATCGAGGGTGGCATGCACGTCGAGGGCTTCCGCTCGGCACTCACGTCGGTCGCCAACAAGTACGCCCGCGAGAAGAACCTCCTCAAGGAGAAAGACCCGAACCTGACGGGCGAAGACATCCGTGAGGGCATCACCGCGATCATCTCGGTGAAGCTGCGCGAGCCCCAGTTCGAGGGACAGACCAAGGCCAAGCTCGGCAACGTGCCGATGCGCTCGTTCGTCCAGAAGGCGACCAACGAGGCCATGGCCGAATGGTTCGAGGAGAACCCGAACGAGGGCAACAAGGTCATCAAGAAGGCACTCGCCGCCGCCCAGGCCCGCGTCGCCGCCAAGAACGCCCGCAACGCGATCCGCCGCAAGACGGCGCTGTCGGGTGCCGGCATGCCCGACAAGCTGAAGGACTGCACCTCGAAGAACGCCGACGAGTCGGAGCTGTTCATCGTCGAGGGCGACTCCGCCGGTGGCACGGCGCTCGACGCCCGCGACCCGCACACGCAGGCGATCCTGCCGATCCGCGGCAAGATCCTCAACGTCGAGCGGGCCCGCATCGACAAGATGATGAAGAACACCGAGATCCAGGCGCTGATCACCGCGATCGGCGCCGGCGTCGGCGAAGACTTCGACGTCACCAAGGCCCGCTACCACCGCATCATCGCCCTGTGCGACGCCGACGTCGACGGCAGCCACATCCGCACCCTGCTGCTCACCTTCTTCTTCCGCCAGATGCGCGACATGGTCGAAGCCGGTTACGTGTACATCGCCCAGCCGCCGCTGTACTCGACCGAGGTCGGCAAGGAGAAGGTGTACCTCAAAGACGACGTCGCGAAGGCGCAGTTCCTGGCCGAGCGCCCCAACCACAAGAAGGAGTTCGCTCGCCTGAAGGGACTCGGTGAGATGGACTGGGAAGAGCTCAAGGACACCACCATGAACCCCGAGACTCGCACCCTGTTGCAGGTCACGGTCGAAGAGGCCGCCGAGGCCGACCAGATCATGAGCGTGCTGATGGGCGACGACGTCGAGTCGCGCCGCAACTTCATCACGACCAACGCCCGCGACGTCCGCAACCTCGACTTCTGAGTCGGCACGGTGACGACAGACGCATCCGAACGACGGAGGACCGACCATGAGTGACACCCCCACACCGCCCACCCCGCCGACCGACTCCGACGACGGCGGCGACGGCATCGACCCGATCCAGCCGATCGCGCTCCAGGAGGAGATGGAGAACTCCTTCCTCGACTACGCGATGTCGGTCATCATGTCGCGAGCCCTGCCCGACGTGCGCGACGGCCTCAAGCCGGTGCACCGCCGGATCATCTGGGACATGGAGACGCAGGGCTTCCGCCCCGACCGGCCGTTCGTCAAGTGCGCCCGCGTCTCGGGCGACACGATGGCCCGCTTCCACCCCCACGGCGACAGCGCCATCTACGACGCGTTGGTGCGCATGGCCCAGCCGTTCTCGCTGCGGCACCCGCTGATCAGCTTCCACGGCAACTACGGCTCGCCCGACTTCGGTCCGGCCGCCTCCCGATACACCGAGTGCCGTCTGCACCCGCTGGCGATGCAGCTGCTCGCCGACATCGACGAAGACACCGTCGACATGATCCCGAACTACGACGGGACCACCGAGCAGCCCGAGGTCCTCCCGGCCCGCTTCCCGAACCTGCTGGTCAACGGCAGCCAGGGCATCGCGGTCGGCATGGCGACCAACATCCCGCCGCACAACCTCGGCGAGGTCATCGACGCCACGGTCCACCTGCTCGAGCACCCCGACGCCGACGTCGACGCGCTGATGGAGCACGTCAAGGGACCCGACTTCCCGACCGGCGGCCAGATCCTCGGCCGCAGCGGCATCAACGACGCGTACCGCACCGGTCGTGGCAGCGTGAAGATGCGGGCCAAGGCCAGCATCGAGGAGAGCAAGAACGGCGGCTACGAGATCGTCGTCACCGAGCTGCCCTACCAGACGAGCTGCTCGGCGATCGCCAAGCGCATCCAGGAACTCGTCGACAACGGCGACCTCGACGGCATCCGCGACGTCAACGACGGCTCCGCCGGCGGCAAGACCAACCTCGTCATCACCCTGAAGCGCGACGCCAACGCGAACGTCGTGCTCAACAACCTGTTCAAGATGACCCAGCTCCAGTCGAGCTTCTCGATCAACATGGTGGCGCTGGTCAAGGGCGTGCCCCGCACGCTCAACCTGCTGACCGCGCTCGAGGGCTACGTCGATCACCAGATCGAGGTCGTCACCCGCCGGTCGAAGTTCCGTCTCCAGAAGGCACGCGACCGCGAACACATCGTCGAGGGTCTCATCAAGGCCCTCAACGTCATCGACGAGATCATCGCGACGATCCGTGCATCCGACGACCGCGCCGACGCGCGCACCCGCCTCATGGCCGAGCCGTTCGAGTTCTCGCAGGTGCAGGCCGAGTACATCCTCGACATGCCCCTCGGTCGTCTCACCCGGCTTGCCCGCATCGAGCTCGACCAGGAGCTCGCCGACCTGGCCGAGCGGATCGCCGAACTCGAGTCGATCCTCGCCGACGAGATGAAGCTCCGCGGCGTCATCCGCGACGAGATGCTCGCCATCAAGGACGAGTTCGCGACGCCTCGCGTCTGCGAGCTCACCTACGACGACGGCGAGATGTCGATCGAAGACCTCGTCGACGACAAGGAACTCGTCATCGTCATGACCGAGGCCCAGTACGTCAAGGCCGTGCCGGCGTCGTCGTTCAAGGCGCAGGGCCGCGGAGGCCGCGGCGTCAGCGGCGGCAAGCTCAAGGCCGACGACATCGTCCGCCACGTCATCTTCACCACGGCACACGCCCACCTGCTGTTCTTCTCGAACCGGGGCAAGGTCTACCGACTGCGTGCGCTCGACATCCCCGAACGCGAACGCACCGCCAAGGGCATGCCGATCGTCAACCTGCTGCCGCTGCAGACCGACGAGTTCATCCAGGCGATCATCGACACCCGCGAGTTCGCCGGCGACCGCTACCTGTTCTTCGCCACCAAGCAGGGCACCGTCAAGAAGACGGCGTTCGACGCCTACGACTCGTCGCGCCGCGATGGCCTGATCGCCATCAACCTGCGTGACGACGACGAGCTCGTGCGGGTCATCGAGACCGACGGCTCCGACGACATCTTCATGGTGAGCAAGGGCGGCATGACGATCCGCTTCGGCGAGGACGACGTCCGTGCGATGGGTCGCACCGCCGGTGGTGTGCGCGGCATGAAGCTGAAGAACGACCAGGACGCCGTCGTGTCGTGCGACGTGGCTCGTGACGACACCGAGATCCTGATCATGACCGACGCCGGCTACGGCAAGCGGACCCAGCTCGACAAGTTCAACCGTCAGGGCCGTGGCGGTCAAGGTGTGCGCGGCATCAAGCTCAACGACAAGAAGGGCTTCGTCGCCGCTGCGTTCATGGTCGGTCTCGAGGACGACATCGTCGCCGTGTCGCGCCAGGGCATCACGATGCGCACCGGTGTGCGCGACATCTCCGAGCAGGGACGCGACGCCACCGGCGTGCGGATCATGAACCTCGACGACGGTGACACGGTCGCCAGCGTCGCTCCCATCATCGCCGTCGACGGCGTCGGTGATGCCGACGGCGACGGCGACATCGCCATCGACGGCGACGACGCCACCGACGACGCCTGATCGACAGCTCCCGGCCCACGGCGGGCCGGGAGCGCCGTCGAACCCGATCGCAGCACCCGCTGCCTCCCGTTTCCGGACGAGAGGAGACCGGCGTGCACACACGCGACGATGAAGCCCGACGCCGCGACCGTGGCTCGATGGCGGTGGTGACGGTGCTGGTGGGGTTGGCGCTCACCAGTGCGGTGCTCACGGCCCTGGTGCCGTGGGTCCACGATCTCGGCGCCCGCCAGAGCGCTCAGACCGCCGCCGACGCTGCCGCGCTGGCCGGGGTCACGAGCGGCCGTGCCGGGTCGGTTCGGCTGGCCGCGGCCAACGACGCCACGCTCGTCGCGTGGCGCACCGTCGGTGACGACGTGGTCGTCACCGTGGAAGTCGACGGACACCGCGCCTCGGCACGCGCCACGGACGGACCCTGACCACCTCGTACAATCGGCCACGTGAGCAACGACGCCGGCGACAACTCTTCGCGGCTGTCCGACGCGCTCGACGACATCTTCTCGAGCCGCCGCACCGACGAGCCGACCCAGCCGGTCGACGTCGTGCCCGCCGACGAACCCGATCCGTACGAACTACCCGAGATCGTCCCGGCCACCGACGAAGCGCCCAGCCTGCCCGAGCGCGCCGAGCCGACGGCCGAGGCACCGGCGGTCGACCCGGCGCTCCCGGCCCGCTCCACCGCCGCCCCGGCGCTCCCGGCCCGCTCCACCGCCGCCCCGGCGCCCGCACCTGCCCCGGCTCCCGCACCGGCGCCCGCGCCTGCTCCCGCAGCTGCTGCGTCGCCGACGCCGCCGGTGACGTCGTGGAGCGATCACATGCCGAGCACCACGGCGACGGTCACGACGCCGGCGGCCAGCCAGCTCCGTGCCCCCGGTCGTCGTCCGCGCGTTCGGCGCGTCACCCGCGTGCTGCGCCACATCGATCCGTGGAGCACGTTCAAGATCGCGTTGCTGTTCAGCGGCGTCGCGTACGTGGTTGCGCTCACGTCGGGCGTCCTGCTGTGGCGGGTCGCCGACGCCACCGGCACCCTCGCCAACGTCGAGCGTTGGTTCACCCAGTTCGGCTGGGAGACGTTCGAGCTGAAGGGCGGTGAGATCTTCCGCCAGGCGTGGATCATCGGACTGTTCGGGGTGGTCTTCGCCACCGGTGCCGCCGTCCTGCTCGTCACCTTGTTCAACCTGGTCAGCGACATCGTCGGCGGGATCCGCATGACGGTTCTCGAAGAAGAGGTCGTCGAACGGACGATCTCGTCGACGCGTCGCTACGTGGTCCGCAACCCGAGTTCCGACGCGGCGGTCCAGCGATCGGCTCCCGCCTGGTCGGTCGACGACGACGCACCGACCGCCGACACGTCGGATCAGCCGGGCGGCGACGGCGCCGGCGGGGAAGCCGGCAACGCCCCGACCCGGGCCACGCCGGTCAACCACGAGAACGGCAACGGCAACGGCGAATCCGGTGCCGAGCCGACCCGCGCACAGCCGGCAGCCACCTGGTCGGTCGACTGACCGGCCCATCCCTCCCACGGTGGGTCCGCGGGCGCATCGAACCTGGTCAGGCGGGTCGAGCGAATCAGGTGGTCGCAATTGCGATTCGGGGCGATAGCCTCGCATCCCTGCCGGGGCTATAGCTCAGTCGGTTAGAGCGCCGCCCTGATAAGGCGGAGGTCCCTGGTTCGATTCCAGGTAGCCCCACCACCCGGTCCGAGGCGCCCAGCAGGGCGCCTCGTGTCGCGTCCGGACCCAGGTCGAGACGCCAGGACGGGAGTGGTCAGGCCTCGTCGGCCCACTGGTCGCCGACGTAGAACGACTCGATCTTCTCGCTGCGGTAGACCGTATGGCCCTGCACCGGGTCGCTGTCGAACTGCCAGACGATGTCGCCCTCGTTCTCGCCGCCCTTGACGACCTCGACGACGAGCGCCCGCAGCGGGAAGTCGGGCTGCGGCGGGAACGGTCCGATGCCGCCGTGGGTGATCAGCACGTTCCCGTTGGCGAGGATGTCGGCGTCGCTGATGAAGGCGGTGTACACCGGCGAACCGTCCTCCTCGAAGTCGATGTGTTCCCACACCTGCGTCGCCGACCACTCGGCGGGATCGTCGCTCGAATCGTCGACCGAGTAGACCGCCGCCCGGCTGTACGTCGGGTTCTCCGGGTCGTCGACGGCCGTGCCCGGACGGGCGTTGCCGTTGTCGTAGAAGATGTAGTCGCCGTTGTCCATCAGCTCCACGGCGTGCTGATGGTACGGCAGGTCGCCGTCGAGCGGGATCGTGCCGCCGGCGCCGATGATCCACCGGAGCTGCGACTGCGGACCCTCCTCGTCGAGGTGGTCGAGGGCGATGATCTGATCGGTGTGGCGGGCCGAGATCACGATCGCATCACGAGTCTCGTCGTAGATGACCGAGTTGGCATGGGTCCAGTCACGGTTGATCGACGTCGCGAACAAGCCGCCGTCGAGGAAGCACATGTCGGAACCGGGCACCTCGACGATGTCGACGACGTCCCACAGGTCCCAGGTGCGCAGCACCTCGCCCTCGGGCGTGAACTCGACGATGACGTCGCTGACCGCCTTGAACTCGAGCTCGTCGCCCGGGCAGACCGCCTCCCGCTGTTCGGGCGTCAGGTCGTGTACGGCCGCCGACAGCCCCAGCAGGTTGCCGTTGTCGAGCGCTCGCACCTCGTGGTGGAACGACTGCAGATCGGTCCACGGCGCCTCGACCGTGATCGGCTCGGCGTCGCCCGGGTTGCCGTCGGGCAGGGCACCGGGCGTGGTCACGCCGACGCCGGCGACGACGTTCGGTCGCCAGTGCCCGATCACGTTGCCGAGCACGTCGAACTCACGGGCGCCGAACGGGCCGTAGTGCGAATGGAAGGTGCCGTCGGCGGTCTGCTCGACACCGCCGAGGCCCTGGTTCGTGTAGTACCAGACGATCTCGCCGCGCTCGTCGTAGACGATGCCGAGGTTCGTCGGATACGGCGCAGCACTGACGCCGGTGCCGTCGTCGCTCGCCGCATCGTCATCGGCCTCGCCGTCGGTCTCGTCAGCCCCGTCATCGTCGACGCCGTCCTCGTCAGCGGTGTCGTCGGTCGCATCGTCCCCAGCCGCGTCATCCGTGTCGTCGGTCGCGTCGTCGTCCGTCGTCGTGGTCTGGGGGCGGTTGGGGCTCGACTCGACATAGATGAAGCCGGGTGACACACGCTCGGGGTCGCTGACCACGGTGTGGTTCGGCATCCATTCCGGCAACGGCGGCGTGTCGAACACCAACGGCTCGGGGGTGTCGAGCGTCAGCTCCTCGCCGTCGACCATGGCGTGGACCGTCACGTCGTACGACCGATCGCTGTACAGGCCGACGAGCGGCAGCGCGAACGTCGTGTCGCTGGCGGCGGTGTACGGGGTCGACATCTCGTGGTCGTCCGCAACGGCGACGAGCCGGATCTGGGCGGGTGCGGCGAGATCGACGGTCACCTCGGCCGCGAGTGGTGCGAACTCGGCCGGTGCCAGCGCGGCGGCGGTCACTGCCACGTCGTCGGACTCGTCGTCGGACCCGTCGTCGGCCGGCGCGGTGGTGTCGGCTGGCGCGGTGTCCGTCGCTGCACCGGACTCGTCGTCGCCGGCGTCGGTCGTCTCGCTCGCCTCCGTCGTGTCGGTCGACTCGGCCTCGGTCGGATCGGGTGCATCGGTCGAGTCGACCTCGTCGTCACCTCCGGAGCAGGCGGCGAGGGCGATCAAGGGCACGACGGCGAACAGACGCAACGAACGCATCCGGACATTCTGGCCGCTCCCGCGCGCCGTGTCCCAGACCCCACCCTGTTCGTTCGTTCGCTCCTCCTAGGATGCTGCGATGGTCGTCGACGAGGTGGGTTCGTGAAGCTGCTGCGCCGAATCGTGGGCGCCCTCGTGATCGCCGGCGTCGCGGCGGGCGGCATCCGGATCAAGGGCACCGGCGGTGTCCCGCCGCAACACGGCGGTTGGCGTCCACTCGAGTTGCCCCAAGAGTGATGACCACCGACCCATGACCATCGCGCGATGACCACTGTTCATATCGTCGGCCGCGGCATCGTCGGCACGCGGCTCCGCCGCCTGCTCGACACCGGCCCGGTCATGCTGCACGACGGGTACTGGCCCGACATCTCGGGCACCTCGCCCGGCGACGTGGTCGTGCTCGCCCACGGCGGATCGGTCGCCGAGCGGGTTCGTCGCCTGGCGGCGCGCGGGCTGCACGTCGTCACCGTCGGCGACGCGCTCCCCGACACGATCTCGCTCCTCGACGATCCGCCCGAGCACCAGGGCACGAGCATCGTCCTCGGTGCCGCGTTGTCACCGGGCCTGTCGGGGCTGATCGCTCGTCACCTCGCCAACCAGATGGCGTCGGTCGACGAGATCCACGTCGCGATCCACGGCACCGCCGGCCCGGCGTGCGCACGCGTGCACCACCGTTCGCTCAGCGGCCTCTCGCCGGGCTTCCGTGACGGCGAGTGGATCGACTTCGTCGGGGGCAGCGGACGCGAGCTCTGCTGGTTCCCCGAACCGATCGGTGCCAAGGACTGCTACCGCGCCCGAATCTCGTCGCCGTACGTGTTGCAGCACGCCTTCGACGACGTGTCGCGCATCTCGGCTCGACGCTCGGCACGTCGCCGCGACCGGTTCACGGCGTGGCTGCCGATGCTCCGCCCACCGCACCCCGAAGGTGGCGTCGGTGGTCTCCGCGTCGAGGTGCGGGGCGCCGACGAACGTGGCGCCCGCGTCGTCGCGATCGCCGGCATCGCCGAACTCGTCGGCACCGCTGCTGCGGCGACGGCTGCCGCGTTCGTGACCGGGCTGCTCGACGGCCTGCTCCACGAGGGCATCGTCGTCGCCGGCGACGCCGAACTCCCGACGGTCGAGCTCCTCGCCCGTGTCGAGTCCGCCGGGGTCCGTCTCCAGGAGTTCACCGGCATACCGCAACGCTGATCGGAACGGTTCCACCCCAGAAGGGGTCAGGCACCTTCTGGCGTTCGCCGTCGGGGAGGGTGCAGGGTCCCTGCCAGAAGGTGCCTGACCCCTTCTGGTATCGCTACAGGCCGAGGATGCGTCGGTAGAAGGCGAGCTCGGCGTTCATCTGGTGCACGATCGTCTCGGCTCGCCGGAAGCCGTGGCCTTCACCTTCGTAGGCGTGGTACTCGCACTCGACCTGCTTCGCACGCAGGGCGTCGACGATCATCTCGCTCTGATTGGGTGGCACGACCTTGTCGTCGAGACCCTGGAACACGACGAGCGGTGTCTCGAACCGGTCGAGGTGGTGGATCGGTGACCGCTCCTCGTACACGTCACGTGCCTCCGGCCACGGTCCGATGAGTCGGTCGGTGTAGCGGGCCTCGAACTTGTGGGTGTCGGCGGCGAGCACCGACAGGTCGGCGATGCCGTACGAGCAGGCGCCTGCTGCGAACACGTCGCTCGTGGCGAGACACGCGAGCACCGTGAAGCCGCCGGCCGAACCACCGCGGATGACGACCCGGTCGCCGTCGACCCGGCCCTGGTCGGCGAGGAAGGTCGCCGCGGCGATGCAGTCCTCGACGTCGACCACCCCCCAGTTCCCGTCGAGCATGTTGCGGAACTCGGTGCCGTACCCGGTCGAGCCGCGATGATCGACGTCGACGACGGCGAACCCCCGCGTCGTCCAGAACTGGGTTGCGAGCGAGAACCACGGGCGGGCACACGAGGTCGGTCCGCCGTGGATCATCACCACGAGCGGCGGACGGTCGTCGACGGGTGCGTCGGTGTCGGCGTTCGCCGGCGCGTAGAACCAGCCGTACGCCGTCGCCCCGCCGGCGGTCGGGAACGCGATCTGCTCGGGCGTCGACGCATCGCCGTCGCGCAGCGGGGTGTCGGGTGCTGCGACCACGTCGACCGACTCACCCGACGTGACGTCGAAGCGGGTGATGGTCGACGGTCGATCCGACCACCGGACGATGGCCGTCAACGTGCCGTCGCCGGGCGCGAGTTGCTCGAGGGCTGCCGCTCCGGTGTCGATCGGTTCGCCGTCGACGACGAGGCGGCCACCGGTCGCCCACACGCGCCGCCCGTCCGGCAGCACCGCGTGGTCGCGGAGCCCGAAGATCCATGCCGGCCCGCCGACCTCGTCGGGACCGGACGACACGGCGTGTTCTCCGTCGGCGTCGACTCGCCACAGGTTCCACACCCCGTCCCGGTCACCGATGACGACGTCGCCGTCGGGTTGCATGAACGATGATCCCGTCGCGATCCGGCGCGGCGTGCCGGTCGTGCCGTGCTGCGGGTCGAACGAGCACTCCATCAGGTCGGTGTCGTTCCACGGCATGTTCGGGTGGTTCCAGGCGACGAACCGGATCCGGTCGGCCGCGACGAACCGGGGCGACATCACGAAGTCGTGTTCGCCGTGGATCACGTGCGGAACGCCGGGTGTGCGAGCCGGGAGCGCGACGACCCGGTTGACGACGTGGTGCGGGTCGTCGGTGTCGTGCACCTCCTGCACAGCGACGAGCCAATGACCGTCGGGCGACGGCCGCAGGTCGGCGTAGCGCACCGAGCGCGGCTGCTCGAGTTCGGGGGTGAGCGGAATCGGTTCGCCGCCGTCGAGGTCGACGTACCAGATCCGCTGCTCGTCCCAATCGACGAACCACGCCGTGTTCGACTCGACCCACGCCGCGCCGCCGCCGTACTCGTGCACCCCGCTGCGCACGTTGAACGGCGGGTCGAGCAGATCACGGGTCGTACCGTCGGCATCGGCGACGACGAGCGTCTGGCGGCCACCCTCGCTCGGCCGCCCCTCGTGCCACACCGTGCGATCGCCGTCGACCCAGACGTCGATCAGCTTGGTGACCCCACTGGTCAGATGCTCGGGCGAAATCGGCGACGGCCACGTGCCGTACGGAAGCGTGCTCACCCCACCATCGTGCCAGCCGAACCCATCCGGGTGGGGTTCTCGGTGGCTGTGGTCCGGTTCCCCGGACGTGAGCCCCCGAGAACCCGGGTGTCCTGCGAAGTCCGAGGTTCTCGGTTGATCTGGTTGCGGTCTGCGCAACGAGAGCCCCCGAGATCGTGGGTGTCTGAGGTCGGCGGGGTTCTGGGTGGCTGTGGTCCGGTTTGTCGGACGTGAGCCGCCGAGATCGTGGGTGTCCTGGTGGGTTCGGGGTTCTGGGTGGGGTCGGTTCTCGATGCCGGACTGGGTTCACCGGAGCGGTGCGCCGAGGCGGCTGGTTGCTTCGGAGCACGGCATCTCGAGCGCGCATCGGTCTGACCCTGTCGGGTGAGGTTCTCGGTTGATCTGGTTGCGGTCTGCGCAACGAGAGCCCCCGAGAACTCGGGTGTCGGGGTGGGTTCGGGGTTCTGGGTGGGGTCGGTTCTCGATGCCGGACTGGGTTCACCGGAGCGGTGCGCCGAGGCGGCTGGTTGCTTCGGAGCACGGCATCTCGAGCGCGCATCGATCTGACCCTGTCGGGTGGGGTTCTCGGTGGCTGTGGTCCGGTTCCCCGGACGTGAGCCGCCGAGAAGTTGGTGCTGCGTGTGCGTTCGCGCACCGATCCCGGGTCAGGTGATCGCCGGTAACGGCTCGTTCCTCGCCGTCACCTCTGACACCTGACCCGAGAGAGTGTGACAGCTGATCCGGGGTGGCCTGGGCGTGGTCGGGGGTGGCGTGACACCTGACCCGGAGGGCCCGGCCGCTGGTCCGGTGGGGCGGGGGTCAGGGGGATTCGGGTTGGAGGTCGTCGAGGCGGGCGGTGAGTTCGTCGATGGCTTTCGTGAGGCCTTCGAGCTGGTCGCGCAGCTCCTCACCCGTCACCACGTCGGCAAGTGCCAACCGCACGCCGGCGATCTCGCGGGCGAGGAACTCGGTGTCGGCCTGGGTCCGCTCGGCGACCTCACGGTCGTGCTCGGCGGCGACCCGGTCGCGCCGCTCCTGACGGTTCTGCGCCAACAGGATCAGCGGAGCCGCATACGACGCCTGCAGCGACAACACCAAGGTGAGCAGCACGAGGCCGCGATCCCACGGGTCGAACTGGTACTCCTCGGGCGGGATGATGTTGAGCGCCAGCCAGACGACGATGATGCCGGTCTGCCACACCAGGAACCGAGCGGTGCCGAGATACCGGGCGATCGACTCGCTGAACTGGCCGAACGTCTCCGGGTCGTACGAGACGTCGAACCGGCTCCGCTGGCGCGGCTGGCTGAGATCGCCCCGACGCTTCACGGTGCGTCTCCCGCCGGCGCGTCGGCGACACCCTGCAGTTCGGCGACGGCGCCGTCCTGACGACGGTGCCGGAGTCGCCACCCCGACCCGAGCATGCGGTCGACGACGTCGTCGACCGACACGGCGCCGAGCAGGTGGTGCGCCTCGTCGACGACGGCGATCGCCATCATGTCGTACGAGGCGAACTCCTCGAACACGGCGCGGTCGATGATGTCGGGGCGCACGGTCGGGACGTCGCGGGCGAGGCAGTGTCGGAGCTCGGTGCTCGGCTGCTCGCGCAACAGACGCTGCATGAACACGACACCGAGGAAACGACCGGTCGGCGCCTTGAACGGTGGCTGTGTGATGAAGACCTGACCGGCGATGCTCGGCGTCCAGTCGGGGTCGCGGATCTCGGCGAGCGCGTGGGCGACCGTGTCGGTCGGGCCGAGGATGATGATCTCGGGCGTCATCATGCCGCCCGCGGTCCCCTCCTCGTACGACAGGAGGCGGGTCAGGACCTCGACCTCTTCTTCGTCCATGGCCTCGAGCACGGCTTCGCGCTGGTGCTGCGGCATCTCACCGAGCAGGTCGGCGAGGTCGTCGTACTCCATCTCGTCGAGCACGCCGACGATGCGTTCGAGGTCGAGGCCCTCGATGAGTCGGAGCTGTTCCTTCTCGGGCAGCTCCTCGAGCACGTCGGCGAGTCGCTCGTCGTCCATCGACGCAGCGAGCTGGCGGCGTTGGGTCAGCGGCATCGCCCGCACGATGTGGGCGACGTCGGACGGGTGCATGTCGCGCAGGCGGGCGGCCTCGGCGGCCATCGCCGACGACCCGGCGAACAACTGGACGACGTCGCGCCAGTCGACGAGGCGATAGCTCGGCCGCCGGCGCAGCACGCTGCGCTTGGCGACACGCACCTTCGACACGTTCCACCAACGCGACCGGCTGTCGTGGGCCTCTTCGAGACCGACGTCGCTGACGTACTCGTGGTCGGGCAGCGGATGGTCGATGATCTGTTCGCCGATCAGGGTCTCGCCGGGCCGCTTCTTGAACGGGTTGAGGTCGATGTCCCAGCTGCGGAGCCGGACGCCGTCGACGTTCATCTCCGCGATCCGGGCCGAGTGCACGAAGATGCGTCGTCGCTGACTCGTCGCGACGAACCCGACGACGCGCGGCGGTTGCCCGGGCCGTCCGGCGACGGTGACGATGTCGGCGACCTTGCCGATCTCGGAGCCGCCGGCGTCGAGAAGGGGAAGCCGCATGATCCGATAGGCGTAGATCAACTCGGCGGCCATGCGTCGCAGGCTACTCGTCGCCCGTGCCGCCGACCCGGCTGCCTCGCCCGTACGAGCCCGGTGTCACTGTGTCGTCACGCGGCGTTCGCTGCGGCGTGACCGAATCGTCGCGTCTCGGTCTCGAACCCCGTCCACGTCGTGATCGACTCGGCAACGACGTCGGTGGTGGTGTTGCCGTGCTCGAGACCGGGGTCGACTCGCCCGCGGATCAGGACGCCGCGCTGGTCGACCGGACTGCCGGGGTCGTGGTCGAGCAGGGCGGTGTCGAGCATGACGGCGACGCCTGCTCCGGCATCGATCGGACGGGACGTCGCAGCCAGCCCGAGTCGATCGCCGTCGAACCATCCGGGCACGGCAATGGGGCGTCGGCCGTCGGAGAACCCGGCGATGCACGGCACTCCGTCGACCGGACGTGAGTCGGGGTCGACCGCTCGTTCGACGATGGTTTCCTCGATCGCGACGATGACGCGTTGATGGGGTGCCCAGGCGCTCGGGATCTCCGACACGTTGCCGAGATAGCCGGCGACGTCGCGGGCGTAGCTCGTGAGGAGGTGGAGTGCGGCGGGTGCCGCGGCCAGTGAGGCGGCCGGCCGACGAGCGAACGACGCCGGGTCGGTGGGATCGAGCACGGTGACGTCGCCGGTGGCGGTCGTCCATCCGGGTCCGGCGGCGACGGTGATCGAGGCGACCGGGTCGCGGCGCATCATCGTGACCTTGGCGGCGTGTCGGGACGTCGCGAACCACCATCGCCCGGCCATGCGGACGGCCGCGACGGGAGTGGTGTGGGGTGGCGAGCCGTTCGAGCCGAGCACGGTCACGGCACCGAAGCGCGTCGTCATCCGACGACCTCGGCCCCGTCGACGCGATGCTCCACCCAGTCGGCGCCGTCGATCCCCAACCGTTCGTAGAGTCGCTCGGCGAACGCGTCGCCGGTCCGGCGCATCGTGGTCGCCATGACCTTCTCGACGGCGCGTCGGCTGAACTTGGGCAGCGGGAGGTCGGCGCACAGGGTGATGTCGATGTCGAGTCGTGTCGACGTGGGTGACAGTTCGGTCAGGTCGTACGTGCCGTGCGCACCGGCCAGTTCGTTGGTGCCGGCCGGTGGCTCGTGCACGTACTCCATCCGGGCCGGGGCGTCGAGCACCATCCGTTCGGTGAACGACGGGGCGACGGTGACCCCGAGCGCCGAGATGCCCTTGAGCTGCCAGGTCCACAGGTCGCCGGCCGGCTCGATCGTGTCGATCAGCGGCGTGAGTTCGGCGAGTGCCGCCGGGTCGGAGACGATCGCCCAGATGTCGTCGCGTGATGCGGGTACGACCGCGGTCGACACGTCTCGGCTCGTGAACGTCGTCATGCCGCAACCTCGCGCCGATCGGGCCCGACGTGAGATCGGGGTCGCTTCCCACGCCGCGCCGTCTTGGCGGCAGCAGCGAACGATCCGAGCACGAGGATGCCGAGGACCCGGTTCCACGGGTTGGGCGTGCTGCCCCCGGCCAGGTCGGCGGTGTCGTCCGAGGGGGTGCTCCGGCTCCCGGCGTCAGGCGTCATGCTCATTCCGGTTCCCCACAACGCAGGGAGCGAAACGTCAACCGGCGAGTGCCGTGTCGGGTTCGTGTCGCCCCTCGGCGGCGAGTGCTTCGACGCGCTCGGCCTCGCGACCGATCCGGCGCAGCATCACCGGGAACAGCACGGCGTGCACCGGCCACAGCGGCCACCAGTAGAGACGACCGAACAAGCCGCGCGGCACGTATCGCGCCTTCTGTTCGATGCAGGTGCAGCCACCGGGCCGCTCGTGCATCGTCCATTCGAGCCAGGCCTCGCCAGGCACCTTCATCTCGGCTCGGAGCCGGAACAGCTCGGGCTCCATGGCATCGACGCGCCAGAAGTCGAGCGCTTCGCCGACGGTGATGTCGTCGGGGTGTCGACGGCCGCGGCGCAGCCCGACGCCGCCGACGATCTTGTCGAGTGCGCCTCGGATCGCCCAGAGGAACGCAAAGCCGTACCAGCCCCGGTCGCCACCGACGCCCTGCACAGTGCGCAGTGCGGTGGCGGGCGATGCCTGCACCTCGGTGTGGGTCACGTACTCGTACACCGTGCCGCCCGCCCAGTCGGGGTCCCACGGTCGGGGCCGGCCCGCTCGTTCCTCGGCGGTGACGCCCGACCAGCGGGTCGGGATCTCGAGGTCCTGGATCGCCGAGATGGCCGTCTCGATCGCGGCGCGTGCCGTGAGAGGGATGTGCGTGCTCACCGTGAACGCGCTGTCATCGGTGACGACGACGTCGTTGCGCAGGCTGTCGATCAGCGACTTCGCGAGCTGGCGGGGGAGTGGGCTGACGAGGTTGACCCAGTGGGTCGACAGGCGTGGCGTCACGAACGGCACCGGGATGATCCTGCGACGGGGGAGTCCGGCAACCTTGGCGTACAGGTCGATCAGCTCGCGGTAGGTGAGCTGGTCGGGGCCGCCGATCTCGACGATGTCGTGGGGCTCGTCGCCCGGACCACGCTCGATCGCCTTGCGGAGATAGCGCAGCGCATCGCCGATCGCGATCGGCTGCACCACGGTCGTGGTGACCCAGGTCGGCGCGATCATGGCCGGCAGCACCTCGGTCAGACTGCGCAGCATCTCGAACGACGCCGAACCGGCACCGAGGATGATGGCGGCACGAAGCTCGGTGACGGCGACATCGCCTCGGGCGAGTTCGACACCGACCTCGTGGCGTGAACGGAGGTGCGGCGAGAGATCTTCTCGGTCGTCGCCGAGCCCGCTCATGTACACGATGTGATCGACACCAGCCGCCTCGGCGGCTTCACGAACGTTCGACGCAGAGCGCAACTCGGTGCGCTCGAAGTCGTCCTCGTCGAGCGAGTGGACGAGGTAGACGACGGTGTCGACACCATCGAACGCGTCTCCGAGCGAGTCGGGATCGGTGAGGTCGCCTTGCACGGGCTCGACGTCGTCGGTCCACGGCAAGCCGGTCGGCGGGGTGCGCACCAGACAGCGAACGGTGTGATCGTGTGCGAGGAGTTCGGGGACGAGGCGGCCGCCGACGTAACCCGTGGCACCGAGCACCAGCACGACGGGCGCGCGATCAGGGGGGGTCGTCATGACCCGGGTGTTCCCTCGTTGCCGGCGCCCGAAACGGCGACGGCGGCCGGCTTCGTCGACGTCGGCGCGACCGGCCGAAGGGCTGCCCAGACACAGACGCAGCCGGCGGCGACCATGGCGATGGCGAGGGTCGTCGGGGTGCCCCACCGGTCGGCGGTGATGCCGGCGACGGTGATGGCGACGACATGGGTGATGTTCTGCGTGCCGGCGGCGACGGTCATCGCCGCGGAGCGTCCCGCCTGGGGTAGTCGTTCGCCGACCACCTGGTTGGTCGGCACGGCGATCGCGTCGACCATGCCGGAGACCGCGTAGGCAGCGAAGGCGGCGACCGGCCACGAGGCAACGGTGAACAGGGCGCCCGACGCGGCGGCCACGACCAAGCCGCGCCACGCCGTCGCTCGAAGCAGCTCCTCGTGCGTGCCGTCCGACGGTGCGAACACGACGGCGATCAGTGACCCGATCGCGATGATCGCAGCGAGGGCGCCGATCCAGGTCTCGGAGATCTCGACGTCGGCGGCGAACGGGACGACGAGCGTCTCGGGCAGGACGGAGAACATGTTGGTGCCGGCGAACAGCAGCAGAGCACGACCGCACACGGGGTCGGTTCGCCAGATCGCCAGGCCGGAACGCACGCCCGCCCAGCCCACCGGGCTGGTCGAGTTCGGTTGCGCCGCAGCCGTTCGCCTCAATGAGGCGACGAACACGGCGGACACGAGGAAGGTGACGGCGTTGAGGGCGAGTGCCGGACGTGCTCCGACCGTTGCGACGAGCACGCCACCGGCGGCGTATCCGGCGAGCACCTCGACCTGGGTCAACACGCCGAACAGCGCCAGTGCCTTGGGGTACGTCTCGTCGTCGCACACGTCGACGAGTGCGGCGGCGCGTGCGCCGGCGAACGGTGGCACGCACAGACCGGCGGCGAACGCGGCGGCGAGCAGGATCGGTACCGACGTCGTGAACGCCATCAGGAAGAAGAGGACGGCCCGCGCGAGATCGGAGACGATCATGACCGTCGTCCGGCCGTACCGGTCGGCGAGGGTCGCCAGCATCTGACCCGGCCCGATCCATGGCAGGAGGGCAACGACGGTGACGGCGGCCGCCCACGCGGCCGATTGCGATCGGTCGTAGACGACGACGGTGAGTGCCAGCCGTCCGGCCCAATCGCCGAGGCCCGACACCAGATGCGCGCCAGCGAGCGAGCGAGGCGCCGGCTGACGCAGCGGTTCGACGAGGCGATGGATGCGTTGGTTCATGCGTTGGTTCACGGAACGAGCACGAGGATCACGAATTGTCACGCAGTGTGAATCCCGCCCCACTCAACGCGCACCGGCACTGTAGCGCGCCCGGCAGGGGGGTGTTGGCGGGTGCGAAGTGACCTCCCTGCTGCCCCGACACGGCGCCTCGGCGAGTGCATCGGGCCGTGTCGCCCGACCGGGTGAACCGTGGCGACGACAGCCCCGAACGAGTCCCGAACGAGTTTCGTTCGAGCCTCGGCGGGTACCAAACGGCATCCGTCCACCACGAAAGGAACGACGCTGATGAGTGGAGAATTCGACCAGGCGAAGGGCCGTGCCAAGCAGGCCGTCGGTGACCTCACCGACGACAAGGAACTGCAGGCCGAGGGTCAGGCCGACGAGACGAGCGGCAAGATCAAGGACAAGTTCGACGATGCCGTCGACGCCGTCCGCGACAAGCTCGATCGCGACTGACGTCCACGACTGCTGACCTCGTTCGCGTCGCGGTCCGACGCGACGAACGCGGGAGTGCCGGGCTCTTCGGGGCCCGGCACGTTCGCGTCCGAACCCGGGCGCCGACGTCGACGACCGGGCTTCGAAGGGCCGGAGCGGGTCAGAGCGCTTCGACCTGGACCAGCGTGTCGCTGTACGCCACGCCACCGCCCCAGTCGGTCAGCGTGTCGTTCGTCAAGCTGTTCGCGACCTTGCCATCGGGGTGCTGATGGCGCCACCAACCCCACGGGATCGAGGCGAGACCCGGGCGAAGTCGTCCGGTGATCTTCACCGGCAGTTCGAGTGACGCACGGTCGTTGAACACGCGTGCCGCGTCGCCGTCGGCCAGCCCTCGCGCCGCAGCGTCGGCAGCGTCGAGCTCGACGAACGGCGCGCCCTCCGCCGGTCCGTGCTTGGGGAGGTGGGAGTAGCCCGAGTTCAGGAATCGGGTGTGGTGTTTCGGGGTCATCAACTGCAGCGGGAAGCGTTGCGCCGCCTCGCCCTGCGGCCCCTCCGTCGGCGGGACGAACGTCGGCACCCGTGGTTGGCCCATCTCGACGAGCCGGTCGGACGCGAACTCGACCCTGCCGGACTCGGTGGGGAATCCGCCCTCCGCCCACGGCCGACCGTCGTCGGGGAAGGGCACTCGCATCCAGCCGTCGCGCCGGAGCGCGTCGAGGTCGACCGACGGGAGCGACTGTGTGAGCAGGGTGATGTCGTCCTCGAACAGCGACGGTTCGTCGAGACCCATCGCACCCGCGATCCGGCGGAAGCACTCGGTGTTGCTGACTGCCTCACCGAGCGGCTCGATCGCCGGCTCGTTCCATCCCATCCAGAGATGACCCCATGCCAGCGTCACGTCGAGCGACTCGATCTGGGTCGTCGCGGGCAGCACGATGTCGGCGTAGCGCGCCGTGTCGGTGACGAACTGCTCGTGCACGACGGTGAACAGGTCGTCGCGCTCCATCCCGGCGCGTACCGACTCGGCGTTGGGCACGATCACGAGCGGGTTCGAGTTCCACACGATCATCGCCCGCACCGGGTCGTCGGTGTCGAGTAAGGCTTCGCCCAGGCGACTCATGTTGACCGTGCGCGGCTCGCGGCCGGCGAGCAGATCGGGGCGGTGGAGCGCGGCTTCGTCGACGAGATCGTCCTGGAAGCAACCGACGCTCCGCATCAGCCCGCCGCCACGCTCGCGCCACGATCCGATCAGCGCCGGCAGACACGCGATCGTGCGGTAGAACATCGCACCGTTCTCGTGGTGCTCGGCACCGATCAACGAGCGAATCGCGGCGGGTCGGACGGTTGCGTAGTCGCGAGCGAGTTGCTCGATGACGGCGGCGTCGACGCCGCACTGGCCGGCCGCCCACGCGGGCGTCGCATCGGCGACGGCCAGCGCAAGCTCGTCGAAACCGGTCGTGTGGGCGTCGACCCACTCGCGGTCGACGAGGTCGTCGCGGATGATGACGTGCATCATCGCCAACATCATGGCGATGTCGGTGCCCGGCAGCGGCTGGATGAAACGATCGGCTGCCTCTGCGGTCAGCGTCCGGATCGGGTCGACGACGACGAGTTCGGCGCCCGCCGCGCGAGCTCGCTCGATCACGGGCCACAGGTGTCGGTTGGTCAGCCGGGTGTTGGTCGCCCACAGGATGATCAGTTTCGAGTGCTCGAGGTCGAGCGCGTCGGCACCGTGGCCGGTCCCGTTCGTCATCGACATGCCGGCCCCGACGGTCGGTCCGCAGATGTTGCGCTCGAGACGGCAGGCGCCGAGCTGGTTGAAGAACCGTTCGGAGATGCCCTGTGTGGCGAGCAGGCTCTGGTTGCCGGCGTCGCTGAACGGGAGCACGGCGTCACCGCCGTGCTCGGCGACCACGCGACCCAGCCGGTCGGCGATGTCGGCGAGCGCCTCGTCCCACGAGATCTGCTCGAACTCACCGCTGCCCTTGGGGCCGGTGCGCCGGAGCGGGTGGAGCACGCGATCGGGGGAGTAGACGCGGTCGAGGAAGCGGTTGACCTTCGGGCAGAGCTCGCCGTACGAGTACGGGTGATCGGGGTTGCCGCGCATCTTCACGGCGACCGGTGTCGGCTCGGTGTCGTCGACCGTGACCGTCCAGCCGCACGAGTCGGGACAGTCGTGATGGCAGGTGCCGTTCACCGTGAGGGTCATGCGGTCAAGCGTACGTGGCGGCCGCCGGACGATCGGCTTCGGTTGCCGTCCGAGGATTGTCGACCGGCCCGCTGGGTTCGTCGACCGGCCCGCTGGGTTTGTCGACACGGTCACCCGGGTACGCGATCACCATGTTCACGACATTGGCGGCGTTCTCACGCACTGCTCGCAAGCTCATCTTCCCGCTGGGCCGCACCGCGATCGCGCTGCTGGTCTGGCTCAACCGTCACACACTCATGCTGTGGTTCCGCTCGGTGCGAGACGAGATTCAGCAGAACGGTTTCGACCCCGAGCGGCTCCGGTATCTCGCCCAAGGGTTGTGGGCGATCGCCAACGATCGACGCACCGCGAACGCCGAGGCGTTGAAGACCCTGTGGGTCCGAGCCGACCGGTACGAGTTCGCCGCCCACGACGACTGGGCGGGTCGCGACGCCGTCGAGGAACTGCTCGGCCCGATCGGCCCGCACGAGACCACCGTCACCGCTGCCTGAGTCGGCAGCGGCCCAATCTCCAGGAGGACACGATGTCCGATCCCGACCGAACCATCGTCGACGACACGCCGAGCGCCCCCACCGGTGCCGGTGTTCCGTCCGACAACACCACCCTGACCGCCGTGCTCGACGAGCTGGAGGCCGACGGCTTCACCAGCTCGTTCGTCGTCCGCCCCGACGCGAACCTGATGTGCACGACCTGCCGTGAGGTCACCCCTGCGTCCCGCATCGAGCCGTCGCAGACCCGCCGCCTCGAAGGCGCGTCCGACCCCGCCGACGAACTCTGGGTCGTCGCCGCAGCGTGCCCGAACTGTGGCGCGCACGGCTCGGTCGTCCTGGGCTTCGGACCCGAGGCGTCGGCTGACGACGCCCTGGTCGTGGCGGCGCTCGACGTCGAACCCGACTGATGTCGCGGCGTCGACGGAGCGTCGACATCGCGGTCATCGGCGCCGGGTCGGCGACGACCGCCTTCGTCGACGCACTGGTGGGCGACCCATCGGTCGTCGTGTTCGAACCCGCCCTCGTCGGCGGTGAGTGCCCGTTCGACGCCTGTATTCCGAGCAAGGGATTGCTCCACGACGGCTCGCGAGGCCGGTCGTGGGCCACTGCGTCAGACCGCCGACGATCGTTGGTCGCCCACCGGGACGACGACGCTCACGCCGAGGCGCTCCTCGAGTCCGGCGACGTCGAACTCGTCCGAGAACACGCTGCGTTCGTCGACGAGCACCGTGTCGAATCCGAGTCGATCGTGGTCGACGCCGCCCATGTCGTGATCGCGACGGGCGCCGTTCCCATCGCGCCCGACATCGAATGCCTCGACGAGGTGGGTGACCGTGTGTGGACGAGCGCCGACGCGCTCCGCGCGAGTGAACGCCCTGATCGACTCGTCATCGCCGGCGGTGGCGTCATCGGCTGCGAGTTGTCGCGTCTGTTCGCGTCGTTCGGGAGTGCCGTGACCGTCCTCGAACCGAACGAGCACCTGATGGAGACGCTGCACCCCGACGTGATCGCCGCGGTCGAGCAGACCGTCCGCGACCCGGGCGTCGACCTCAGGCTCCGAGCGCGCCCGGTGTCGATCGCCCGTCACGGCGACGGCGTGGCGATCGCGGTCGCCGACGGCAGCGAGGTGCGGGCCGACCGGTTCGTGCTCGCCGCCGGCAAACGTCCTCGTCTGGACGGACTCGGACTCCAGTCGCTCGGGCTCGACCCGCAGCTGAAGCTCCCGGTCGACCGAACCGGCCGCGTCCGATGTGCAGGTTCGATCTGGGCGATGGGCGATGTCGTCGGTGAGGCGCAGTACACCCATGCGGCGAACCATCACGGGCGTGTCGTCGCCGATCAGATCACCGGTGCCGGTGGGCGTCGCTTCGACGACGTGGTCGACGCGGCGTGCATGTTCATCGACCCACCGCTGATGACGGTCGGACCGAGCTACGCCGACACCACCGACGACCGAGACGTCGTGTGGTCGGTGGTCGACGTCGCCGAACGGGCACCTCGGGCGGCGACGGATGAAGGGTGCGGCACGCTGGCCGTGGCGGCGCGGCGTTCGACCGGTCGCCTCGTCGCCGCGCACGGCATCGGGCCCTCGTTCGACGAGTTGGTCCACGCGATCGTCGTGGCGATCGACGGTGAGGTGCCGGTGGCCCGGTTGCTCGAATCGATGTTCCCGTTCCCGACGATGGCCGACGCGTTCGTGGCGGCGCTCACCGAACTGCAGGCGCAGCTGTCGTCGTGACGCGCCGGCGGAGTCGCCGGCGAACGATCAGGCTTCGACGACGAGATAGTCGTCGACGCCGCTGATCTCGAGGAGTCGACGAACGGCTGCCGAGGGCGTGGCGAGCGTCAACGAACCGCCGGCTTCCTGCAGCCGCTGGTGCGCGTCGATGAGCACCCGGAGCCCGCTCGAGTCGACGAACTCGACACCGGACAGGTCGAGTCGCACCGTCGGTGCCGCAGCGTCGATGGCGGCGGCCAGGGTGGGAGCGGTGTGTGCGTCGATCTCGCCCACGGCACGGAGTCCGTGGTCGGACGTCTCGATCGTCAAGAGGTCCTCGGGCTGGGTCATGGCGTGATCGTACCGTTTCTGTGGTCGTCGGACGCTGCTGCGTCGTCATTCTGGTTGTTCGTGGTGTCGGCGACCGGTGCGCGGCGAACTGCGATCGCCGTCAGATCGTCGGATCGATCGCCGACGCGGAAGGCTTCGGTCGCGTCCTGGATCTGCGCGAGCAACTCGACCGGATCGGTCGTGGAGAGACAGGTCGCCAGACGTTCGTCTCCGAACCGCTCTCGATCCGCACCGATCGTGTCGGTCAGGCCGTCGGTGTGGGTAAGCAGGGTCCAGCCGGCCGGCAGCTCGGCCTCGTAGGTCGACCACGTCGCCGCAAAGGCGCCGACCAGCGGCCCCGACCCGTCGAGCACCAGGCGCTCGTCGCCGTCGGTCAGGATCGGAGCAGGATGTCCGGCGTTGGCGTACGTGAGGTGGCCGGTGTCGAGGTCGATGACGACCACCGACGCCGTGAGGAGATCGGCACGCTCGTCTTTCAACATCTCTCGTGACAACCAGTCGAGCGACGCACCGGGCGACAACCGCGTGCGGAGCGCGGCGCGGAGCTGCGACTTGGCCTTCAGCGCGTTGAGGGCCGCCGACGCGCCGTGGCCGGTAACGTCGATCAGGACGATGTAGAGGTGGGCGGCGTCGAGGAGGCCGATGTCGAAGCAATCGCCGGCGACGACGCCCTCGGCCGGGACGAGCAAGGTGTGCGCCGCCCAGCCGTCGGGCATCTCACCGATCTCGTCGGCGAGTTCGGAGCGCACCTGAATCGCCAACACGGCGCTCTGCTCGATGCCGCGTAGTGCCGCTACGGCGTCGTCGCGTGCCGAGCGCAGCGAGCGCTGCAGCTGCCCGACGGCGTCGCTGACGTCTTGCAGTTCGGGAGCGTCGAAGGCCGGCAGCGGCGCGGTGTCGTCATGGCTCAGCGCCCGTGCGGCATCGCCGATCCGGGTGAGGGGCCGGAGCACCCAGCGTCGGAACAGCGATGCGGCGAGCGCAGTGCCGAGGATCGCGGCGAGGGCGCTGAGGAACAGCACGCCGATGACGTTGCGTTGGATCTGTCGAGCGCGTTCGGCGAGCTCGTCGACATGGATGACGACTGCGGCGTCGAGTGCGTCGAGTGCGTCTCGCACCTGGTCGAAGCGCTGTTGGGCGAACTCGTCGTCGGGTGCGGCCTCGATGTCGGCGAGGATCGGCTCCGCGACGTCGTTCCGCCATTGCTCACCGGTGTCGACGGCGATGTCGACCAGCGCCACGAAGTCGGGCAGGTCGAGATCGCGTTCGAGCAGCCGGGAGACGATGTCGGTCTGGATCGTCGCTCCCTCGTAGTACGGCTCGAGAAAGCCGTCGTCGGCGGTGAGGAGGTAGCCACGGATGCCGGTCTCCTGGTCGCTGAGCGACAGGCTGAGCTCGGCAACATCGGCCACGGCCGCCCGCGCCTCTCCGCGTGCGTCGAGCGTCCGATCCCATTGGCGGATCATCAACGCCGACAAGCCGACGGCCACGAGCACCATCACCAGGAACACCACGGCGATGATGCCGAGTCGGGTACGGAGCGACGTCCGACGAGCAGGGTCGCGCTGCATAGTCGACGTGAGGATACTTGTCGCCCGTCGGGGTCACAGCACCCCCGAACGCGACGGTGCCGGATCACCCGAACGGGTGATCCGGCACCGTGATGCGGCGTCGTTACGACGTGGCCGGAGTCTGTCGGTACGTCGTCAGGCCACGTGGCGTCGAGCGTCGATGTTGGCGACGTCGGCGTCGGAGCCGGACGAGTCGTTCGACGAGCGACGGGTGTACCAGACGGTGCCGACGACGGCGAGCGTCGCGAGCAGGGCGGCCATCAGCCACCACCGGCGATTCGAGGTCGGGGCCGACACGCCGGGGACGTGACCGGCTGCCTTGCGAGCGAAACGACGCCCGCTGGTCACACCGGCGTCGACGCTGTCGACGACGACGCCCGGAACGGTCTCGATGATCGAGCCGACGTCGGACAACGTGCCCGCGATCGCGCTCGGCACCGTGTCGGTCAGGGTGTCGGTGATGGTCTCGGTGATCGTGTTCGTGTTCATGTCGATCACCATCAGACCCTGCGTCGCCCGAAGATGAACAACAGCAACGCGATGATGGCGAGGATGATGAAGATCGTGTACAGCATGAGGATCCGGTACCCCGGCGTCGACCGACCGAAACGTCCGACGACGGCGACGGGTGCGCGAACGGCTCGCCGGTGCGTTATCTTGCGCGGGTGGCCGAACACGTCGACATCGAGATCCCGCTGCACACCCGACACGCCTCCACCGTCCGGGCGGTTGCCGCCGCGGTGTGCGCCGACCTCGGTTTCTCGGTCGACGCGATCGACGATCTCCGCCTCGGCGTGAACGAGGCGGTGGCCCTGCTCTCCGACGTCGACGCCGGGCCCGAGGCCCGACTCAAGATCACGTTCGAGGCAGGCGAGGGCGCCGTCACCGTCCGGTGCAGCCGTCGCGGTGTCGACGAAGAACCGCACGCGGACGACATCGACGTTTTGGCCAAACGGATCCTCGACGCCGTCGTCGACGAGTACGGCATCGCCGGCGGCGTGTTCACGGTCGTCAAGCGGGTGGCCCCCACCTCGTGACCAGTGCCATGTCCGACGTCGACGAACTGTTTCTCGAACTCCGGCGCACCGGTCGCCGACGCATCCGCAACCGGATCGTCGAGGAGTACATGGGACTCGCCATCCACATCGCGCGGCGCTACAACGCCGGCGTCGGTCGTGACGACGATCTCGAACAGGTCGCGATGCTGGCGCTCGTGAAAGCGGTCGATCGCTTCGACCCCGACGTCGGCGTGCCGTTCTCGGCGTTCGCCGGGCGCACCATCGAAGGCGAACTGAAGCGCCACTTCCGCGACGCCACGTGGGCCGTCAAGGTGCCGCGCGGCGCCAAGGAGCTGCACGTCGCGGTGCGCCGTGCGAACGACCAGTTGTCGGTGCAGCTCGGGCGCTCACCGTCGGTCGACGAGGTCGCCGAGTATCTGGAGATCGATCGCGACGACGTGATCACCGGGCTGGCCGCCGGCACGGCGCGCCGCGTCGGCAGCATCGACCCGGGGCCCGACGACGACGGTGGGAGCGATCGGAACGCTGCGACGGCGGTCGGCGACCGCGGGTACGGCGACGTCGAGAACGAAGAAGTGGTCCAGCGGTTGATCGAGACCCTGCCCGAGCGTGAGCAGGAGATCGTCCGACTCCGGTTCTACGAGGACCTCTCCCAGTCCGACATCGCCGAGCGCGTCGGTGTGTCGCAGATGCACGTGTCGCGCCTGCTCCGCAAGGCGTTCGCCATCTTGCGCGACGAGTACGTCGGCGACGACGAGGTCGACGACGCCGAAGCCAGCCTGTCCTGACGGAACCGAGACCCGAAACGAGCCGCGGCGCTCGGCTGCGGCTCGACGGACGACGTCGGATCCTGAACGATCAGTCCGGCTCGACGCCCTCGATCTCACCTTCGCCCCGCATGCGGGCGCCACGCTCGGCTTCGGCCCGGTAGTGCTCGCCCACCCGGTCGACGTCGACCTCGTCGACGCTGCGCTCGGCGGCACGCGCCTCGTCAGGGGTCGGTGCGCGATCGGCGATCGGTGCCGTGAAGGTGTCGTCGCTCATGCGAGCGCCGTACCACGGCCGTTTCAGGCCGAAACGTCGTCGGTCTCGTCGTCCTGCTCGTCGGTCTCGACGTCATCCAGCTCGTCGTCGATCTCGCGCTGGTCGACCGGGATGGCGTAGACGACGATGTTGTGGCGATAGCGGTTGATGTTCGGGTTGAAGTCGCCGCCGCACGTGATGAGCACCAGCGTCTCCGGGCCCGTGGTCCGCCAGATACGTTCGGCCGGGAGCTCCGACTTGCCGTACATCGTGCGCTCGACGACCTGGTAGATGCGGGTGTAGCCGTCGCCGGTGTCGACCTCGAGGCGATCACCGATCTCGGCGTTGCCGAGCTGGTGGAAGGGGCCGGCACGGTCGTTCCACGACACGTGTGCCGCCATGACCGTGGCGCCCGGCAGCCCCGGCGCCGAGCCGAACTTCCACCAGCCGACCTCGGTCTCGTCGGGGACCTCGAGTTCGTTGTCCTCGTCGAGCCCGACCGAGATGATCTCGTCGTCGATGCGAAGACCCTCGTAGCGGATCGCGAGCGGCATCGTGCGCTCCATGCGTGACGCGTCGAGCGGGTCGGGCGGGTTGGCGTCGACCGCCGAATCGGTCGACAAGACGATCGGCGGTTCGTTCAGGTAGTCACGCAGCGCGACGACGCCGGCCCCGACGGCGACCACCAGCCCGGCCACCATCAGGAGGCTGAGCAGGGACCGCAGTGGAGACCGGCGTCGTCGCGGCATCGTGCGAGTCGTTCTCGGGGATGCCGGTGCGGATCAGGCCCGGCGTCGGGCGAGGAAGGCGCCACCGGCGACGACGAGACCACCGACGATCGCGATGAGTGCGATCGAGGTGCCGTTGTCGTCGATCGGCGAACCGGTGTTCACGGCCTGCGGCACGGCGGCGGTGGTGGTCGTCGTGGTCGAGGGGCCGGTCGTGCTGGTCGTCGACGAGCTGGTCGTCGTCGAGCCGTCGGCGACGGTCGTGGTGGTCTCACCGGAGGCGACCGTGGTGGTGGTCGCCGGGGCGGGGAGGGCCACGACCTGCTGGATGAACGTCAGCGAGGTGTCCTCGGAGCCCACGACGTACAGCACCGTGTTGGTGTCGGCGCCGAGGCTGATGTCACCGATGTCGACGATCGGATCGCCGCCGGTGGGGGCGAGCTGTGCGCCGCTGACGGTGCCGACGGGCAGGATCAGCTCCTGCGACTGACCGTTCGACAGGTTCGTGATGGGTCGCTGACCCGACACGATCACGTCGACCGGGCCGGCGTCGGCGGTGTGGCGCACGGTGAGACGTGCGTTGCCGGCGTCGACGGCGGTCGTGTTGTTCTCGAACGACGCGAGTCGGGCGGTCCCGCTGTCGTCGAGCATCGCCACGATGCTCCAGTTGCCGGCGTCGGGGATGTCGAGGCTGACGATCGGGCCGATGACGACCGAGTCGTCACTGCTGTCGAGGACCTCGACATTGCTGAGCGTCTGGCCTGCGTACGTCGTCAGGTCGGCGGTCGTGCCGGGCTGGAAGTCGTCGACGACGACAGCACCGTCGACGACGACGTCGACCGTCGTGCCGGGGATGCCGTGGACCAGCGTGATCGCGGTCTGGTCCTGGGCCGATGCGGTTGCAGCGGTGAACGTGAGCGCCGCGAGAGCGCCCACGGTGGTCAGGAGCTTTTTCATGTCCGTACTGCCCTTCAAGTGTGGTTGTCCGCCGGCCACGCCGTTGGTCAACTACCAACGGTAGTCGCGTTGCCACCGAATGAAAAGGGTTCCAGGGTGCACGTCACCCGGATCGCGGCTGGTCAACAGCGTCATCACACCCATCGCGACCCGCAGGTCCGGACGTTCCGACACGGGTCGGCGGCCCCGACCCCTGCGCTCGAGGTCGTCCCCGACGGCCCGGTTTGCGCGCGCAGCGTGCTGGGTACGGACGCCCCGTCGCTCCGTCGGGGTCGGCCCGTCGAGGCCGACCGGAGCGTCGACAGGGACAACGCACGCCGACCGAATCGATCGGGCGTCGCACGGAGGAGCAGACGATGACATCACCAGTCGGTCAACAACGGGAGCGTCAGGACCAAGACCAGCGCCGAACCGGCGCAGTCGCCGTCCGCACGACGGGTCTCCGGAAGTCGTTCGACGACACCGAGGTCATTCGTGGGGTCGACATCGACATCGAACCCGGCACCATTCTCGGATTGATCGGCCCGAGCGGTTGCGGTAAGACCACGACGGTCCGCCTGATGACCGGCTTGCTCGAGCCGACCGAAGGCTCGGCCACCGTGTTCGACACCGACGCATGCCGCCTCTCCTCGTCCGACCGGGCCCGGATCGGCTACCTCCCCCAGACGCCGGCGCTGTTCCCCGAACTGTCGCTCGACGAGAACCTCAGTTTCCACGCGTCGATGTACGGCATGCGGCTCCGGCGTCGTGACCGGCTCGACCAGCTGTTGGAATGGGTCGAACTCGCCGATCACCGCAAGAAGCGGGTGGTCGACGCCTCGGGCGGCATGCAGCGTCGGCTGGCGCTCGCTGCCGCCTTCGTCCACGACCCCGAGGTCGTCTTCCTCGACGAGCCGACGGCCGGCATCGATCCGATCCTGCGCGACAAGCTCTGGACTCGCTTTCGGGAACAGGCCGCCGACGGAAGAACGCTGGTGGTCACGACCCAGTACGTCGGCGAGGCAGGACAGTGCGACCAGGTCGGCCTCCTGTCGGATGGCGAACTGCTTCTGCTCGACACCCCGACCAACCTGCGCCGCGCCGCGTTCGACGGCGAGGTCGTCGACGTGCGGCTCGACCGGCCGCTGACCGACGAGGAGGTCGCCGACATCGGATCGAAGCCATTCGTCGTCGGCTCCATCGAAAGGACGTCACCGACCGGTCTCCGGATCGTGGTCGACGACGCAGGCAGGGCGATGCAGCAGCTCAGGGAGGCGATCGACGTGTGTGATGCGTCGGTCGTCGACATGGACGAGCACCTCGTCGACTACGACGAGGCGTTTCTCCGGGTCGTCCAGCGGCATCGGTCCGCATCGACCACGAGCGAGGAGGTGGCGGCCTGATGGCGACGAAGCACGACGCCGGCACGGCCGGAACCCGGGTCGACCACGACGCCGAAGATTCAGCGAACCCGATCGAGTCGAGCCATCCGAGCGGCTCGGGCGCGGACGAACGGAACCGCGACGAACCCGGTGACGAACCCAACGACGGCCCGAGCGAACGAACCGGCGGGGGCGTCGAGCACGACGAGCGTGCCGAGCGCATCGCCGCCACCCTCCGCCCGGTCCGCACCCCGTGGGCGGTCGTCATCAGGTCGTTCGCGTTCGTCCGCAAGGAGGTCGTCGAGATCGTTCGACAGCCGCGGCTGCTCGCCCTCCTCGTGATCGGTCCGTTCGCCCTGCTCGTGCTGTTCGGACTGGCCTACGGCGACGACTCGCTCGAGAAGAAGGCGGTGTTCGTCGGTGCGCAGGACTCGATCTACGCCGAGGTGCTCGACGGCTACGAGGACCAGCTCGACGAGTTCATCGAGTCCGAGGGCCTGGTCGAGACCGAGGCAGAGGCCGTCGATCTGCTCGAGGCGGGAGAGGTCGACGTCGTCGTGGTGTTCCCGGCCGACCCGATCACGTCGGTGATGGAGGGTGAGCGGGCGGTCATCCGTGTGCTGCACGAGGAAATCGATCCGATCCAGGCGGGCGCCGTGGAGATCGCTGCCCGCCTCGCGATCCAGGAGGTCAACGCCACCGTGCTCTCGACCGTTGCCGCCGACGCCCAGGCCGAACTGCGATCGGCGGGCGAGTTCGGCGACCGGTTCATGCAGCTCGCCGACGATGCCGACGCCGACCCCGACTCGGCGGCCGCCGCAGCGACGGCCGATCTGTCGCAGCTCGCCGCAGCCCTCGACGGCACGGCCGTCGTCCTCGGCCAACTCGAATCGGCCGACCCCGACACCCGCTCGCAGCTCGACGAGACGCGTGCCGCCGTGGCCCAGGCCGCTGCGACGGCCGAAGCCGTCGACGCCGGAACCGACGACGTCGACACGGCGCAGCTCGCCGACGACCTCGCCGCAGTCGGCGACATGGTGTCGGACACCGTGGTGCTCGACCCGGACGTGCTGGTCCGCCCGTTCCGCAGCGAGACCGAGAACGTCGGACCCGACGACGTCACCCCGACCGACTACTTCACGCCGTCGTCGCTCGCCCTGTTGCTCCAGCACCTGGCGCTCACCTTCGCGGCGCTGTCGCTGGTCCGTGACCGTCGCACCGGCCTGTTCGAACTGATGCGCGTCGGTCCGCTGTCGTCGATCGAGATCGTCACCGGCAAGATCCTCGCCTATGTGCTCGTCGGCTCGGTGGTCGCCGCCACCCTGATCGGCGGCGCGACCCTGACCCTCGGCGTGAGCGTCGCCGGCTCGATCGGCTGGCTGGTCGTGATCGTGCTCGGCGTCCTGCTGTCGTCGCTGTCGCTCGGCATGGCGCTCGCGATCGTCTCCAAGACCGAGTCGCAGGCAGTGCAGTTCGCGATGCTGGCCCTGCTGGCCGGGCTGTTCTTCAGTGGCTTCGTGCTGCCCCTCGACACGATGCGGTATCCGGTCAAGGCCATCTCCTGGCTCCTCCCCGTCACCTACGGGATCGACGGCCTGCAGGACATCATGCTCGCGGGCGATGCCCCGGCACGGGCGACCCTCATCGGTCTCGGCGCCTTGGTCGTCGTCTACGGCGCCTTGGCGATCATCGGGCTGACGCGACGCCTGCAACGGGAGGACGAATCGTGACGTCCACGACCGACGACGACACGACCACCGAGTCGCACCTCGACCGGGTCTCGCGACGGGAACCACTCGCCGCACCCGACCGGCGCGCCGCGACTGTGATGCAGACCATCGCCGTGTTCGGTCTCGTGGTGGCACTCGTCGGCTCGATCGTGGGCTGGCGGTTCCTCACCACGCTCGACCGCAATCTCGAACAGAGCCTCGTGATCGGCGAGGACGCAGCGGCGACCCTCGTCGACACGATCGACGTCGCCGGCCAGGTGATCGTCGACCTCGACACCGGCCTCGACACCCTCGACCAGACCCTGTCGACGGTGTCGTCGACGACGGAGGAAACGGGCGGTGTCGCCGACGCCGCCGCGGAGATCGCGGCGCGGCTCCCCGAGAGCTTCGACGACGTCGACGCCGCGCTCGGCACCGTCGAGTCGCTGAGCGGAACGATCGACAGCGCACTCCGCGCCGCATCCCGCATCCCGCTGGGCCCCGACTACGACCCCGCGACCCCGCTTCCCGACGCGATCGCCGACGTCCGGTCGGCGTTCGGGCCGATCGGTGACGACCTCGGCCAGCTCTCGGAGCGTCTCGACGGCTTCGCGTCGGGCACGGGTGACTTGTCGGGCGACCTCGAATCCGTCCGAGCCGATCTCGATCGCACCCGGGCGTCACTCGAGGAGAGCGACGCGTTGCTCGACCGCTACCGCGCCTCGGCCGTCGACGCCCAGGAACTCGCCCGATCCGGACGCGACGACTTCGGATCCGCCCTCGCAGCCATGCGGGTGGTCATCGTCCTGCTCGGGCTGTTCGGCGTCGCGGCACAGTACGTGCCGTGGTATCTCGGCCGGCGCCTCCGCGCCTCGACCTGACGCGTGAGTCGGCTGCGGTGACCTCCGAGTGGTGTCACCCGAAGGTTTGACGTCGGCGTGCGAGTGGTACGGCGGATTCCAGCACGTGAAGCAACGTCGCCCGGGCGGACACGGCCGACGGCAAGGAGCAGGGATGAGCACCGACATCGACGATCAGACGAACGACGACACCAGCACCGACACCAGCACGGACACCAGCGCCGACACCGGGACGGACGAGGCGACCGCCGACGACCAGGCCTCCAACGCCGGGCCGACCAACGACGCTCGCTCGTCCGATTCCAGTGAGGAGCGCGTCGAATCGTGGTGCCGAACCGTCACTGCCATCAACGGCGTGCCGATCAGCCCCGGCAACCAGCTCGACATTCTGCGCAACGGCGAAGAGATCTTCCCCGCCATGTTGGAGGCGATCGACAACGCCGAGCGATCGATCGATCTGCTCACCTACGTGTACTGGGCCGGCGAGATCGGCGGCGTCTTCGCCGAACGGCTCGCACAGCGTGCTCGTGACGGCGTCCGCGTCCGGGTGCTGCTCGACGGGGTCGGTGCCAAGCCGATCGACCGCGAAATGGTCGACCTCATGCAGTCGGGCGGCGCCGAGGTCCGGTACTTCCGTCCGCTCGACCCACGTCACCCGTTCCGAGCGTCGCACCGCACCCATCGCAAGGTGATGATCTGTGACGAGACGGTCGGTTTCACCGGCGGTGTCGGGATCGCCGACGAGTGGATGGGCGACGGTCGCAGCGAAGGCAACTGGCGTGACACCCACGTCCGCCTGGTCGGGCCCGGCGTCGCCGGGCTCCGGAGCGCCTTCCTCGACAACTGGATCGAGACCGAACACGTGCTGTTCGAGCCGGCGTTCGACCACTTCCCGCCGCACGCCGACGACGGCGACGTGCCGATCCAGATCATCAAGGGCACCGCCGAACCCGGTTGGAACGACATCTCGATGACGGTGCGCTCGCTGATCGAGCTGGCCGAAGACCGCATTCGCCTCACCACGGCCTACTTCGTCCCCGACGACGACTTGGTGCTCCGCCTGTGCCGCGCCTCCGAACGGGGCGTCGACGTCCAGATCCTCCTCCCGGGCCCGGGTGCCGACAAGCGATTCGTCCAGCTCGCCGGCGAAGCCATCTACGACCGTCTGCTCGACCACGGCATCAAGATCTGGTGCTACCAGCCGTCGATGCTGCACGCCAAGATCCTCACCCTCGACGGCCTGGTCACGCTCATCGGCTCGGCCAACTTCAACCAGCGCTCGACGTCACTCGACGAAGAGGTCGACATCGTCGCGTTCCACGAGGGCGTGACCGCCGAACTCGACGCCGACTTCGACGCCGATCTCGAACACAGCGAGGCGATCGACCCCACCAGATGGCGCCGTCGCTGGATCGGCCAGCAGGTCTTCGAACGCGCCGCCAGCGTCATCAAACCATGGATGTGACCGCACGACCCGATCCGACCTGTTTGGCACTCCGAACACCTGGGTACGTCCGCATCGAACCCGAACAGGACCCATTCGCATGACACCGCATCGCACCACCGACGACTCCCGACCCGCCACCAACGGCGACGGCGTGCGTCCCTTGAAGCGCTTCCCGCTCGAGGTGGCGCTGGTCAACGACTACGAGATCATCGTGCGAGGTCTGCATGCGATGCTCGAGCCGTTCTCGGACCGAATCGCGATCGTCGAGCACGAGGTCGGCGGTACGCCACAACGGCGCGCCGACATCGCACTGTTCGACACCTTCGCCGGTCGTCGAGACGCGATCCATCGCGCCGAGCAGATCGTCAAGGATGGCTTGGTCGAGCACATCGTGCTGTACACGTGGGATGCGACCGACGCATTCCTCGAAGAAGCTCGTGAGGCGGGTGTGTCCGCCGTGGTTCTCAAGTCGATGGCGGGCGCCGACCTGGTCGACACGTTGGAGCGTGTCGCGCAAGGAGATGACGTGGAATTGTCCCGAACCGAAGGCGCCTCCGGTGCGTCGAACCGCGAACCGCTGTCGATGCGCGAGCGGGAAGTGCTGGCGATGCTGGCGCTCGGATATCGCAACGCCGAGATCGCGAGCGAGCTCTATTTGTCGATCGACACCGTCAAGACGTACGTGCGTCGTCTCTTTCAGAAGCTCGACGTCAACAACCGCACCCAGGCAGCACTGCGCGCCGGCGACTACGGGCTGGCCCCGCCCGCCTCGCGCGTCGAGCGGCTGTCATCGGAACGGGCAGATCGGTAAAGTCGTGTTGATGGGCGAGCGGGCAGCGACCTCGATCACGTTGGAGGCAGCGGCATCTCAGGTCGCGCACGCACGGCGATTCGTTCGGCGATCGGTCGAAGACGTCGACCCGGCGGTGGTCGACGATCTCCAGTTGATCGTCAGTGAGTTGTTCACCAATGCGGTCGAACACGGCGCGTCCGACACGGTCGAAGTGGTCGTGGCGCAACGCCCCGACCGGGTGAGTGTCACGGTCGACAGCCGCGGCCCGACCCCCGGCGTCGGCCCGGCCACCGACTGGCAGGTCGCCGACGCCGATGCGCTCAACGGCCGTGGCCTCGGGATCGTCCGAGAGCTCGCCGACGACCTCGTCGTCGAACGCGACGGTGAGGAGTTCATCGTCACGGCGACCCTGTCGCTCCGCCAGCACGCCGGACGCTGATCGCGACCGCAGCCGCGGTTTCGGCCACCACCGGAACGGGTAGTCGTTTCCCATGACGACGAAGACCGACACCCCCGACACCCCCATCGTCACTGTGCCCGGCATGGACAGCGATCGAGCGGTCAAGACGATCTCGATCCTGCAGGAGCGTCTTGCCGCTCTGCTCGATCTGCAGCTGACGCTCAAGCACATCCACTGGAACGTGGTGGGCGTGAACTTCATCTCCGTGCACGAGTTCCTCGACCCGCAGGTCGACTCGGTTCGTGAGATGAGCGACGACGTGGCCGAGCGCATCGCGACCCTCGGCGGTTCGCCGCTCGGCACGCCCGGCGCCATCACGAAGTTCCGCTCGTGGGACGACTATGACCTCAACCGTGCACCCACGGTGCGCCACCTCTCGGCACTCGACGCCGTGTACGGCGGCGTCATCGAGAGCCATCGCACGGCCCAGGCCGAGCTTGCCGACGTCGATCCGGTCACCGAAGACATGTTGATCGGCCAGCTCCGCGACCTCGAGCAGTACCAGTGGTTCGTGCGAGCCCACCTGCAGGACGCCACCGGTGACGTGGTGTTCCGGAACAGCGAGAAGTAGCACTTCAGGTTTCCGGAAACCCCGAACCGTCGACGATGCCCCGGCCACCGGTCGGGGCATCGTCGCGTCCGGGGGTATGCGGGGATTTCCAGGGAACGATTGCGTCGGCAGCGGGTACTACGGTCCAGTCCGTGACGACGGTACGGAACTGGGCTCGGAATCAGCAGTGCGAACCGGACGCCGTCGAACGGCCGAACGACACCGCCGAGGTGGCCGCGCTGGTCGTGGCGGCCGCGGCGTCGAACCGTCCCGTCAAGGTGATCGGCGCGGGCCACTCGTTCACGGCGGCGGCGATGACCGACGGCGTGCTCGTCTCGCTCGGACGCCTCGGCGACGTCGTCGACATCAGCGGTGACCGGGTCACGGTGCAGGCCGGCATCGAGCTGCGTGACCTGAGCCGACTGCTCGACGAACACGGTCTGGCGATGCCGAACCTCGGTGACATCAACGTCCAGTCGCTCGCCGGAGCCACCGCCACCGCGACCCACGGCACGGGCCGTGGCCTCGGCAACCTGGCGACCACGATCGAGGCGATCGAGCTGGTCGACGGACGAGGGGAGGTCCATCGCTTCGACGTCGCCGCCGACCCGGACGCGGTCCGCACCCTTGCCGTGGGCGTCGGAGGGTTCGGCATCGTCACCGAGCTGACGCTGCGGGTCGTCCCGGCCTTCGACCTGCACGCCAAGGAGACCGTCGAACCGCTGGCCGACGTCGTCAGCGGATGGGACGCCTTCACGCGCAGCGCCGACCACGCCGAGTTCTTCTTCTTCCCCGGCGACGACCGGGCGCTCGTCAAACGCAACGACCGGACCGACGAACCGGCCCGACCGCCGTCGCGGTTGGCCTATGTGCGCGACAAGTACCTGTTCGAGAACGTCGCGTTCGGTCTCGCCTGCGCCGTCGGTCGGCGGTGGCCGTCGCTTGCGCCACGCATCACGAACGCGTTCGCAGCATCGGCGAGCGAACGCGATCTGATCGATCGGTCCGACCGGGTGTTCGCGAGCCCGCGCAAGGTGCGGTTCGTCGAGATGGAGTACGGCATCCCGATCGACGCCGTCCCCGAAGCGCTCGCCCGCGTCCAGGCGCTCGTCGCCTCGCTGCACCACCCCGTGCTGTTACCGATCGAGGTGCGGTGCTCCGCGGCGGACGATCTCGCCCTGTCGACCGGCTACGGGCGCGAGAGCGGCTGGATCGCCGTGCACCAGTACCCGGGCATGCCGTACGAGCACTATTTCGACACCGTCGAGCAGATCATGAGCGACTACGACGGGCGGCCGCACTGGGGGAAGCTCCACGGGCAGACCGCCGACGTACTGCGCGAGCGCTATCCCCGCTGGGACGACGCCATGGCGTTGCGCGATCGGCTCGATCCCGACCGGACCTTCCGGAACGCCTACCTCGACCGGGTCTTCGGCTGACGCGCCCCGGTTCGGCACTAGCGTCGCCGGCGTGGTGACGACCCGGATCCGCCGCTCATCGGCCGACGACCTCGACGCACTCGTCGGGTTGGGCCGCGAGTATTGCGCCGCCGACGGCCACGCCTTCGACGAGGCGACCGTTCGTTCCGGGTTCGCCGGCGTCGTCGCCGATGACACCCACGGTGCCGTCCTCGTGGCCGAGGTCGAGTCCGCCGTGGTCGGCTACGCCGTGGTGTCGTGGGGGTGGTCGATCGAGATCGGCGGACTCGACGTCGTGCTCGACGAGATCTACGTCCGACCGAAGGGTCGAGGAGTCGGCGGCCGGCTCCTCGCAGCGGTGGAGGCGTTGTGTCGCGACGTCGGAGCGAAGCGTGTCTTCCTCGAGACCGAGCCCGACAACGAGCGAGCACGGCGGTGGTACGCAGCGAACGGGTTCGAGACCGAACCGTCGATCTGGATGTCGAAGGAGCTCGGCTGAGACCGGGCCTCATCCTCGCGCTGGCGCTCGTCGCCGGGTGCGCCGCCGACCCGCCGAGCGCCGTCGTCGGCGTCGTCGTGACCGGCTGTGGCGCGCAGACCGTCGGCAGCGGCGCGTTCGTCGACGACGAGCTCGTGCTGACGTCGGCGCACACGCTGCGCGGCGCCGACACCGTTTCGATCGAGTCGGACGGGCGTTCGCTCGCAGCCGACATCGTCGCGTTCGATCCGAACCTCGACCTCGCCTACCTCCGCGTCGAGGCCGGCGCGGCGGTGTCGCCGCTCGGTGTCGCCGCGGGAGACGCCGGGTCGCGGGCGAGCGCGTGGGCGGTCCGCGACGGTGAACCCGTCCGCCTCGACGTCGAGGTCGTGCGGCGGATCCGCCTGGAGACCGAGGACATCTACGTCGAGGGTGAGACCGAACGCCCGGCGTACGAACTCCGTGCCGACGTCGAGCCGGGCGACTCGGGTGGGCCGGTGGTCGTCGACGGCAACGTCATCGGGGTGCTGTGGGCTCGCAGCACACGAACGGCCGGTCTCGCCTATGCGATCGACGTCGTGCGCGGCTCGGCGACGATCGACGAGCAGGTGACAACGGGAGACCTGCACGGTGTCGATCTCGACCGCTGCGACTGAGCGTCACCAGAAGCCGGGGAGCGACTCGGTCGTGCCGTCGGCGTACCGGGCCAATCGCTCGAGCGCATCGTCGTCGAACACGTCGATCACGTCGTGCAGTGCGTCGGCGCCGGCCGACCGGATCGCCTGGTCGAACTCGGTGCGGCGTCGCGGCAGCTCCGAGGTGAGCACCAGGACACGTTCACCGGCGCCGCGCAGCGCGTGCGCGTGTCCGAGGGTGCGCCAGACGGCGTCGGCCGAGTTGAGACCACCCCGGTAGCGGGTGAACGGGCCGCCGATCAGGACGACCCATCGCGTCTCGGTGCGGTCGTGCACGACGTACGGCGCCGTGACGCCGACTCCCTTGATGCGGACGTTCGGACCTTCGATCGATCCGAAGCCAGCGCCTTCGAGCACCTGCTGGACCCGCTCCTTCGACCCGGCCTGTCGCTCCTCGATGAGCTCGATCGGGTGACCTTCGTCGTCGAGTCGAGCGGCGGCGAGTTCGAGATAGCCGGGATCGAGGTCGTACCCCACGTACCGACGGCCGAGCCGCGACGCTGCGACGAGCGTCGAACCACTGCCGACGAACGGGTCGAGGATGAGGTCGTCCTGGAAGGTGTAGAGCTCGATCAGCTTCTCCGGGAGTTCGACCGGGAACGGGGCGGGATGACCGACCCGCTTCGCGGACTCGGTCGGTGTCTGCCAGACGTCGAGGGTCAGTGCCATGAAGTCCTCGGTGCTGACCGTCGACCGGTGCGGCAGATCCCGTTTGGCGCGTTCATCGGCCGACAAGGCGCGTTGGAACCGACCCTTGCTCGCGACGATGACTCGCTCGGTGACGTCGCGGAGCACGGGGTTCGTCGCGGTTCGGAACGACCCCCACGCACAGCTCCCGCTTGCACCGGCACCCTTCTGCCACACGATCTCGCCTCGCAGCAGCAGACCGAGCCGGTCCTGCAGGATGTGGATCACGTCGGCGGCGAGCGAGCGGTACGGCTTGCGGCCGAGGTTGGCGACGTTGACGGCGATCCGCCCGCCGGGCTCGAGCACGCGGACGCACTCGGCGAACACGTCGTGCAGCAGATCGAGGTACTCGAGGTACGACGACGGCACGCCGTCGCGTTCGAGTTCCTCCTCGTACTGCTTGCCGGCGAAGTAGGGCGGCGACGTGACCACCAACGCGACCGACCCGTCGGCGACGGTGTGCATGTCGCGGGCGTCGCCGCACACCAGCGGCTCGTCGACCGGCTTCGGGTCGAGCACCGTGTCGTCGTCGTCGAGCACCGGCGCCTCGAAGCGGCCGTAGAAGCCCGAGGCGTCGTGCGACTCGCGCTTCGACACCCCGAAGTTCGAGGTCGTCGTGGCGCGTCGAGGCTCGTCACCGGTCGCGCGAGGGGCGCGCGCGGGGACACTCGATTCGGCCATCCGCTCAGACTACGTGGCCGGTCGCGCGTGCCGCGCGATGGTCGATGGCGATCGTGTGACGCGTCTACTCGGGGACGAAAGCGATCAGATCGTCGGGCTCGCCGAGCGCCGTCAGGCTCACCGGTTCACCGACCTGGAGGTCGTCGTCGACGACGATCAGATCGGTCTCGCCGTCGAGCACGCGGACGATCGTCGCACCGTCGGGTCCGAGGACGATCCGGTCGTACTCGCCGATGGGTGCGGTGCCCTCGGGGTCGATGAGGACGGCGTCGGCGGTCACGTGCCCGAGCACGCGGCAGCCGTCGGCCGAGACGCCGGCGAGTTCCTCGACGGTGGCGAGGTCGGCGAGCTGTTCGCCCGACTCGAGATCGATGATCGAGTGATAGCCGCCGGGTCCGCCGACCGGGAAGCACGTCCAGGTCGGCTCGGGCGGGGTCGGGTCGACGGCGTTCGAGAACGTCGTCGTGAACAGGGTGCGTCCGTCGAGGTCGACCACCGCGACGAACGTCGCGCCGCCGACGGCCAGCCGCTCGCCGCCCGCGGTCGGGGCGACCCACTCGATCGCGGCGCCCGCCGGCACGGCGATGGCGCCCAGACGTTCGGCGGTGTCGTTGCCCGACTCGATGCGGTACACCTCGCCCCCGACGGCGACCATCGTGAGGCGGTCGCCATCGAGCACGCCGATGCTGCCGGCGGGAATGTCGGTCGGGACCGTGGCTTTCGTGGTCCGGTCGAGCGCCATCAGTGACACGTCGGCCTGGAGCCCGACCGTCTGACTCGTCGCGACCAGCTCGTCACCGACGGCGATCGGTTGGTCGGCGAGGAAGACCGGTGCGTCGCCGTCGGGGCGGACCACGATCGTCTGGAAGTTCGCGGCGTCGGCGATGGCGAACATCGAGCCGTCGTCGTTGGTGCGCAACGTCGCCAGGAACATCTTCGGATCGATGGGCGACGATGCGAGTGCGAGGCCGCCGATGTCGATCACCGACCGGTTCGTCAGGTCGATCAGGCTGACGTCTCCACCGGTGGGGACGCCGGCCGCGAGGAACGTCGGACCGTCGGTACGCACGGTCGCGATGTCGGCCGAGGCCGGGAGGTCGACCACGACCGGTTCGGCGTCGTCGCCCGGCTCGGGCAACACGGTGAGGGTGCGGCTGTTGGCGAGCGCCAGGATGCCGTCGCCGGCGTACAGCGAGCCGGTGCGCCCGTGGCCGGGCGACTCGGCGGTCACCTCGCCGTCGGCGTCGACATAGGTGACGTCGCCCGTGCCGCGGTCGACGAGGGCGATCGCTTCCCAACCGACCCGGTCGCGGTCGAGCGACGACTCACCACCGCCGAACCAGCGCCAGCCGACGACCGCGGCGGCGAACACGAGGGTCACGATGCCGGTGCCGACGAGCATGCGGCGTGCCGCGTAGTTCGGCGGCTTGGGCATGGCGCGCTGCCGGCCGGGCCGGGCGGCGCCGTCCGTGGGGGTACTCGATGGCCCGTCCGACACGGCATCGAACGGTAGCAATGCTGCGAGGGATATGGTGCCGTTCGTGGAGTTCGTGTGCCCTCGTTGCTCGTCGACCGTCGAAGCCCGGTACTACGGGCCGTGCTCGACGTGCCGCGACCAGCTGCGCGACGTGTTCCGCAGCGAGGGTCGCGTCGTCGAGTTGGCCGAGTACGAGCCCAAGATGAACGTCACCCCCAACGCCGTCGCCCTCAAAGACGACTGACGCACCTGCACGGATGGGCCCTGACCCCGTCGGTGCGGGGTCGAGGACGGTTCAGCGCTTGGTGCGGTAGCGGGTGATGTTCGCTTCGCCGACCTGCTCGCGGAACTCGGGATCGTCGATACCGAGGCCTTCTTCGGGCGCGAGGCACAGCACGCCGAGCTTGCCCTCGGCCTCGTTGCGGTGCACCGCGAGCGAGGCGGCGCCGACGTGCTCGAGGTCGTAGACGTCGCTCATGATCGGGTGGATCCTGCCCTGACTGATGAGCTTGTTGGCGGCCCACGCCTCTTCGTAGTTGGCGAAGTGCGACGACAGCAGGCGCTTCAGCTTCATCCAGAAGTGGCGGTTGTCGAACTCGACCATGTAGCCCGACGTCGCAGCGCAGGTGACGACGGTACCGCCGCGCTTGACCGCGAAGATCGAGGCGCCCATCGTCGAGCGGCCCGGGTGCTCGAACACGATGTCGGGGTCTTCGCCGATGAGTTCGCGGATCTTCTTGCCGAACCGGCGCCACTCCGACTCGTCCTGGGTGTGTTCGTCGGACCAGAACTGGTAGCCCTCGGCGCGGCGGTCGATGACGGCCTCGCAGCCCATGTCGTTGAGGAGCTGGGCACGTTCGGGCGACGACACGACACCGATCGGGGTGCCGCCACCGTTGAGCACGTACTGGATCGCGTAGCCGCCGATGCCGCCGGTGGCGCCCCACACCAGCACGTTGTCGCCCTGCTTCAGGTTGGCGCCGTTGTGGCTGACGAGCATGCGGTACGACGTCGAGTTGCACAGGGCGTTCACGGCGGCCTCTTCCCACGTGAGGTGGGCCGGCTTCGGCATCAGCTGGTTCGCCTTCACGATCGACAGGTCGGCGAGGCCGCCGAAGTTCGTCTCGAAGCCCCAGATGCGCTGGTTGGCGGCGAGCATCGAGTCGTCGTGCGCCGAATGGTCCTGGTCGTCGACGTGGTTGCAGTGCACGGTGACCCGGTCGCCCGGCTTCCAATTGCGGACGGCGGAGCCGACCTGCAGCACGACACCCGAGGCGTCGGAGCCCATGATGTGGTACGGCTGCGCGTGGCGCGCCGCCCACTCCGACTCGCGGGCGAGGCGGTCGAGGAACCCGAACGTCGGCAGCGGCTCGAAGATCGACGTCCACACCGTGTTGAAGTTGATCGAGCTCGCCATGACGGCGATGTAGACCTCGTCGGGGGCGAGTTCGGGCGTGGCGACCTCGTCGATGTGAATCGACTTCGTCGGGTCCTTCTCGGACGATTCGACCCCCTCGAACATGTCGACCTCGTCGCGCTTCACGAACGCGGCCCGATACGACTCGGGGATCGAGAGGTTGGCCAGTTCGTCGCCGGAGGCGCCGGCCTGGATGGCTTCGAGGATGTGCTGCATGTCGCTGGAGCTCCGTGGGAAAGGGGTCGGCCGGTGTCCCGACCGAGTGGGGCTAACGAGGATTAGCCGAATGGTAGCGCGTGGTGGCTAATGAGTGTTAGCCGAACGGGCCGTTTGCGCGTAACGTGTCGGACGATGACCCTCGGAGAACGATCCACGGGCGGCCGCACCCACGTGCCGAGCGCCGCCGAACGGCAGGCCGATCCGGCTGCGCCGAAGGGTCGCTCGTCGGGCCGTCCCTCCGACCGCCACGGCGAGATCCTCGACGCCGCACTCGAACTGTTCGCCACGATCGGCTACCGGGCGACCACGATGTCGCAGATCGGCGACCGGATCGGCATCCGCGGTCCGAGCCTCTACAAGCACGTGCACTCCAAGCAGGAGATGCTCGTCGAGATCATGGCCGGCATGATGGAAGAACTGCTGCGGCGCCAGCGCGCCGCGCTCGATGCCGGCGGCGACGTGCGCGAGCGGCTCGAGCGGATCACGGCGGTCCACGTCCAGTACCACGCCGAGCACCGGTACGAGGCGTTCGTCGGGCACCGTGAGATCGACAGCCTCGAAGAGCCCGAACGCAGCCGGATCCTCGATCTGCGGCGCGAGTACGAGTCGCGTTTCCGTGAACTCGTGCAGGAGGGGCGTGAGCACGACGTGTTCGGCGCCTCGTCTGACCGGTGGGCGTCGTACGCCATCCTCGACATGGGCATCGGTGTCTCGGCCTGGTACAACCCGAGCGGTTCGGTCGGCCCCGACGAACTCGCCGCCACCTACGCCGAGTTCGCCGTGCGCATGCTCGGCGCCGGTGAGGCCGAACCGGCTCCGCGACGCAGCGCCTGAACACGCGCGACAATGCGACGATGTCGACCCGCTGGACCGCTGCGCTCGTCGCGGCCGCGTTCGGTATCGCGACGTTCCTGCTGGGGCTGACACGGGTCGGCGACGAACCGTTCTGGATGGACGAGGCAGCCAGCCGTTACTTCGTCGATCGGCCGTTGCGCGACCTGCTGCGCGTGATCTGGCGACAGGAATCCGGCCAAGGGCCGTTCTACCTCATGCTTTGGCTGTGGCAGCACGTGACCGACTCCGACGCCGGGCTGCGCGTCGTCGCCGTGGCCGGTGGCTCCGTCGCCGTGGCTGCGGCCGTGTGGTTCGCCCGGCGCTGGTTCGGGTGGGCGGTGGCCATCGGTACCGGGGCGATGCTGATGATGAATCCGTTCTTCTTGCGGTATCTCACGGAGCTGCGCGGCTACTCGTGGGCGATGGCGTTCGCGACGATCGCCGCCGGGTCAGCCGTCGAGTTGGTGCTGCGACCGAGATGGGGCTGGTCGATCGTGGCCGGACTGGCCGCCGGACTCGCCATCGGCACGGTCTTGATGACCGCCTTCTGGTTCCTCGTGCTCGCGGTCGCGCTCGCGGCGGTGTCGTGGCGTTCGGTCGACACCGCTCGACTCCGGCTTGCCGCGGTCACGGTGCTCCTCTCCGTCGTCGTCGCCGCCCCGTTGCTCAACGCCACCAGATTCCGGAGCGGCCAGCTCGACTGGGTTCCGGCCACGACGCGACGGCGCCTCGTCTCGACCATGTACGACGTGGCGGGAGGACGCGGATGGTTCTTCGTCGCCGTCGTCGGTCTGGCCGTGTTCACGGTGTCGGTCGTCGTGCTCGACGAGGCGCGGCAACGCGTCGCCGGCGTGGCGGTGCTGGCGATGGCCGTCGGCGGCACCGCTGCGCTCGTCGTCGTGTCGTTCGTCAAGCCGCTCCTGGTCACGCGCTACTTCGCGCCATCGGCCCCCTTCATCGCTCTGGGCACGATCGGTGGATTCGTCGCCGCGGGCCGGTGGGCTGCATCCCGGCTCCCGGCACGGTTCGACACGCTCCGGCGACCGGTCGCGCTCGCACCGACCGTCGGCGTCCTCACGCTGATGTGTGCAGCGTTCGTGCAGTGGGGTGTCTTCACCGACCGTGATCGTGTCGAAGATCCGAGGGCCGCCGTCGAGTTCGTGGAGGCTCGGTTCGACGAGGGCGACGTCGTCGTGATCGATCGCCCGACGCCCGCAATCCTGCGTTACCTCGGCGACCGGCCCGACATCGACCCGGGTTGGATGCCGCCCGATCCCGCGCGCGCCTTCTGGCCGCGTCGACCCTTCGCCGACTACGCCGCCGAGCTCGACGAGGCCGACACGGTGTTCGTCTTCACCTGGAACGGTTGGAACCTCGACCCGGTGGTCGAGCGGCTGATCGCCCGACAGGGCGCCGAGCAGACCCGGTTCGGTCAGGCGATCGTGTGGGTGGTGCCGTCACATTGAGCGCAGGCGATCAGCGCAAGACCTCGCGAAGCGTGAGGCGGCGCCCCGTCCTCACGATGGCCCGCCGGAAGACGATTGCACCGATCCGTGCGGCAGCGAACACGGTGGCGTAGAGCAGGACGGCGGAGAGGGTGTACTCGACGATCGAACCGGCCTCGACCGCGACCCGGTACGGCACGACCATCGGCGACGTCAGCGGGAAATAGGCGAGCACGGTGCCGAGCGTCGAGTCACCCGCCGACAGGGCGGCGAGATAGCCGACGACCAGGATCATCGTCAGCGGCACCACGACCGAGCCCGCTTCCTCCTGGCGCGACACCAGTGAGCCCATCGCGCCGGCGAGCGTGAGGAACAGGGCGAGCCCGCCGATGAACCAGATCGACGATGCGAGCAGGGTCTCCATCAGGCCGGACGGGAGGTCGCCGCCGACGGCGAACTTCACGACGACCGGCGTCGCCGCTGCCGTCAGGGTGAGCAATCCGATGCAGCCGACGCCGATGACCTTGCCGAACAACAGCGATCGGGGCGGCACGATCGCCAGCAGCACCTCGCTGACCCGGTTGGCCTTCTCGACCGCGACACCGCTCGCGACCTGCGACGTGAGGATGACCGTGAGGAGATACAGCACCATGCTGATGAGGAACGCCGACGCCTGCTTCTCGCCACGTTCGGCGTCGACCGGCTCGATCGACGGAGCCGCCGACGCGAACGCCTCGCGCACCTCGGCCGGATCGATCCCGGCGTCGGTCAGACGATCGGCCACGACGCGATCGGCCACGACGCCGGCGACGACGTCGACCAAGACCGAGTTCTCGTCTTCCACGACCAGGACCGGTCGTGGCGCGATCACCACGCCGACGTCGACCTCTTCGGCGGCGATCGCGTCGGCGATGTCGTTGCGGTCGACGCCGACGGAGACCTCGAGTCGCGGGTCGTCGACCGCTTCGAGTGCTTCGGCGAGCCCGAGATCGTCGTCGCCGACGATCATGACCCGATCGTTGTCGTCGCCGTCGGGCAACACCTCGGGCAGCAGCACCAGGGTGAGCGACCCGAGGAAGGTCAGCAACACCAGCGCCCAGATCCCCTTGCGGCGCGCCGCCTCGCGCACCTCGCGTTCGATCACGAGACGGGTGGTCCGGGCGCTCACTGCCGTCCCCCTTCGATCGCGTCCTCGACCGGGTCGACCGTCGTCCGGCCGGTCGCCGCCAGGAAGAGCTCGGACAGGGTCGGTGCCTCGACGCCGAAGTCGGTGATCGGGGCGTGCTGGCGCACTGCGTCGAGCACGTCGGCAGCATCGGTGACGGGCGGGAGCAGCAGTCGCGAACCTCGCGCCGACCGTTCGATCCGGTCGATGTCGAACCTCGACACCCAGCCGTCGTCGACCGGCGCGTCGACACGGAGGTAGCGATCGGAGCTCGCCGAGCGCAGGTCGGCGAGCCGACCACGGAGGACGACCTGACCGCGATCGATCATCACGATCGACTCGCACAGATGCTCCACGAGATCGAGTTGATGACTCGAGAACACCAGATGACCGCCGCCGTCGACGTGGCGACGGATCACGTCCGACAAGAATTCGACGGCGGTCGGGTCGAGCCCGGCGAATGGTTCGTCGAGCACGAGCAGGTCGGGCGTGTGCACCATCGCCACCGCGAGCTGGACCCGCTGCGACATGCCGCCCGAGAGGTCGCGGATCGGGTCGTTCGCTCGTTCGGACAGCCCGAGTCGCTCGAGCAGGTCGTCGGCGCGCTCGCCTGCGTCGCGACGGTCGATGCCGTAGAGCCGCGCGATCCAGACCAGGTGGTCGTGCACCCGCATCTCGCGATAGAGGCCACGCTCCTGGGGCATGTAGCCCCACCGACGGCGGTCGTCGGCGCCCACCGGCCGTCCGTTCCACTCGACCGAGCCGCCGTCGGGGTCGAGCACCCCGAAGACGATCCGCATCAAGGTGGTCTTGCCGGCACCGTTCGGTCCGAGGAGGCCGACGATCGTGCCGGGCGGCACGTCGAGGTCGACACCGTCGAGCACGCGCCGCTGTTCGAACGCCTGGACGATCCCGCGTACAGCCAAGGTCACCGCGACACCCTGCCAGGAAACCGGGCTCGATCCGACGCGGGGCCGAAACCCACGAGTCGATCTCGTTGGCTACCGCGCGGTAACCTCGGCCCATGTCTGGTTCCGTCATCGTTGCCGGCGCTCGTACCCCGATCGGGAAGATGTCGGGCGCCCTCACCTCACTCTCGGCTGCCGAGCTCGGCGGCCACGCCATCTCGGCCGCTCTCGAACGTGCGGGCGTGAGCCCCGACCAGGTCGACCACGTCATCATGGGTCAGGTGCTCATGGCCGGTCAGGGCCAGGTTCCCGCCCGCCAGGCGGCGGTCAACGCCGGTATCCCGATGCGGGTGCCGTCGGTGAACATCAACAAGGTGTGTCTGTCGGGCCTCAACTCGATCTACCTGGCGCACCAGATGATCGCCTCGGGTGACGCGGACATCGTCGTCGCCGGCGGCATGGAGTCGATGACGAACGCGCCCTACCTCGCTCGCGGCGCCCGTGGCGGCTTCCGCTACGGCAACGTCGAACTCGAGGATGCGATCATCCGTGACGGTCTCTGGTGTGCGTTCGATGCTTGCCTGATGGGCACCGCCACCGACGGCTACAGCGCCGGCATCACCCGCCAGCAGATGGACGAGGTCGCCGCTGCGTCGCACGAACGTGCCGCCACCGCCACCAAGGACGGCGTCCTCGCCGACGAGATCGCCCCGATCTCGATCCCGCAGCGCAAGGGAGATCCGGTGCTCGTCGAACACGACGAGGGCGTGCGACCCGGCACCACCGCCGACAGCCTCGGCAAGCTCCGCCCGGCGTTCGTCGACGACGGCACCATCACCGCCGGCAATGCCTCGCAGATCTCCGACGGCGGCTCCGCCGTGGTGATGATGTCGCAGCGCGCCGCTGCCGAGTGCGGTGTCGATCCGCTCGGCGAGGTCGTCAGCTACGGCATGGTCGCCGGACCCGACAACCCGTCGCTCAACCTGCAGCCGGCCAACGCCATCCGCGCCGCGCTCGCCAAGACCGACCTGTCGATCGGCGACATCAGCGTGTTCGAACTCAACGAGGCGTTCGCCGCCGTCGGCATTGCCTCGGCCGACGATCTGGGCATCTCGCTCGACGTCGTCAACCCGAACGGTGGTGCGATCGCCCTCGGTCACCCGATCGGCATGAGCGGCAACCGACTGGCGCTGACGCTGCTGCACGAGCTGCGTCGTCGCGGCGGCGGTGTCGGTGCTGCGGCGCTGTGCGGCGGTGGCGGTCAGGGTGATGCGCTGATCGTGCGCGCCAACGGCTGAAGCCCTTAACGGGGGTCGTGTTCGGTGTCGATCACCCGTCCGGGTGATCGGCGTCGGTGCGGCGTCAGATCTTCCGGCGCTTTTTGACCGCCGTTTGACGTGCAAACGGTTGACACCCGTTCGTCACGTTCGTAACGTAATCGACACATACGACGAGGAACTCTCCCTGAGTGCTCACGTCGTGAACGAGGCGTCATCCGAACCGACCGGCCCGTCCGCCCGCTACCGGTTGGTGAGGATGGCGCCTCGTTCTTTTTCCGGCGACGCGCTGCCATCCGACCACCGTGTCGAGCAGGCATGCCGAGCAGTGCGACGGCCAGTCGACCATCGTGCGCGGTCGGCTGTGTGAGATGCGCGACAATCGACGCATCGATCCGTCGAACCAGTGAGGTACCGCCGTGACGCAACCGATGACTCCCAGCCCCGGACCCCAATCCGGGACGCCGTACTCGACCGTGCCACCGGCCGACGACGGCTCGTACCTGCACCCCGAGAAGCGGGCCATCTTGTGGGTGCTGCGGGCGATCACGTACCTGATCTACGCCTACCTCATCTTCGTCCAGATCATCCTGGCGCTCGGCTTCATCCTGCTCCTGCTCGGGGCCAACCCGTCGAGCGGCTTCGTGGAGTGGTGGTACCGCAACCTCGACCGGGTGATGGAACCGTTCCGTGGCATCTTCACCCCGATCGAGCTCGGTACGACGCAGGGCAACGAGGTCGAGTCGATCTTCGAGACGTCGGTGCTGTTCGCCATGATCATCTACGCGATCGTCGCCATCGCCGTCTCCGCGTTCGCGAGCTGGCTCGGCAAGCGGATGCACCGGCTCGACGTCGAAGATCGTGCGTACCACGAGCGGATGGCCTACGAGCGCCAGGCCTACCTCGATCGGGTCAGCGCCGAGCGGGTCGCCAACACCAACGCTCAGACCGTGGCACAGGCAACGGCACAGCAACCGACGACCCCGGCCGCAACACCCCCCCCGGCAGCACCGCCGCAGCAGCCGCCGGCACCGCCGACCGGCTGAGCCACCGTCAGGCGTCGATCGCGCGGCGCCCCTCGAGTGCCCGACCGAGCGTGAGCTCGTCGGCGTACTCGAGGTCGCCCCCGACGGGTAGCCCGGACGCGATCCGGGTCACCGACAATCCCAACGGCTTCAGGATGCGCGCCAGGTACATGGCCGTCACCTCGCCCTCGGTGTTGGGGTTGGTGCAGACGATGACTTCCTCGACGCCCTCGGGCCCGAGTCGGTTCAACAGTTCGCGGATCTTCAGTTGCTCGGGCCCGATGCCCTCGAGCGGGCTCATCGCGCCGAGCAACACGTGGTAGCGGCCCCGATACTCGCCGGTCTTCTCGATCGCGACGATGTCGCGCGACTCCTCGACCACACAGATGATCGACGAGTCGCGTCGATCGTCGCTGCAGTAGCCGCAGAGGTCGGATTCGGACACGTTGAAGCAGCGCTCGCAGAAACGAACCCGCGCCTTGGCGTCGCGGATCGCGGACGCCAACCGGTTGGCGTCGTCGTCGGACACCTTGAGCAGGTGGAACGCGATCCGCTGCGCCGACTTCGGACCGATCCCCGGCAGGCGACCGAGCTCGTCGATCAGCGCTTGGACGGGAGGGGTGTAGGTGTGCGCCACGGCGTCAGGCTCGATCGTCCGGGATCAACTCGGAGCCGGGGAACGCCTCGGCCAGTCGCTCGACCGGCGTCTTGACCGCCTCGGGCGGCGCATCGGTGAGCTCGGAGAGGTCGATCTCGTCGTCGTCGTCGGGGACGTAGGCGGTGGGTTCCGGTTCGGGGTCGGGCTCCGCCGCAGCGGCTCGGGTCGCACGTTCGAGCGCCGACTCGCGCGGCGCTGCCGGTTCGGCCGGCTGAGCAGCGGGAGCGGGTGCCGGAGCCGGGGCGGTCGCGCCGCCGCCGTTGCCACCGCCACCGCTGATCGTGTTGCCGCCGGCCACGAACCGGATCGAGATCGGCGAGCCGACGGCCGCCGTCAGCGCGGCTTCGACGTCGGACTGGTGCTCGGCGCACTTGGCGCCGTGCGCCTCGTTCGGGACACTGAACGAGGCGACGCCGTCGGCCTCGCCGACGAACTCGCCGGCCGAGTAGAGCGCTCGCACGAGCGGCTTGAGCTGGCTCTTGACCGTGTTCTGCCACGCGTCGGCGACCGACACGCTCAGTGCCGGTGCCGGTGCCGGTGCCGGTGCCGGCGCTGGTGCGGGTGCCGGTGCTGGTGCGGGTGCAGCTGCCGGTGTCGGTGTTGGTGCCGGTGCGGGTGCGGCTGCCGCCGGTTCGGGAGCCGGTGCGGCGGCGGGTGCCTCGGGTGCGGGCTCGGCCGTCTGCTTGGCCGCGGGCTGCGGCCGCCGAGCGGCGCCGCCGAGCTTGGCGCGACCCGTCGACGGATCGCGGGGCACCGGTTCGGCAGCCGGTGCCGCCGCCACGCCTCGTTCGCGCAGCTCCTTGAGCTGTTGTTCGAGTCGCTCGACCCGCGCCGCCACGGCGTCGACGTCGCCGCCGGCCTCGTCGCTCGTGAGCTGCACGAGCGCCACCTCGATCAGGATGCGCGGATCGGGCGCGTGGCGCATGTCGACCAGGATCGAGCCGAGCCGTTCGATCGCCCGCACGAGCCCGGCGGCGCCGAGCTGCTGGGCGCGCGCGGCGAGCGCGTCGACCTGTTCGGCGGGCAGCACCACCAGCTCGGGCGCCATCAGCGACAAGAAACCGTTGCGGAGGTGTCGGACCAGGTCTTCGGTGACCGTGCGCGGGTCGTGGCCCAGGCTCACGGCGTGCCCCATCGCCGTCAGGACCCGGCCGGGGTCGCGTTCGATGAGGCCGTCGACGAACTCGTCGAGGTCGACGACGTCGCCCATGTCGCCACCCGTGGTCGCCAGCAACTCGAGCGCCGACAGGGTGTCACGTGCCGAACCGCCGCCGCGCACGAGTGCGGCGTCGAGCGCCGCCTGCGGCAGCTCGAGACCGGCATCGTCGGCGACCCACTTGACGTGTTCGGCGAGCGCATCGCTCGGCAGCAGGTGGAACTGGAGGTGCTGGGTGCGCGACCGGATGGTGTCGAGCACCTTCTGGGGATCGGTGGTCGCGAGCACGAACACGACGTGGGGCGGGGGCTCTTCGAGCGTCTTCAGCAGCGCCGCCGACGCCTCCTTCGTGAGCATGTGGACCTCGTCGAGGATGTACACCTTGTGGCGGCCCGCGGTACCCAGCGACGCCTTTTCGATGAGGTCGCGCATTGCGTCGATGCCGCGGTTCGAGGCGGCGTCGAGTTCGTGCACGTCGTAGCTGGTGCCGCGTTCGACAGCGAGGCACGAGTCGCACTCGCAGCACGGCTCGCCGTCGACGACGTTGTTGCAGTTGAGGACCTTGGCCAGGATGCGCGCCGAGGTGGTCTTGCCGGTGCCACGCGGGCCGGAGAACAGGTAGGCCTGGCCTTCACGGCCCGTCATCACGGCGTCGCGCAGCGCACGGACGACGTGTTCTTGGCCCTTCAGTTCGCTGAAGCGGCGGGGCCGGTAGCGGCGATAGAGCGACTGGGTTGCCATCGCTGCCAACCCTACCGAGTGGGTGTCGCACCGTCGTGAGGGGTGCTCGCTCACCCTCGCCGCGCGACCCCGGCTCGGAGAGTGCCCGGCTCGCGAGGGGTCCACTGGCTACCGTGGTCGTCGTGGGTCTGCGAACCCGTGTTCCCTCCGAGGCCACCGGACGGCCGAACGTCGCGCTCGTCGCGGCGTACCTCGTCGCGTGCGTGGCCGCCCTCGTCGGCGCCTTCCTCCCGTCGACCGCCGGCGCGCAGGATGCGTCCAACTCTCTGCAGGAGATCACGCCGGCCGACGGTGCCGTGCTCGACACGTCGCCGACCGAGATCGTGCTGGTCTTCACCCAGGAGATCGCCGACGACCAGACGCCGGCCCTGTCGCTGGCCTGCAACCGCGAGACGCAGTCGGTCGGTGACCCGCAGCTCGACGCCGACGCGTTCATCGTCACCTTCGAGGTGCTCGCGCCGGTGCCGCGCGGGTCGTGCTTCGTGTCGTGGTTCCTCCGTGACGCCGAACAGACGGTGATCGCCACCGACACCTCGACGTTCAGCGTCACCTCCGATCCGCCGGTCACCGACGGCACGACCGCCCCCACCGACACCACCGCAGCAGGGTTCGACACGGTGCCCGCGGTGCCGACCGAGGTCTCCACCGCCGACGCCGAGGTCTCCACCGGCAGTACCGACGGCGCGATCTGGCTCGGCCGGATGCTGTCGACGATGGCGATCCTGGTGATCTTCGGATCGCTCGCGCTGATCAGCGTCGGGTGGCCCGAAGGGCCCGAGTACATCGTGACGGTCCGGTTCCTCCGGCTCACCTGGGCCGTCGGCCTGATCGGCACGCTCATCTACGTGGTCGGGTTCTCGGCGCAGTTCGCCGACGGATCGTTCGGCAGTGGGCTCAGTCCGGGCGCGTGGCTCGACCTCAACGACGCCGGCTGGGACGGCCGAGGTGCCCTCCTGCGTCTCGTGTTCGTCGCCGCGTGCGGCTGGGTGGTCGTCCGCCCCGAGCGCATCATCGACCCGACCACGGCGATGTGGGCGTGGCTGATCCCGGGCGCAGCCATCATCACCGTCGCGATGAGCCGCACCGACGGCCCGGCGCCGTTCATCGGGTTCCTGGTCGGCATCGTCCACGTGGCCTCGTCGGCGATCTGGTTCGGTGGCGCAGCGCTCGTGGCGCGCGTCGTCCTGGCCGGTCCGGGCGAGGACGACCTGGTCCAGGCCACCAAGGCGTTCTGCAAGATCTCCGTGCCGGCCATGCTCTTCACCTGCATCACCGGCGTGATCCAGATGGTGCGCCTCGACGGCGGCGACCTGTTCTCGTCGAGCCACGGTCGTGTGGTGCTGCTCAAAGCCGTCGGCGTCGCCGCCATGCTCGCCGTCGCGCTCGCCGCCCGCCAACAGGTGATGCTCCGACTCGATCGTGCGCAAGAGCTGACCGCCCCGGCGGCCGACCGGTTCCGCCGTGCCTTCACCGCCGAGGCGGCGATCGGGGTCGTCGTGCTCATGTTCTCGGGCTGGCTCGTGTCGCTCGAACCGGCCAAGGCCGATCCGCTCGCCGGCGAGGAGTACCTGCCGGCCATGTTCTTCACCGACCCGACGTCGGGGATCGACGCCCGGGTGTCGATCGCACCGGGCCGGGTCGGGCGCAACGGGTTCAAGGTCGAACTCGAGTCGCCTCCCGAGGGCGTCACCGGGCTGTCGCTCCGGTTCGTCCCGCCGAACGATGCAGCGCCGTGCGACGTGGCGACCCAGACCGGCGGTTGTGAGGTGACGCAGCCGATCAACCTGACCGGCGCCGGCACCGCCGTGCTCCTGACCGAGAACGGTCTGCCGCTGGGTGTTCCGGGCACGTGGACACTCGAGGTGTCGGGCGCCACCGGCCAGGGCGTGTTGCAGGGCGCCCAGAACACGTTCCTCGTCGTGTCGGCCGACGGCACCGTCGCCTCGGTGGTCGAGACGACGACCACCATCGCCGGCACCGTGCAGACGAGTGTCGTCCAGTCGCCCGACGACACGGCGGGCTTCGCCACCACCACGACGACGACCACCACCTCGACGACCGTCCCGTAGAACAGATGGGGTCAGGCACCTTCTGTTCGCAACCGAACGGTCGAATTCCAGCCACCTGAACAGAAGGTGCCTGGCTGGATTCCAGTGGTCAGTGCAACACGAGTTGGTCGAAGACTTCTAATGGTGTCAGGAAGCTGTGGCGTTTGCGTGGCCGGTTGTTGAGTTTGTGAGCGATCGCGTCGAGTTGTTCTTGGCTGAACTGGGACAGGTCACTGTCTCTGGGTAGGTATTGGCGTAGCAGCCCGTTGATGTTTTCGTTGCTGCCTCGTTGCCAGGGAGCGTGCGGGTCGCAGAAGTACACCTTCATGTCGGTGGCCATCGTGAACCGGCGGTGAGCAGCCATTTCGGTGCCGCGATCCCAGGTGAGTGTTCCCTGCAGCACGGCCGGCAGGGTTCGGACACGTGCTGCGATCGCGTCCGCGACGTGATCGGCTTGTTTGGTGCCAAGTTTGGACAGCATCACGAGTCCGGTGGTGCGCTCCACGAGCGTGCCGACCTGGGAGCCGTTGTTGCGACCCATGATCAGATCGCCTTCCCAATGGCCAGGCACCAGACGGTCCTCGATGTCGTCGGGACGTTCCGCGATCGACACCAGGTCCGGGATCGAGGACTGGTCCCGGTTCCGAGCCGTGACCGGGCGGGCCCGGCGATGCTGAGGTTGAGTACGTAGACACGCAGCGAGTTCTTTACGGAGCCCGCCCCGACCATGCACATACAACGCTCGATAGATCGTTTCGGGGGACACTCGCATCGTCTCGTCGTCGGGAAACTCGAGCACCAGCCTGGCACTGATCTGTTCCGGCGACCACTGCTCGAGATCAAGCCAGCACGCAACCACCATCGCCAGCAACGGGAACTGCTCGAACTTGAACAACTTCGGTCGCTTCGCACGCTGCTGAGCGGCCAGATGCGCAGCAACCGCCCGATACTCGTCGCGGCCACCGTTGTTGTTGATCTCACGGCCCACCGTTGAACGATGCCGATCAATCCGACGCGCGATCTCAGCGTTGGAAACCCCTTCCACGATCCCACGAGAGATCTCTTCCCGGCCGGTCAACGTCAACCGGCTCACTGATGTGTCACGAACCTGTTTCTCCACCTCGGGATCATGAGCAATCCGACGCACCGTTGTCGAAGACAACCCGAACCGTCGAGCCACCCCAGCTTGTGTGTGACCATCGGCCACCAACAACCACACCCAACAACGAACCTCATCAGCAACACGCTGCCTCGGCATGAACACCTCCAAAAGATCAAGGTGTTGCAACGACCCTCGGAACCCAGCCTGACCCCATCTGTTCAGGCGTCGCGCAGGAACTGGTCGAACGCGACGGGTTCGGCGACGTCGAGCTGCTCGTAGCGGCACGACTCGGGTTCGCGGTCGGGCCGCCAGCGCTGGAACTTCACGCCGTGACGGAAGCGGCCGCCCTCCAGCTGTCCGAACGTCACCTCGACGACCCGCTCGACCCGAACGGGCACGAACGACAGGTCCTTGTTCACGTTCCACCGTGAGAACCCGCCCGGCATCCGCTGCTCGCTGTGCGCCTGCGCCTCGGCCCAGTCGCGCCACGGATGGCCGTCGAGTGCGTCGACGGTGAGCGGCCCCATCTCGTCGAGCAGCTCGCGCCGTCGCTGCGCGGTGAACGCCGCGCACACCCCGACGTGGTGGAGCCGCGGCATGCCGTCGTCGCCGTCGCCGAACAGGCCGAGCAGGAGCGAACCGACGCCTTCGCCGTCCTTGTGGATCCGGAAGCCGGCGACCGCGCATTCGGCCGTGCGTTCGTGCTTCACCTTGATCAGCGCACGCTTGTCGGGCTGATACGTACCGTCGAGCGGCTTGGCCATGACGCCGTCGAGCCCGGCACCCTCGAACCGGGTGAACCAGTGGGAGGCGACATCGCGGTCGGTCGTCGCCGGGGTGAGGTGCACCGAGTCGTTCGGTTCGAGCACCTGCTCGAGCAGGGCCCGCCGGTCGCGCATGGGCCGCTCGGTGAGGTCGTCGTCGCCGAGGGCGAGCAGATCGAACGCCACGAACTGCGACGGGGTCTCTTCGGCGAGCCGTTGCACGCGCGACTCGGCCGGATGGATTCGTTGTTGGAGTGCGTCGAAGTCGAGCCCGCGCCCGTCGGCGTCGGGTAGCACGATCTCGCCGTCGACGACGCACCGATCGGGCAGGGCGTCGGCGAGCACCGGCAGCAGCTCGGGAAAGTACCGGTTGAACGGTTTCTGGTTCCGGCTCGCCAGCTGGATGTCATCGCCGTCGCGGAACACGATGCAGCGGAAGCCGTCCCACTTCGGCTCGAACAGCAGGTCGTCGCCATCGGGGATGGCACGTGCGAGCTTCGCCAACATCGGCTTGATCGGCGGCGACAACGGCAACCCCATCCGCCGCACAGTACGCGACCAACGGGTCGGGTGTCGCAGGGCGCGGCGACGGAGTCGACGTGTCCGGAGATCACCCCGACCCGGTCGCGGCGACATGAACGGAGTCGCGGTTTGGTGCGAGGGCACCTGGGGTAGGCGGGGGAGGTGACCACACCCACGGCCGCGCGGGCCGACGAGACCGCGAGCAGCTTCTCGGCGCTGCTGCGCGACCGTGTGTTCGCCCCGTTCTTCTTCGCCAACTCACTGTCGAACACCGGGAACTGGTTCCAGAACGTCGCGGCCGGGATCGTCGTCTACGACCTGACGGGGTCGAACACTGCCGTCGGCGCGGTGTCGATCGTCCAGTTCATCGCGACGATGCTGCTCACCCCGTGGATGGGCGCGCTCACCGACCGGGTGAATCGTCGACACATGCTGCTCGCCGGTCAGTCGATCGCATTCGCCGGCGCGTCGGCGTTGGCGGTCACCGTGATCGTGGTCGGCATCGACGGGTTACCCGGCCCGTGGCCGATCTACGCCGCGACCGCCGTCATCGGGTTGGGCGCGGCGACGATCCTGCCGTCGCTCCAGGCCGTCGTGCCGTCGCTCGTCGAACGGCGCGACCTCGACCGGGCGATCGCCCTGAACTCGATGACGTTCAACATCGCTCGCTCGATCGGCCCGATCGCCGCCGGCGCCACCGTGGCAGCGCTCGGGGCCGAATGGGCCTTCGGGATCAACGCACTCACCTTCGTCCCGCTGCTCGTCGTGCTCCTCGTCATCCGGCCGCGCGGTGAGGTCGAGCCGGACGACGACTCGTCGGCCGACGTGCGCGAAGGTGTCCGCTGGATTCTCGACCGTCGTGAGGTCATCGCGGTGCTCGCTGCAACTCTGATCGTCGGCTGGACCTCCGACCCGTTCAGCACGCTGATGCCGGCCCTGGCCGAGTCGCTCGGCGGTGGCGACGCCACGGTCGGTCTGCTGGTCGGTTCGTTCGGACTCGGTGCCGCGCTCACCGCGCCCTGGTTCGATCGGGTGAAGGCGCGCGTCGATCGGGAACGCATCGTGCCGGTCGCGCTCGTGATCAGTTCCGTCGGGCTGGCCACCGTCGCGCTCGCGCCGGTGACGCCCATCGCACTGGCGGGCGCGGCCGTGAGCGGATCCGGGTTCTTGCTCGGCGTGACCGGCACGAACTCCGAACTGCAGAAGGCGATGCCGGAGCACCTGCGAGGACGCGTGATGGCGTGGTGGTCGGTGGCATTCCTCGGGTGCCGACCGATCGCCGCCGTGGTCGACGGCGCGATCGCCGACCTGACCGACGTGCGAGTGGCCATCGGTGTCAGTGCCGCCGTCGCCCTCACCGGCGCTGTCTTCGGCCTCACCCGCACCCTGGCCACGAAGGCCGACTGACGAAACCCTTCGGGTGCGCGGTGGGTCAGGTGTCGGAGGGAGGCCTTCGGTGCGCTCCCAACCGCTCGTACATGCCGCGCAGGTACGCGGCTTGACCGACGTGTTGCAGGTCGTCGGAGATGATGCTGGCGAGGCGAACGCGGGCGGTGACCGGAGGGTCCCAGTTCCGGTCGACGATCCGGTCCCAGTCGTCCCCATCGGCGCCGGCGAGCCAGTCGAGGGTGCGGTCGGTGACGGCGTCGAGGTAGTCCCCGAGCACCGACGGATCCTCGGGTGCGAGGGCGGCGACGTCGTCGCTCGAGTCGCCGTAGCCGATCCGGTCGTCGTCGGTGTCGAGGCCGAACCGTTCGGTCCACCCGGGCGCCGCCCACACCTGCTCGCCGTCGGCGAGCCCGGCGACGTGGTCGTCCTGGACCCGGGCGAGGTGCCAGACGAGCCAGGCGATCGTGTTGCCGTCGGGGTCGGGTCGCCAGGTCAGTGCCTGGTCGGGCAACCCGTCGAGCACGTCGAGTGTGAACTCCCTGATGTTCGAGAACAGCTCCCCAGCCAACGCCACCGTCGTCATGGCACCCAGTCTGCCCGAACCGCGAGCGGCCCCCGAGCAGAACGTCACACCCTGGATCAACGGGAGGAGCAGGAACTCTCCCCGTGGATTCTGAGTCGGGATCAGTTCGTTCGAGCGCAAGGCGCGACGAACCCGAGCAGCCTCCCGGCTGCGAGCGGCGAGGCGGAACCCAGCGAGGGGCGGATCCGGCCCGGCTCAGACGTCGAAGTTGACGCCTTGGGCGAGTGGGAGGTCGCGGCTGTAGTTGACCGTGTTGGTCTGGCGGCGCATGTAGCCCTTCCAGGCGTCGCTGCCCGACTCGCGGCCGCCGCCGGTCTCCTTCTCGCCGCCGAACGCCCCGCCGATCTCGGCACCCGACGGGCCGATGTTGACGTTGGCGATGCCGCAGTCGCTGCCGGCGGCGCCGATGAACGTCTCGGCCTCGCGCAGGTCGGTCGTGAAGATCGACGACGCCAGGCCTTGCGGCACCTCGTTGTGCAACGCGATCGCGTCGTCGAGGTCGTCGTAGGCCATGGCGTAGAGGATCGGCGCGAAGGTCTCGCTGCGGACGATCTCGGTCTGGCCGGGCATGGTGACGATCGCCGGCCGGGCATAGAAAGCGTCGGGCGCCTCGTCGTCGAGGGCGCGGTCACCGCCGGCGACCACGGTGCCGCCGTCGCCCTGCGCGGTCTCGAGTGCGGCCTGCATCCGGTCGAACGAACCACCGTCGATCAGCGGTCCGACGAGGGTGCCGTCGGCGAGCGGGTCGCCGATCGGGAGCGACTCGTACGCCTTGGCCACCTTCTCGACGATCTCGTCGTGAACGGAGCGGTGCACGATCAGCCGGCGCAGGGTGGTGCAGCGCTGGCCGGCGGTGCCGGCGGCGGAGAAGACGATGCCGCGCACGGCGAGGTCGAGGTCGGCCGACGGTGCGACGATCGCGGCGTTGTTGCCGCCGAGTTCGAGGATCGCACGACCGAAGCGGGCGGCCACGACGGGGGCGACCTTGCGGCCCATGGCGGTGGAACCCGTGGCCGACACGATCGGCACGCCCTCGTGGGCGGCCAGGTCGGCGCCCTGCTTGCCGCCGCCGAGCACGACCTGGAGCAGGTGTTCGGGGGCGCCGTTCTCGCGGGCGGCCTGCTGGAACAGTGCGCCGCACGCCAGGGCGGTGAGCGGGGTCTTGTCACTCGGCTTCCAGATGACGGGGTCGCCGGCGACGATCGCGAGTGCGGCGTTCCACGACCAGACGGCGACCGGGAAGTTGAACGCCGAGATCACACCGACCGGCCCCATCGGGTGCCACGTCTCCATCAGCCGGTGACCGGGTCGCTCGGATGCGATCGTGAGGCCGTGGAGCTGGCGGGAGAGTCCGACTGCGAAGTCGCAGATGTCGATCATCTCCTGCACCTCGCCGAGGCCCTCGGAGCGGATCTTGCCGGCCTCGATCGACACGAGTTCGCCGAGTTGCGACTTGTGTTCGCGGAGCAGCTCACCGAGGCGACGGACGACGTTGCCGCGCACGGGAGCCGGTGTGGTGCGCCAGATCTCGAAGGCGTCGTGGGCCCGGTCGACGGCGGCACCGATGTCGCCGGCGGCACCAGCGGCACCGAGCGAACCGCCGGTGATCGGGGTGCGGGCCATCTGGTCGCCGTTCGTCACCTTGGCGCCGCACGCGGCGAGGAGGTGGCCGGTGCGCTTCGCGAGTTCGTCGTGCTGGGGGATCGTGCTCATGGTGCGTCCTGGGTCGTTCGGTCGGATCGTTGGGTCGGATGGTTCGGTCGTGGTGGGGGAGGCGTCGGAGACCTCCGGCGACAAAGGGGATGCGTCAGGGGCAGACGCGTCCGGAGATCTCCGACGCCGGACTTGCGTCAGCGGGTGACAGCCTCGCAGGCGTCGGCGATGATTTCGAGCGCGCGGTCGCATTGGGCCTCGGTGATCACGAGCGGCGGGGCGAGTCGCACGCCGCGCTTGCCGCACGTGAGCGACAGCACGCCACGCTCGAAGCACGCCTGTTCGAACGCCACCGCCATGTCGTGGTCGACGAGGTCGAAGCCGATCATGAGGCCGCGGCCGCGAACTTCCTGGATGATCGGGAAACGCTCCTGCAGCGCACGCAGGCCGGCCATCAGCTGCTCGCCGCGGGCGGCGGCGTTCGCCGCGAGTTCGTCGTCGACGAGATCCATCGTGGCGAGCGCTGCGGCGCAGGCGACCGGGTTGCCACCGAAGGTCGAGCCGTGCTTGCCGGGTGCCCACTGCATGATCGTGTCGCGGGCGATGATCGCCGACAGCGGCATGCCGCTCGCGAGCCCCTTGCCGGCGGTGATGATGTCGGGGGTGACGTCGTCGTGCTGGCAGGCCCACATCGTGCCGGTGCGGCCGATGCCCGACTGCACCTCGTCCATCACGAGCAGGATGCCGTGGCGGTCGCACAGGTCGCGCAGCGCCTGCAACCAGCCTGCCGGCGGGACGATGTAGCCGCCTTCGCCCTGGATCGGTTCGACGAAGATCGCCGCCACGTCGCCGGGCTCGGTCATGTGGTGGAACAGGACCTGTTCGATGTAGTCGGCGCCCGTGAGTTCGGCGGCGTACGCGAACGGGGCGTGATACGAGCCGGGCGTGACGATGCCGAAGCCGCTGCGGTACTTCGCTTTCGACGAGGTGAGCGACAGGCTGCCGAGGCTGCGGCCGTGGAACGCACCGTAGAAGGCGATCACGTTGGGGCGGCCGGTGTGGTGGCGGGCCAGCTTGAGGGCGCCCTCGACCGCTTCGGTGCCGGAGTTGGCGAGGAAGACGCGTGCGTCGCCCATGCCGGCGGGCACGCTCGTGGCGAGGCGTTCGACGAGGTCGGCGTGGCTCGGGTGGAAGAAGTCGCTCGAGCAGTAGTGGAGGCAGGCGTCGACCTGGGCGTGGATCGCGGCGTTGACCTTCGGGTGGTTGTGGCCGGCGGCGTTGACGGCGATGCCGGCGTTGAAGTCGAGGAATCGGTTGCCGTCGACGTCTTCGATCACGGCGCCTTCACCGCGCGCGACGACCAGCGGGTACACGCGGGTGAGTGACGGGCTGGAGTAGCGCTCGTCCTGCTCGATGACCGCCCGGGCGCGGGGCCCCGGCAGTTCGGTGACGATGTGGGGGTCCTGCTGGATCGGGGTGTCGATGGTCGTCATGGACGTATTCTGGCAGAGCTGTTCCAGAATGTCACGAGTGTGGAACAGGTGTTACGACAGCCGGGTGGCGTCCGATCGGTGCCGGTCGGATCACCCGTTCGGGGACGTTTCCAGCGGCAACGCAGCGGGAACCGAGGGATCCATGTCACGTTCGATCATCCCCACCTCCCCGAGGCTTCCCCAGCCGGTCGGACCGATCTCGAGTGCCGTTGTCGATCTGCTCACGACCGGCGTCGGCGCGTCGCTCAACATGGCGCACCCCGACCCGTTCGACCGTGACCGTCAGCTCGCCTGGTTCATGCTCAACGGCCTGTCGTATCGCGGTTGGCGCGACGTGCACGACGACATGGAGTGGCATCCGCTCGCCGTCGAGTGGCGTCGGAACCTCGAGGAATGGTTCATGGAGCACGCCCACGACCAGGTGTGGCTCGACGGGCTCGCCGTGGCCGAGGCGATCGAGGGCGCCCTGGCCCCCGACGAGACCCCGGGGGCCGCCGCCTGGCTCGCCGAGCACGGCCGACGCGACCACCTCGCCGACGCGATCGCCATGCGGATGCCGTACCAGATGATCGAGGCCGATCCCCACACGTTCGCGGTACCCCGACTCGACGGCGAGGTGAAGCGGGCGATCTGTGACGTGCAGGCAGGCGAGTACGGCGTCGGCCACGAGTTCTCCCACGCCGAGCTCTACGCCCGCGCCGCGTCGGCACTGGGCGTGGACGAGTCCGACGTCCTCGACCGACTGCCCGGCGTCGCGTTCGCCACCGTCAACTTCATCACCGCCTGCGGTCTGCGTCGCTCGTGGCGTCACATCGTCGTCGGCCAGCTCACGCTGTTCGAGATGGACTCCGTCGCGCCCAACCGGTTGATGGTCGAAGCCTGCGATCGCATCGGCGTCGCCGACGAGGTCCGCCGGTTCTTCCACGTGCACGTGCTCGCCGACGCGGAACACGAGCAGATGATGGAGGACGCCGTCGTGAAGCGGCTGTGCGTCGACGATCCCGACTGTGCCGCCGACGTGACCTTCGGGATCGCGGCGCAGCGGTGGATCGACCGCGCGATCGCCCGCCATGCGGTGGGTGCGTGGGAGCGGGGTCGCTCGGCGCTCGCCGAGCTTCCCGTGCCCGCTGCGGCGTGACCCGAGCACTCGCCGTGGTCCGTTCGACGACGTATTCGACGGCGCCCGGCGCACCATGCGGGGTAAGGTCCGCGCCGTGAGACGACACCTGCCGATCCTGACCGCGATCGCCCTGGCCGGCACGCTCGCCGCCTGCGGAGGCGGCTCTGACGAGGTGTCGAGTTCGACCGTGGCGACCACCACCGAGGCGCCGGTCGAGACCACCGCCGCCCCCACCACGGCGGCCCCGACCACCGTTGCGCCCACGACGGCCGCCCCCACCACGGCGGCCCCGACGACGGCCGCGCCCACGACTGCGCCACCCACCACCGCACCACCCACCACTGCACCACCCACGACGGCGCCCCCGGCACCGCCGGTCGACACGCCGGCGACGTTCTTCGCCACCACCGACCTCGGTCTCGTCGAGGTCGACGTGGCCACCGGCGAGATCGTGAACACCGTCGACGACTTCTTCAGCATCGACGGGGTGTTCCGCGGCAACATCCGCCTCACCGCCGACCGGTCGACGATCTACTTCAGCGAGGGCTACGAGGACTCGTGGTACGCCTGTGAGACCTCGGTCGGCTCGATCGGCTCCATCGACGTCGCCACAGGGGCGATCGACATGCTCGGCCGCGGCTCCGGCGTCGAGGTCGGCCCCGACGAGAGCCTGCTCGCCTACGTCGATTCCGAGACCTGCCTCCCCGACCCGGAGCAGCCGGAGTTCTGGGTGCTCACCCCGTACGACCGCGCCGTGGTCCGCGACGTCGCCACCGGCGACGAGTTCGTGTTCGAGACCTCGCCCGTGCCCGACTCGTACGACTCCCCGTCCGCGGTCTGGTGGGCCGACATCGCCCCCGACGGGTCGGTGCTCGTCCAACTCCAGTCGGGCGACGTCCACCGCATCCCGCTCAGCGCGGCCGGTGGCACCATCCAGGACTGGCCGGTCGCGTTCACGACGCAGGCGACACCGTGGGAGGTCGTCGGCGACGACCTCATTGCGACCCTGTTCGGCGCCGAGGGCAGCAGCGACCTGATGTCGATCGACACCCAGACCGGGGCCAACACCCTGCTCGCCTCGGCCGAGACGTACATGGCCGTCGGCGTCGGCAACGCGGGCCAGCTGATCGCGGTCGCCGACGGTGAGATCACCGTCGAACCGGACGCCGCCGTCACCGTCGTCGACTTCCCGATCGACAGCTACTACTACGACCTCGACTGGTGACCGTGTGTCGAATTGTGCCAGGCACAATTCGACGCACGTAACGTGGACGGCATGTCCGTCGTGAAGATCAACGCCATCGAAGTCCCCGAGGGAATGGGCGATCAGCTCGAAGCCCGGTTCGCCGCCCGGGCGGGCCAGGTCGACCAGGAGCCCGGCTTCGAGGAGTTCATGCTGCTCCGTCCGGTCAGCGGCGACGACCGCTACTTCGTCGTGACCCGCTGGGAGTCGGAGGAGGCGTTCCAGAACTGGCGCAACGGTCAGGCCTTCCAGAAGCAGCACGAGAACACCCACGAAGACGGCGGCAAGGGCGACGCCAAGCCGCAGCACCCCGTCGCCAGCGGCGCCAGCCTGCTCGAGTTCGAGGTCGTCTCGCTGTCCCAGGCGTCGTAGGGAGCCGTCGTTCCGGCACACGATCGCGCACGCGCTACGGTGCGCAATCGTGTGGGAATTTGGCAACTCGGCAGGGAAATTCGTCGCGTCTGCGTTGATCGTGACGTCGACCGTCGCGATCGGCGGCGTCGCATCGCCGGCGACGGCACAGGAGGCGGCGGCGCTGTCGATCCAGAAGGTCGCCGACGCGACCACGGTGCAACCCGGCCAGACCTTCAACTACACGATCCAGGTCCAGTGCTCGACCGCAGCGGCCGCCGGCTGCATCGGCGCGACGCTGACCGATCCGCTTCCCCCGTACGTCGAGCAGAACGGGCCCGTCACGATCACCGGCGCCTCGACGCAGCCGACCGTCGACGACGGCCCGCCGATCACGGTCGAGTTCCAAGACGACCTCGGCGGCGACACGGGCCTCCTGGCCGGACAGATCGTCACCATCTCGGTCCCGGTGGTCGTCGACCCGACGATCCCGCCGAGCGAGAACGGGGTACCGATCGACAACACCGCGACGATCACCGCCGACAACGCCAACCAGAAGCAGTCCACGGCCACGGTGACCCCGGACGTGTCCGTCACGATCGCCGCGTCGACGACGAAGTCGTACTCACCCGACAGCCAGGTCGCCGGCGACACCGACCCGATCACGCTCTCACTGACCGGTACGAACGAATCGAACGTGCCCGTCGACACCCTCGTCATCCAAGACCCGCCGGAAGACCCACCCTCGACCGACACCTCGAACCCGTTCACCTACCTCGTGATCGGCAATGTCGGCACCCCGACGCTGCCGCCGAACGCCGATGAGGTCACGATCGAGTTCTACGACTCGTCGCTCCCCGGCTGGGTCGTCATCGCGCCCGGCGCATCACCGCCGGTCGGCGCGAGCGGGGTTCGCTACACCTTCACCGACACGACCGGCGACGGCATCGACCCCGGTGCGACCGCATCGGTCGATCTGACCCTGGTCCAGCGCGGCACCGCGACGCCGCCGGTGGTGGTCGACAACACGGTCGAGACCACGGTCGACCTCGACGGCGAGACCGCCGACGCCGAGGCCGACGACACGTTCAACATCCGCCAGAGCACGCTCGACGTCGAGGCCACCAAGACCTTCGATCCGTCGACGATCAACTCGGGCGACTCGACCACGGTGACGCTCGGCGCCGTCAACGGACCCGACCCGCTGACGTCGCTCACCTTCACCGAGCCCGCCGACGGCGCCATCGACAACCCGTTCACCGGTGAGAACCCGGTCGTCTTCACCGGCTTCACGTCGGTCGACTGGCCGGCCGACGCCGACACCGCGACCATCACCTACGAGTGCGACGGCACCGACATCGCGCCGATCCCGACCACGACGGTCGACACCCTGCCGCCCCCACCGTCACCGGGCTGCGACACCGTGACCGGGTTCTCCGTCGAGTTCACCGCGACCGACCCGGCCGTCATCCTCCCCGGTGCCGACGCCGAGATCGCGTTCACCGTCGACACGCCCGAGGTCCAGACGATCGGCGGCATCCCGGTCCAGACGTTCGTCCGACCCAACCTGGTCCGCGTCGACGGCAGCGACGGCAACAACGCCGACACGGCGTTCGCCCGCGACACCCTCGTCACGATCGTCGACCGGTTGGCCGTCGAGACGGGCAAGTCGATCACGCCGCCACAGGTGCCCGGCCGACCCGGCCAGATCGTGATCGTGCAACTCGAGGGACGACTCCTGCCGTTCCCCGAGTCGACCGTCGACGCCGACACGACCATCGTGCAGGATCCGTCCGTCATGCCCGACCCGAACGGCTGGTTCGACGCGTTCTCGCCCCAAGCCGTCACCGCGACGCCGGTGCCCGCGTGCTCGACGCTGACCGTCCAGTACACGACGAGTGAGACCGACCCGCTCACCTGGATCGACGTGCCCGGCATGGTCGGCATCGTCGGGCCGACGATCGTCAACGAGACGCTCCCGGACCCCGTCCAGGACGACGCCACCGCGATCCGCTTCGTCTACCAGGCGGCGGTGCCCGGCGGAGGCTGTGAGGGTGGTTTCCCGCCCGGCACGAGCGTGGCACCGAACCTGTCGTTCGGTGTCCGACCGGGCGGCGCCGCCGACCAGCCCGACGCCGACACCACGTTCGACGATTGCGCGCACACATCGGCGTTGCCCGAGCCGGGCACGAATGCGGCACCGGTCCAGTCGATCCAGGCCTGCGACGACGTGGTCGTGACGCCGATCGACCCCGGCGCCGGCGACCCGCTCGACAAATCGTGGGACCGCAACCTGCTCAACGCCCGCTCGCAGCAGCGTTCGGGCATCACGATCAGCTGGTCCACGCAGGGCTACTCCGGACTCGCCGCCGCACGCATCACCGACGTTCCCGACCCGGCGAACACGGCGCTGCCCGACAGTGTCTTCGACTCGTTCGACCTCATCCGGATCGACGAGATCACCCCGGCGATGGACCCCCACCTGACGTACGACCAGGTGCTCTCGACCGAGTTGTTCCAGGTCGCGTCGCCCGGCGACGACCCCTCCACCGGCGCTTGGGTCCAGCCCGACAACGACCCGTGTCCGGCTGCCTGCGACGGGACCTACCCCGGCTACGTCGTGCGGACCGCCGAACGTCCGATCACGCTCGCCTTCCGGCTCGTCTACGTCGAGAGCCCGACCCGTGGCGACCGTCTCGACGCCGGAGCGCCACCCGTCGGTACCGGCATCGCGCCGTCGGTCGGCAACGACCGCATCATCCGACCGGTCTTCGAGCTTCGCGACGTCCTCCGCAGCGACCCGACGGTGCCCGTGATCGAGGAGAACCTCTACAACACGAACACCGAGGGCCTGATCCGCAACGACGTGATGTCGGAGGCCGTCTTCGATCTCGACGACGACCCGTTCACGTTCTTCGACAGCGACACGATCGCCATCACCGACGTGCCGGTCACCGTCAACTCGACCAAGGACTGGGTCGGTGGCCCGCTCGGGATCCCCGAACCCGGTGTGCCACAGGAGGAGTACCCGCGGAGCCTGGTCACCCTCACCGGCACGAACACCACACCGGCGAAGGTGGACGAGCTGGTGATCACCGACGACACGGGCGGCGACACCTTCGAGTGGTTCAACCTGACCCAGTTCACCGAGATCACGCCGCCCGACGACGTCGGCGCCGACGACGTCACGATCACCCTCACCGGCCTGACGCCGTCCGAGTACTCCCTGACCGACGCCCTGGCGCTCACCGAGGCCGAACTCGTCGACGTCACCGGCATCGAGGTCACGTACGAGGGCCGCATCAACATCAACGACCCGGTCGGTGCCGGCACGGCGACGGTGCAGTTCGCGCTGCGCTTGCGCGAGTTCGCCCGCAGCGACGGCACGACCCGCCCCTCGACCGGGGTTTCCCCGGTCGCCAACGAGGTCACCGTCGCGGCGGCCGACCTCGTCGACATCCCGCCCGAGAACATCCCGAACCCCGACAACTGGACCGGTGACTCGACCTCCGAGGCGGACATGGTCCTCGTCGAACAAGGACTGCTCGTCAACGCCACGAAGACGATCACGCCCGCCTCGCAGCAGGAACCAGACGACAGCCCGGTGACGGTGACGATCGGTGGCCAGCCGACCGGCGGCGGCAGTCCGGCGCTCCCACCGCCGTCGCGCGCCGTCGAGATGGTGCTCGTCGACGACGACCCGCTCCTGTTCAACCAGTACGACTTCGTCGGCCTCGACGACGTGGTGTTCACGGCGCCGATCGATCAGGTTCGCGTCGACGCACTCACCGGTGGCACGTGGACGCTCGGCGTCGGGGGCGCCCCCGAACTCACCGGAGCCACCTGGCAGATCGGCGACGAGACGACCGGCCCGACGCTCTCCCTGCCCACCGGCGTCACCCCTGCCGACGTGCAGGGTCTGCGCTACACCTTCACCCGCGTCGACGGCGCCAACTGGGAAGACCCGATCACCACGCCGTTGCAGACCGTGTCGTTCCAGATCCAGCGTCGTGCGTTCCTGAACATCGACGCGAACGGCGAACTCGACACCACGCCGGTGCCCGTCGACCTGCCCGATTTCAACGACCCGGCTCCCGGTGAGACGGTTGCCGGCACCGCCACCAACACCAGCACTGCTCAGGCGATCAGCTCCGACCTCGACGGCAACGATCAGCCCGTCACGAGCCCCATCGCCGAGGCAACCGACACGATCGTGTACCAACACGCCGACAACAGCGTGCAGATCCGCAAGACACCCGACGGCAACCAGGTGCCGCCCGGACCCGCCTTCACCTACACGATGGTCGTCACGAACACGGGCGACGTCGACATCGTCGACCCGGTGATCACCGATGACCTCCCCGTCGACGGCGACGGGCCGATGATCGTGCTGGCCGATCCGCCGAACTACACCTACGACATCGAGGGTGGCACCGGACTCCCCGAGTTGCCCCTGCTCGTGACGGTGACCGACGACTCGACCGACCCGACCGACCCGACCGTCACGTTCGAGTTCCCACCCGGGAGCACCCTGCCGATCGGGGCGTCGTACACCATCACGTTCGACGCCACGCTGCGGGCCGGTCTCCCCGCCGGTACCGAGTTCACCAACGAGGTCGGCATCGTCGCGGCTCGTTCCTGGGATTCGTGCGACGGCGACCCGAGCGACGACATCGACCCCGACACCGGCGAATGCCTCGCCGAAGCGACGAACTCGGTCCAACTCGCCGGTGCGATGTCGGTCTCGAAGCTCGTCCGGGCCGAGGGCTCCGACGAACTCGGCTACACGACCGACCCCGCGGTGGCGTCGGCCGATCCCGCCGACTGCGTGCCCGACACCGACGGATTCTCGGCCCGGCCGTGCATCCCGATCGCCGAACCGGGTGGCGACGTCGACTTCCGCCTGCGGTTCGTCAACTCCGGCAACCGCGACATCGACCGGGTCCTCGGTATCGACTCGCTGCCGGCGCCGGGCGACACGCTCGCGACCGTGCCGGCGATCGATCGGGGCAGTGAGTGGCAGCCGGTCTTCTCGGGTGATCGCCCCGAGCTCGTCGACGCCGGGATCGGCACGCTGAACGTCTGGTACACCACCGGTGCCAGCACCTGCGATGCCGTCACCCCGACCGTCGCCGACGATGGTGCGGCACCGCCCAACCTGCTCTGCCCGGCGCTCGACTGGGTCGCCTGGCCGGAGGGTGACCCGCTGCCGGTCGACCCGTCGACCGTCACCGGACTCCAGGTCGAGATCCTGCCGACCGAACCACTCGGTCCGGCCGACACGGTCGCCGTCGACGTGCGCATGGTCGCGCCGGCGTTCGACCCGGACGCCGACTACACCGCCGATACGGCCCAACCCGACGAGATCACCTACAACACGGTCGGCACGACCGGTCGGATCGTCGATGCACAGGGCGCCCCGGTGAACTACACCCTGCCGTCCGAGCCGCCACGCGTTGGTGCGGCGCTGGCGAACGGTCCGCTGCGCGTGCTGAAGATCGTCAGCGGCGATGCCTCGCAATGGGCACCCGCCTCGTTCCCGGCGACGCTGTCGTGCGTGTCGGCCGGCGAGGACGTCCCCCTGCCCGACGACGTCGCCCGGCTCACCCTGGTGCCTGGCGACCCGCAGGTGATCAACAACCTGCCGTGGGGTGCCGACTGCACCCTCTCCGAGGAGACCGACCAGGGCCAGACGTCGGCCACCTCGACGACGGCGACCGTCGGTCGCGACGACCAGCTGATCAGGACGGTCGAACTCGTCAACGTGTACGACGACGCGCCGCTCACGATCGAGAAGGTCGTCGACTCCGACGCCGTCGACGCCGACGGCGAGCCCGTGGAGTACGGCCCGTTCACCGTCACGGTCGACTGCACCTTCCTCGAGTCGCCCGTGTACGCCGACGGCTACGGCCCGGCGACACCGATGACGTTCGTGCTCGACGACGGCGACAGCGTCACGCTGACCGGTCTCCCGGTCGGAGCGTCGTGTGCGATCGAGGAGACCGACGCCAAGGGAGCGACCACCACGATCGAGGTCGTCGCCGGTGACGACGAGACCACCGACGACGGCACCAGCACGACGGTCGAGCTCCCCGAGGGCGACGTCGACGTCACCGTCACGAACTCGTACGGGGTCGGCTCGGTCGAGATCGAGAAGGTCGTCGACGGCAACACGGACGCCCCCGGTGCCGCCGGGCCGTTCGTGATCGCCGTGACGTGCACGCTCGTCGACGAGTCGGGCACGCGGGTCGTGTACGACGGCGAGGTGTTCCTCGGCGGCCCGAACCCGCTCGCCGCGACGATCGACGATCTGGCGGTGGGCGCACGCTGCGAGTTCGTCGAGACCGAGACCAGCGCTGCGGACGCGTCGTCGATCGAACCCGCCGACGGCGTCGTCGTCGGCGACGGCACGGTCGAGACGGTCACCGTCACCAACACGTACACGACCGGCTCGGTGCGTGTGGTCAAGGAAGTCACCGGCAACCCGACGGCACCGGGTGCTGCAGGCCCGTTCACCATCTCGATGGTGTGCACCCTCGTCGGCGACTTCGGCACCGTGACCACGGTGTACGACGACGACATCGTGCTGGGCGGTGGCAACCCGCTGAGCGTGACCGTCGACGGTCTGCCGACCGGAGCCCGCTGCATCGTCACCGAGGACGACCCGGGGCTGGCAACGCCCACCGTCGAACCGGCCGGTGGCGTCGTCGTCGGCGACGCGACCACGGTGACCGTGACGGTCAGAAACTTCTTCCAGGTGACGCCGCTGCCTCCCACCGGTGGTTCCGTCGGTCGATCGCTCCAGACCGCGATGCTCGGTCTGGTGGCCGGAGTCGTGGCCCTCGGCGTGTCTCGGCGTCGGGCCCGGTGAGTACACGCGTCATCACGACAGCCGGTTCCAGCCCGGCTAGGTTCGCCCGGTATGGGGCAGCGTGGGGTAGCTCGAGTCCTGTCGGCCTGGTCGATCGCGACGGTCGGAACGGTCGCCGTCGCGATGGCGCCACCGGCCTCGCCGGTGGCCGCGCAGGAGACCGGTGTCGCCAATCCGTCGATCGCGGATTCGTGCGGCACCGACGTCACGCTCGTGCTCGACGCGTCGGGTTCGATCGAGTCGTCGGGAGCCGTCGATCAGGTCCGAGACGCTGGCGAGGCGTTCCTCGACGCGCTCGCTGACACCGGCTCCAACGCCAGGGTCCTCCAATTCGCCACCTTCTCGGAGGAACTGGCCGGCTTCGCCGAAGTGACCGAGTCGTCGCTGCAGAGCGGCGGCGTGTTCCGCGGTGCGATCGACGACTACTACCAGCCGAAGCCGCCCCGTCCGAACGGCGTCAACATCTACAGCTACGACGGATCGGGTGATCCGTCGTCGTCGAACAACTGGCGGAGCTCGAACAACAGCAACCAGTACACGAACTGGCAGCAGAGCCTCGGGCAGGCCGGTGACGAGCCGTCCGAGCTCGTCGTGTACATCACCGACGGCGACCCCACCGCATACGACTTCGACCAGCCGACCGACCCGTTCGACCAGGGCCCGCCCCCCGATGTCGGCATGAACACCAATCGTGGGTCGGCCGACGCCGTGACGATGGCGCGGGCCACCGCCGCCGCCGACTCGATCAAGTCGGCCGACACCCGGATGCTGGCCGTCGGGGTGGGGAAGGCCCTGAACAACGACGACAGCGAGGAGCGACTGAAGGCGATCGCCGGCCCGCAGGTCGTCCGCGACGCAGACCTCGGGTCGGTGACGAGCATCAACGACGTCGACGTCGCGCTCGTACAGGATTTCGACGACCTCGCCGCGTTCCTGCGCGGTGTCGTGAGCGAACTCTGCTCGCCGTCGCTGTCGATCCGTAAGCTCGCCCAGACGGCCGGCAGCGCGAGCTACGACCCGGCACCCGGCTGGGACATCACCGTCACCCCGACGGTCAACGGCGGCACGTTCGAGTGGATCCTGCCCGACACCGACCCCGTCGAAGCGGCGTTCTGCGGCAATCCCGTCGACCCGAACGACGGTGCGCCACGCATGTGCGAGACGAACGCGCAAGGTCTCGCGAACTTCCAGTGGGAGCCCGACCCATCCGACGCCTCCACGTCGGCCACCGTCGTCGAGGCGCTGCAGCCCGGCTACACCGCCGGGCGCCCCGACGCCGACGACTGGACGTGCCGCCTCAAGAACATCGACGGTACGGAGGAGACACAGAGCGGCGAGCTCGACGACGGCAACGGTTTCGCGCTCGACGTCGACAGCCAGCAGATCATCACCTGCAGCATCTACAACAGCTTCGACTACCAGCCCGACATCGAACTGACGAAGGTCAACGCACCGACGATCGTCCGTGGTGACCTGTCCGAGACCGACCGAGCCGTGACGTCGACGTACACCGTGTCGATCCCGCCGAGCGGCAACACCCCGCTGAGCGGGGTGACCGTGTCCGACGACTCGGGGGAGCGATCCTGCTCCGGCATCGCCTACGTCAGCGGTGACACGAACGGCAACCGGATCCTCGATCTCGACGAGACGTGGACGTTCTCGTGCACGTCGATCGCCCCGGCCGTCAGCGGCAACTACGACAACGTCGCCGACGTCGTCGGTACGGCACCCGATCAGCAGCACGTGACCGACACCGCCACCGACGACGTCGACGTCGTCACGCCCGACATCGCCCTGACCAAGGTCGTGAGTGGTGCCGGTGAAGGCCCGGCCGACGACATCGAGGTGCCGACCGGCACCGACGTGACGTACACGTTCACCGCGACGAACACGGGCGACACCACGCTCGACGGCGTCACCCTCACCGACCCGAACTGCGACGACGGCACGATCACGCCCGCCTCGTACGACGATGTCCAACCCGGCGCCTCGGTCGACTTCAGCTGCACCACGGCCAACGTCACCGAGAGCGTCGTGAACGTCGCCCAGGTGACCGGAACGCCCGACATCCCGGGCTACACCGGGCCGAACCCGCCGGTCACGGCGAACGCCACCGCCACCGTCGAGGTGTACTCCGAGGCGATCGAGCTCACGAAATCGGTCGACGAGCCGATCGTGTTCGCCGGCACCGACGTGACCTACACCTACGAGGTACGACTCGGTGCCGACTCCGTGTCGCTCGCTCCCACCGACGCCGCCGGCAACCCGGTATCCCGCGACAACTGGGTGATCGATCCGCTGTGCGCCACGCCCACCTACACCGGGGGCGACGGCGGCACGATCGGCGTGCTCGAGGTCGGCGAGGTGTGGGTGTACTCGTGTACGACCACGATCGAACTCGCCGACGTCAACGGCCCCGGAACCTCGGTGATCAACGTCGCCGACGTCTTCGGCCGATCGGCCGACAACCCGGGTGCGCCCGTCGTCACCGACGAGGCGATCGCGACCGTGATCATCCTCGAGCCGGTCGTCGACGTCAGCAAGACCGTGTCGCGCAGCACCGTCCTCGACCCGCCGACCACGTGCCCACCGAGCACGCTGGCGTGCGAACCGATCATCGGTCCCGACGCCCCCACGCCGCGAACCGTCGACTACCGGTTCGAGGTGACGAACCCGGGCATCGTCCCGCTCGACCTGTCGAACGGCGCCCTGCCCTACGACCCGAACGACGCTCGCATCGTCGACGAGGTCGACGGTTCCCCGTTCTGCGATCCGGCCTACGTCGACGGCGACGACGGTGACGGCCTGCTCGAATCGGACGAGGTGTGGCGCTACGAGTGCCTCGACATCGCACTCAGCAAGGCCGACACGACCAACGGATTCGACGTGCCGAACACGGTGACCGTGACGGCCAACGGCATCCTGCCCGGCGACGTGCGCAGCCCCGACACGGTCGAGGCGCAGGACACCGCGTCGACACAGGTCGTCACCCCGAACCTCACCCTGACGAAGACACCGTCGGCGACGCTCGTCCGACCCGGCACCGACGTCACCTACACCTACGAGGTGACGAACTCGGGCGACCCGGTCGGTCTCTTCCCGTTCCTCGTGATCGACGACCGCTGCGCCCCCGTCGAGTACGTGTCCGGCGACGCCGCTCCGTCGAACGGGTTGATCGACGGTGGTGAGACGTGGCAGTTCAGCTGCACCGAGACACTCGATCTGCCCGACGACCCCGACACCCCGGCAATCGAGAACACGGTGACGAACGAGGCCGTCGTAGCTGCGATCGGCCCGCTCGGCAACATCTACGTCCGTGACGCCACGGCCGAGGTGCAGGTCTTCGATCCCGACATCACGCTCACCAAGGTCGTCGACGACGACTTCGTGCCGGTCGGGACCGACGTCACCTACACCTTCACCGTGACGAACTCCGGTGACGACGTCACCCTCGACGACCTCACCGACATCCTGCTCGCCGACGCCTCCGACCCGCCGCAGCCGTCGTGCGAGTCGCCGACCCTGACCGACGACGGCGACGGGGACGACATCTTGTCGGTCGGCGAGGTCTGGACGTACGAGTGCTCCGACTCGATCCAGGTACCGACCCTCAACGTCGCCGGCGTGCGCGGCACCGACATCGCCGACGGGTTCGTGTTCGACTTCGCCGGGGCCTACGTCGCCGTCTACGAAGCCGGCATCGACATCGTCAAGTCGGCGTCGCCCACCGTGCTCGACGAGCCGGGCGGGCCGGTCACGTACTCCTACGACGTCACGAACACCGGAAACGTGCCGCTCGCCAACGTCGTCGATCAGATCGCGGACGACACCTGTAGCCCGGTCACCTACGTCGCCGGCGACGACGACGGCAACGGGTTGTTGACCGGCGACGGCGACTTGTTCGAGACCGGCCCGGCCGAGGTGTGGACGTTCACCTGCGAGACGGTCGTGACGCGCGACACCGTCAACACGGTGACCGTCGAGGGGACACCCGTCGATCCCGGCAGCCCCGAGCCGCTCGGACCCAACGTCACCGACGCCGACACCGCCGAGGTCATCGTGACCGGCGTCAACCCACCCGATGTCACCACGACCACCTCCGTGACGCCCTTCCCGCCGACGCCGACGATCCCGCCGACGGGCGGAGGCGGCCGCAGTGGCCTCCCGATCGCCGCGCTGTTGCTCGTGGCCGGTGGCGCGCTGCTCATGGTCACCCGCCGTCGTCGCCCGGCCTGACCCAGCCCTTCCGGCGCCATCGGCACGGCGGAACGTTCCGAACACTTCGCGCCCCTCCGTCCGACCGCGGCGGCGGCGTCGTAGGCTCCTGTAACCGTGGCACTGATCGTCCAGAAGTACGGCGGCACCTCGGTGGCCGACCCCGATCGCATCCGCGCCTGCGCGGACAATGTCGCGATCACGCGCAAGCGCGGCAACGACGTCATCGTCGTCGTCTCGGCGATGGGCAAGGCGACCGACAACCTGATCTCGCTCGCCGACTCCGTCGCCAAGAACCAGTCCGGTCGCGAGATGGACATGCTGCTCACCACGGGCGAGCGCCAGACCGCCGCCCTGATGACGATGGCCCTGCTCGACCGGGGCATCGACGCCATCAGCTACACCGGGAGCCAGGTCGGCATCATCACCGACACCGCCCACCGCAAGGCCAAGATCGTCGAGGTCAAGGGCGACCGGGTCCGCCAGTCGCTCAGCGAGGGCAAGGTATGCGTCATCGCCGGCTTCCAGGGCGTCAGCACCGCCAAGGAGATCACCACGATGGGTCGTGGTGCCTCCGACCTGACCGCATCGGCACTCGCCCAGGCGATGGACGCCGACGCCTGCGAGATCTACACCGACGTGACCGGCGTCTTCACCGCCGACCCGCGCATCGTCCCCCAGGCCCGCAAGCTCGCCAGGGTGCACTTCGACGAGATGCTCGAGATGGCCGGCGCCGGTTCGAAGGTGCTCGCCCTCCGCTCGGTCGAGTTCGCCCGCAACCATGATGTCCCCCTCCACGTGCGTTCCGCCTTCACCTGGGAACAGGGCACGTGGGTGACCAACGAGGAGCCCTCCGTGGAAGATCCGATCATCTCCGGCGTCGTCACCGACATGACCGAAGCGAAGGTCACCGTGCTCGGCGTGCCCGACCGCCCCGGCATCTCCGCGGCCTTGTTCGAACCGCTCGCCGAGTCGAACGTCAACGTCGACATGATCGTGCAGAACACTTCGACCGAGGGCACGACCGACATCAGCTTCACGATGCCGATGGCCGACATGGCCCAGGCCGAGTCGATCGTGCAGCGGATCGCCGACGAGATCGGCGCCAACACCGTCACCCACGACGACGACATCGCCAAGGTGTCGCTGGTGGGTGCCGGCATGAAGTCGTCGCCCGGCATCGCCGCGAAGATGTTCCGCGTGCTGTCCGACGAAGGCGTCAACATCCAGATGATCTCGACGTCGACCATCCGGATCTCGGTCATCATGGCCGCCGGCGACATGGAGCGCGCCGCCCGCGCCCTCCACACCGCCTTCGGCCTCGACTCCGGCGCCGACTACACAGCCCCCCTCCCCGAGAGAAAGTAGTCGGGACCTTCGGGTCAGGTGTCAGAGGTGACGGCGAGGAACGAGCCGTTACCGTCGATCACCTGACCCGGGATGGGTGCGCGAACCCGAGGGAACGAGTCGCTCCGTCAACTCCGGGATCCCGGGTCAGGTGACCGCCGGTAACGCCTCGCCCGGGGGTCGAGTCGTCACCTCCGGCACCTGACCCGGTGTCGCTCGCGGAATTGGTCGTTGCTCTGGCAGAATCTTGTCATGCGCCGTAGCCAGTTGATCCCGTGGAAAGTCGCGGGGCGCGTCTCCGAGCGGATGGCGACCGGAGACGACGTCGTCCGCACGACCGGCTGGGTGTTCAACAACGAGACCGGCCAACAACTGACCCTCGCCGAGTTCGTCGCAACCGGCGACGACGAAGTGCCCGCCTACCTCGAACAGTTCGGCCTGCGCGGTCCCGAGAACCAGCAGAAGACCGTGGTCGAGATCGGCGCCGGTATCGGCCGCATGACCTGCGCCTTCACCCGCGAGTTCGGCACCGTGATCGCCGCCGACCTCGACGCCGGGTTCCTCGAGCGCTGCTACGAAACGGTCGGCCGGTTCGGCAAGGTCGAACGACTCACCACCCTCGAGGTCGCCGACGGCCGCACCCTCGACCTGCGACCGAACGTGGCCGACCTCGGCTTCAGCTACATCACCTTGCAGCACTGCAACGAGGACGACGCGCTCGAACTGTCGTCCGAAGCGGTTCGGGTCACCAAGCCCGGCGGCAAGATCGCCCTCAACTACCGGGCCCCGGCGGCGAGCGACTGGTTCGTCGTGCCGCTCGGCGCCGCGGTGCGCGGCTCGTTCCGCATCCCGAAGATCGGCGACTGGTTGAGCCAGCGTCGCTTCCTCGCCCGCCTGTCGTGGCAGGCGTCGCGGCTCCACCCCGATCAGGTGACCGGCCCGCTGGCGCCCCAGCTCACCGACATCGAGGTGTGGACGCACCCGAAGTCGAAGCTGAAGGCCTACGGCGCGTCGATGAAGACCTTCGAAGGCATCAACCCCCACCACTTCTGGATCATCGCCACCGTGACGTGAGACGAGCCAGGACGCCCGATCGCGGCCGCAACGTCTGATTTCACGGACCCTGATGGCACAGGTCCGTACGGTGCACCATCCGAGTGGTCGAGTCCCACCTCGACGAGGGCGCAGCGCTTGGGGTCGGGTGTCGGAGGGAACGGCGACGGAGTCGACGTTTCCGGAGATCACCCGACTCCGGCGACCGAGGTTCGCTGACCCGGGACGG